>NZ_CP109151.1:1828333-2133055 GCF_035920385.1 Micromonospora sp. NBC_01739 | reverse complement strand
GGGGCTCGACCCCAGATCGTGTCCTGCACCGCAAGCTGATCACACCACCACCGGTCGTCGGCCGTGCGGGGATCTCCCCGCACGGCCGACGCCCTTTCGGTGCTGCGGCGGCCAACCACCCGCTCGGATACCGTCAGCGCGCCGAACCGGCGTCGAACAGGCGAGGGGTGGCAGGCTGGCAGGCATGGACAGGGAGCAGGTGACCGGCTGGATCGCGGCCTACGAGCGGGCCTGGCGTACGCCGGGCACGGAGGCGCTCGCCACGATCTTCACCGAGCAGGCGAGCTACCGGCAGGGGCCGTACCGGAAACCGGTGGTGGGTCTGCCGGCGATAGCCCGGATGTGGGAAGCCGAGCGGGACGGCCCGGACGAGGTGTTCCAGATGACCAGCGAGGTCGTCGCGGTCGAGGGCGACACCGCGGTGGCGCGACTGGAGGTCCGGTACGGCGACCCGGTCGACCAGGAGTACCGCGATCTGTGGATCATGCGGTTCGCCGAGGACGGGCGGTGCGCGTCCTTCGAGGAGTGGCCCTTCTGGCCGCCGAAGCCGACCGCCGCCCAACCCACCGAAAGCTGACGCCGCAGCGCCTGCCCACGACCTGACCGGCCGCCCCCGTCACCCCGCCGTGCAGGACCGCGACCGGCGGCGGTGAAGCCCACCGGCTCGCCGATGCCGGGTTGCTGGTCGTCGACCGGCCGGTGCGGGTGGCGCCGAGCTTGTCGCCCGGCGCTCCGGAGCAGCTTCACCTGCGCCGCGAGCGTCCGTCCGGCACACCCGAGGCGGACGCCCGCGAACTGGTGGCCGGTCAGGATCGGGCGCTCGGGCGGTAGTCGAACCAGTCGAAGGCCGCGCTGCCCTCGGTGACGTAGAGGCCGAACACCCGACCGGTGAAACCGGCCGCGACCTCGGTGGACAGGTACCGTCCGTCGAGTTCGGCGAGCACTACCGGCCCGGTGTCGGTCAGCACCTCGAAGCTGACCGTGTCGCAGCCGGCCGGGCGTACCCCGAAGGGGGCGCCGGGGGCCGTCACCTGGTCGGCGGCGGTCACCGTCGGGGGGAGCAGGTCATCGGTACGGGTGGCGATGGTCAGGGTGACCGGGCCGGTCGGCACCGACAGCTCGCCGAAGACCTGCCGGAAGGGTCCCACCCGGCCGATCACCTGCACCAGTCCGTCGGCGACCTCGATGTCGTAGTGGTGGGCCTCGTCGATGCGCAGGGTCAGTCCGGCCCGTCCCGCACCGGGGTCCAGGTGCACGCCGGCCCGGCAGTCGTGGTGCTGCTGCCGACGGGCGACCAGGGTGGCCCCGGACCGGTCCAGGGTCGTACCGGTGGCGTGCAGGGTCAGCCAGCCGGGCCGCTCGGTCAGCGACCAGCTCTCCTTCGGCCGCTCCCGCAGCGAGATCCACTCCGGCGTGAGCGCCTCGGTGGCGTCGAAGTCGTCCCGATAACCGCCGGTAGCGGGCGGTGCGGCCAGGGCGGGTGGGCTACCGGCCGGGGCGGTCATGGTCTCCTCCACCGGGTCCACCACCGGCCAGCCGTCCACCCAGCGCACCGGCACCAGGAAGGTCTCCCGGCCGAGTACGTGGTACGGCGGCCACTGGCCCTTGGCCCGGATGCCCAGCAGCACCATCCACCAACTGCCGTCGGTGGCCTGCACCAGATCGGCGTGGCCGGTGGCCTGCACCAGCCGATCCGTGCTGCGGTGGGTCAGGAAGGGGTTGACCGGGCCGGGCTCGAAGGGGCCCCGGATGCTGCGCGAGCGGGCGATGGAGACGGCGTGCCCGGTGTGCGTACCGCCCTCGGAGACCAGCAGGTACCACCAGTCGCCGATCCGGTACAGGTGGGGGGCCTCCGGGTACTGCCCGCCGGTGCCCGACCACATCGGCACCGGACCCTCCAGCACCGCGCCGGTCTCCGGATCGATCCGGTACGACTCGACCCCGGACACCGTCAACCAGCAGTCCCCGTTGTCGTCCCAGGTCAGCGAGGGGTCGATGTGCGGCACGTCGAGGTGGACCGGCTCCGACCAGGGGCCGGCCGGGTCGGTGGCGGTGACCAGCAGGTGGCGGCCGGTGGTGACATTGGTGGTCACCATGTAGAAGTGGCCGTCGTGGTGCCGGATGGTCGGGGCGTAGATGCCGGCGGAGGCGTGTGTGTCCGGCGGCAGTTCCAGTTGGCTGGGCCGGTCCAGCACGTTGCCGATCTGCCGCCAGTTCACCAGGTCCCGGCTGTGGAAGATGGGTACGCCGGGGAAGTACTCGAAGCTGGAGCAGACCAGGTAGTAGTCCTCGCCCACCCGACACACGCTGGGATCGGGGTGGAAGCCGGGTACGACGGGGTTGCCGAAGGTGGCGGAATCGGTCATGTGCATCGATGCTAGGCGGCACCCTGCCCGACTCGTACCCCCGGTTCTCAGGGGTTGGGTGGGGTGACCGCGATGATCAGGTGGGCCGGCTCGTCGCTGGCGTTGCGGTAGAGGTGGGCCAGGCGGGAGTCGAAGGTGACCGCCTCCCCGGCGGCCAGGGCGTGCTTCTCCCCGCCGATCTCGGCGACCACCTCGCCGGTGATGACGATCGCGCACTCGGTGGAGGGGTGGGCCCAGGGCTCGGCCGAACTGGCGTCGCCCGGGGCCAGGTAGGCCTGCAGCACCTCCAGGTCCCCCCGTCCCGGGGTCAGCCGTTCGTAGGTGATCTGGCCGGGGGGAGCGGTCAGTCGGCTGCGGGTGCCGGCGCGGCTCAGGTGCACCGCGGGGGCCTCGGGTTCGGAGAACAGTTCGGCGATCGAGGTGTCGAAGACCTGGGCGAGTTTCCGCAGGGTGGCCAGGCTGGGGTCGGTAGCGCCGTTCTCGATCTGGCTGAGCAGCGCGGGGGACACCTCGGCGGCTGTGGCGAGCTGACGCAGCGTGAGGGAGTGCTGCTGTCGGAGGTCGCGGAGCCGGTCACCGAGCATCTAGAACCTCGATCCGATAACAGTGTGGCTGAAATTGTTTGACCAAGCTATACAGGCCTGTCTAGGGTGGTCAAACAACATCCGGGCAGTGTTTGGTGTAGGTATACACGCCTCGTTCGGGCAGGAACCGGACGAACGCGAGTCCAGCTACATCCAACCCTGAGACGACGTTCCTGAAAACCCGAGACACCGCGACCGGAGACACCGGCGTCACGTCCCAGGTCGTTGACAATTCGCGGCCCACGCCGGACCGCGCCGTACGAAGGTAGGAACAGCATGTCGGTGTTCCCCCGCCGGCTTCGCGTCGGAGCATCCGCTCTGGCGGCGCTGGCCATCATCTCCACCACCGCCTGCACGGCCGGCGGCGGTGGCGGAAACGCTACTGGTGGCGGCGCGGCCACCCTCACCGTCAACACCTCGTTCGTCCTCAAGACCCTCGACCCCGGTCGGGTGTACGAGGCCACCGGCCTGACCGCGGTGCACGCCCTCTACGACACTCTGCTCACCTTCGAGGGCTCGGACGTCAGCAAGCCGGTCCCGGCCCTGGCCGAGTCGTACGAGGTCTCTCCGGACGCCAAGACCTTCACCTTCAAGCTGCGCCAGGGGGTGAAGTTCTCCGACGGCAGCCCGCTCACCGCCGACGACGTGGTGTTCTCCCTCAACCGGCTGAAGAACCTCAAGGCCAGCCCGGCGGTCACCGTCAGCGAGCTGAGTGTCAGCAAGACCGACGACAGCACCGTCGTGGTCACCTCGGCGACTCCCAACCCCAACGTGCCGGTGGTGCTGTCGATGCCCTCCACCGCCGTGATCAACTCCGAGGTCGCCCAGCAGAACGGCGCCAAGGACGGCGAGGACGCCGCGCAGGGCGACACCGCCCAGCAGTACCTGGACACCACCTCCATCGGCAGCGGCCCCTACCTGCTCAAGTCGTACGAGCCGGAGTCCCAGGTGGTGCTGGAGGCCAACCCCGAGTACTGGGGTGACAAGCCGAAGTTCGACCGGGTCGTGCTGCGCAACATGGACGTGCAGACCCAGAAGCTGACCATGCAGCGGGCCGAGGCCAACGAGATCTCCCTGGACATCTCCGGCCGGCTGCTCGACGGCCTGCCGGACACCCTGCAGACCTCCGGGGTGCAGGACACCGTCTACTTCCTGTTCCTCAACGCCGACCCGGCCGTGTCCGCGGTGACCGCCGACCCGAAGTTCAACCAGGCCCTGCGGGCCGCCATCGACTACCAGGGCATCGCCGCCCTCTACGGCACCGGTGCCGCACCGGGCGCCGGGCTGGTCGCCCCCGCCTTCCCGGGCGCGCTGCCCGAGGGTGAGGCCTCGACCCGGGACCTGGCCAAGGCCAAGGCGCTGCTGGCCGAGGCGGGCCTGACCAACCCCAAGGTCAAGTTCAGCTACCCGGCCATCACCTACAAGGGGGTGGACCTCGGCACCGTGGCCACCAAGGTGCAGGGCGACGCCGCCGAGGCCGGCATCACCCTGGAGTTGAACCCGCAGCCGCTGACCACCTTCCTGGACGAGATGCGCGCCGGGAAGATGCCGATGGGCTTCACCCCGCAGAGCCTGAACTACCCGGTCGCCGACTCCCTGATCAACAACATGGCGCCCGGACAGCCCACCGCCCTGCGGTCCGGCTGGACGGTGGAGCGGGCCGACCCGGCGGTCGTGGCCGCCGGCAAGCAGGTCACCGAGACCCTCGACCTGGCCCAGCGGGCCACCGCGATGCAGGAATGGCAGCGACTGATGAACCAGTCCTCCCCGTACATCGTGCTGGCCAGCAACTCCTCCACGGTGGTGGCCACGGCCGACCTGACCGGTGCGGACTACACCGCGGCCGGCTGGCAGGTCGACGTCGCCGCGGTCGGCCGCAAGTAGCCGGCAGCACCGATGACGACAGTGCAGGACGGCGAGCCGGGCGCGGTCACCACGACCGCGGCCCGGCCCCGGCCGGGCCGCGCGTACCCCCTGCTGGTCTTCCTGGCCAAGCGGCTGGCGATCACCGCGGGCCTGCTGCTGGGGGTCACCGTGGTGACCTTCGGGCTGGTCAACGTGGTGCCCGGTGACCCGGTCACGGCGAACCTGTCCGACCAGGCCCTCAACGATCCGGCCACGGTGGCCGCCTTCCGCGAGAAGTGGGGCCTGGACCAGCCGCTCTGGGCGCAGTACCTCCAGTACCTGGGCAACCTGGTCACCGGTGACCTGGGCATCTCCCAGCAGACCGGGCGCTCCGTCCTGGACGACCTGGTGCGGTACGTGCCGGCGACCATGGAACTGGCCATCCCCACCATGGTGCTGGCGTTGCTGATCGGCACCGGCGTCGGCATGCTCGCCGCGGTCCGCAACGGCCGGTTCACCGACCAGTTGGTCCGGGTGGGCTCCCTGCTGGGCCTGTCCACCCCGCCGTTCTGGCTGTCGCTCGTCGTGCTCTACGTCTTCTTCTACAAACTGGGCCTGGCCCCCAGCGGGGGAAGGCTCTCCACCGCCTTCAGCCCACCGCCCACCGTCACCGGCATGTACACCGTCGACGCGGCCCTGGCCGGGCAGTGGGACGTGGCCTGGGACGCCGCCCAGCACCTGGTCCTGCCGGTGCTGGTGCTGACCTCCCTGACGGTGGCGCTGCTGGTGCGCTTCGTCCGCTCCGCCATGCTGGAGGTGCTCCAGCAGGACTACATCCGCGCCGCGTACGCCAAGGGTCTGCCGACCCGGGTGGTGCTGCGCCGGCACCTGCTGCGCGCCGGCCTGGTGCCGGTGGTCACCGTCTCCGGCCTGGCCTTCGCCTCCCTGCTGTCCGGCACCGTGCTGGTGGAGAGCATCTTCGGCTGGCCCGGCCTCGGCCAGTACGCCTACCGCAGCGCCACCGCCCTGGACCTGCCCTCGATCCTCGGCGTCAGCCTCTTCGTGGCACTGGTCTACACCCTGGTCAACCTGACCGTAGACCTGCTGTACGGCCTCATCGACCCGAGGATCCGGCTGTCATGACCACGATCGCACCGGACCCGGTGACCCCAGATGCGAAGGTGGACCGGGCCCTGAACCGACGCCGCTGGCTGGGCCGGCTGCGCGGGGGGTCGACCGGTCGGCCGATCTGGCGGCAACCCATCGCCCTGGTGGCCCTGATCATCCTCGGCGGATGGCTGCTGGTGGCGCTGTTCGCCCCGCTGATCGCCCCCTACGATCCGCTGGCCCAGAGCCCGCAGGCGTACGCCCCACCCTCGGCGACCCACTGGTTCGGCACCGACTCCCTGGGCCGGGACATCCTCAGCCGGGTGATCCACGGCGCCCGGCTGTCCATCCCCCTGGCCCTGGCCATCGTCTGCCTGGCCCTGCTGATCGGCGGCCTGCTCGGGCTGCTCGCCGGCTACCTGGGCCGGTTCGTCGACGAGGCGCTGATGCGCCTGACCGACCTGGTCTTCGCCTTCCCCCAGATCATCCTCGCGATGGCGGTGACGGCGGCGTTCGGCCCGAACACCCGCAACGCCGTCCTCGCCCTGGTCATCGTCTCCTGGCCGGTCTACGCTCGGGTCATCCGCAGCGCCGTGCTGAGCATGCGCGGCGACGACTACCTCAACGCCGCCCGGCTGCTCGGCGTCGGGCCGGTCAAGGCCCTGCGCCGCGACGTACTGCCCAACAGCATCGGTCCGGCGATCGTGCTGGCCACCCTGGAACTCGGCAACGCGGTGCTGCTGCTGGCGGCGCTCTCCTTCCTCGGTCTGGGGCCCCGACCACCGGCCGCCGAATGGGGCTCGATGGTCGCCCTCGGCTCCCAGGACCTGTCGATGTGGTGGGTCAGCGTCTTCCCCGGCCTGGCCATCCTCACCGTCGTGATGGCGTTCAACGTGCTCGGCGACGCACTGCGCGACCGGCTGGACCCCCGCTACGCGAAGGGACGCTGAGATGGCGCCGCTGCTCGACGTCGACTCCCTGGCCGTCACCCTGCCCGGTCCGCGCGGCCCACTGCCGATCCTGCACGACGTGTCGTTGACCGTCGAGGAGGGCGAACTGGTCGGCATCGCGGGGGAGAGCGGCTGCGGCAAGAGCCTCACCGCCCAGACCCTGCTGGGTCTGCTGCCGGCCGGTGCCAGGGTCAGCGGTTCCGCCCGGTTCGCCGGCACCGACCTGCTCGGCCTGGACCAGCGCGGCTGGCAGCGGGTCCGGGGGGCGGGCATCGCCATGGTCTTCCAGGACCCCACCGCGGCCCTGCACCCGATGCTCACCATCGGCCGGCAGCTCACCGAACACATGCGGGTGCACCTGCGGATGGACCGCCGGGCCGCGAACCGGCGGGCGGTGGAACTGCTCGACCAGGTCCGCATCCCCGACCCCGAACGGGCCCTGCGTTCCTACCCCCACCAGTTCTCCGGCGGAATGCGGCAACGGGCGGCCATCGCCATCGCCCTGGCCGCCCGCCCTCGGCTGCTGATCGCCGACGAACCCACCACCGCCCTGGACGTCACCGTGCAGGCCGGCATTCTCACCCTGCTGGACCGGCTGCGCGCCGAGACCGGCCTGGCCGTCGCCTTCATCACCCACGACCTGGGGGTGCTCAGCGCGTTGACCACTCGGGGTTACGTGTTCTACGCCGGGCGGGTGGTGGAGACCGGCCCGACCGGGTCCCTGCTCACCGCACCCACCCATCCGTACACTGCGGCGCTGCTCGGCGCCCGCCCGCACGGCACCCAGGCCGTCGGTACCCTGCGGCCCATCCCGGGCGGCCCACCGGCACCCGGCCAGGCCCCGCCGGGCTGCCCGTTCCAACCCCGCTGCGGGTACGCCGAACCCGCCTGCGGCAACGCTCCACCGCCCCTGGCCCCGGCCGGTGAGCACCGGTCGGTGGCCTGCGTGGTCCGCCCACACCTGGAGGTGGCAGCGAGATGAGCGACCTGCTGCGGATCAGTCAGGTGCAGGTGGAGTACCGCGCCCGGGGTGGCGGGCGGGTCCAGGCGGTCGCCGGGGTCGACCTTCAGGTGGCCCCCGGCCAGATCGTCGGCCTGGTCGGGGAGTCCGGCTGCGGCAAGTCCTCGCTGGCCCGGGTGGCCGTCGGGCTGACCCCGCCGAGCGCCGGGGAGGTCAGCTTCGCCGGCCGCCCGATCACCCCGCTGGGCTGGCGGCGCAGACCGGAGACCGAAATCGGTCTCCAGATGGTCTTCCAGAACCCGTACGCCTCCCTCAACCCCCGGCGCACCATCGGCGCCCAACTGCGCGACGGCATCCCGGCGACGGTCACCGGCGCGGCCCGCGAGGCGCGAGTGACCGAACTGCTCGACCGGGTGGGCATGCCCGCCGAGGCCGCCGACCGCTACCCGCACCAGTTCTCCGGCGGGCAACGGCAACGACTGGCCATCGCCCGGGCCCTGGCCCCGCAACCCCGCATGATCATCGCGGACGAGCCGGTGACCGCCCTGGACGCCTCCTCCCAGGCCCAGGTGGTCAACCTGCTGGTCGGGCTGGTCCGGGAACTCGACATGGGCATGCTCTTCATCTCCCACGACCTGGCCCTGGTCCACGAGATCGCCGACGTCACCGCGGTGATGTACCTGGGCCGGATCGTGGAGACCGCACCCACCCGGGACCTGTGGCGCGACCCCCGCCACCCCTACACCCGGGCCCTGATCGACGCGGTGCCCCAGATCGGCCCCACCCCCCGGCTGCCCGCCACCCTCGCCGGAGAGGTACCCGACCCGGCCAACGCACCCACCGGCTGCCGGTTCCGGCCCCGCTGCGCTCACGCCTTCGCCCCCTGCGGTGACCAGCCACCCCACCTCGACCTCGGCGGACGCAGCGCCGCCTGCTGGCTCAACGACCCCACCACGGCCCCGTCCGTGGCCGCCCACTGAGGACGCCGCCATGCATCACGCAACCGAACAGGTCCTGGTCAACCTCGCCCTCTACGACGGCATCGACGACCACCTCCAGTCCGACCGGGGCATCTGGATCGGCGCCGACGGGATGATCCGCGCCGTCGGCCCGGTCGACGAGGTGCTCGCCGAGGCCGGCGACGCCCGGGTGGTCGACCTCGGCGGTGACGTGGTGATGCCCGGCCTGACCAACATGCACGTGCATCTCTCCCTGGGGCTGCCCGGTCACCTGGCCGACCAGGTGCACCGGTCCAACCTGGCCGAACTGGTGCTGCTGATGGCCGACTCGGCGCGGCGCACCCTGCACGCCGGGGTCACCACCGTCCGACTGGTCGGCGAGGGCCGCTACGCCGACTTCGCGCTGCGCAAGGGCATCGAGGCCGGTGCGGTGGACGGTCCCCGGATCTTCACCGCCGGGCACGCACTCTGCTGCACCGGGGGCCACGGCTGGGAGGCCGACGCCCTGGAGGCCGACGGGGCCGACGGGTTCCGCAAACTGACCCGAGCCCAGATCCGGGCCGGCGCCGACCTGATCAAGGTGTGCATCTCCGGCGGCATCGCCGGCCAGTACGAGGCCATCGACACCCCGCAACTGCTCGACGACGAGATGGCCGCCGTCATCCAGGTCGCCCACGACTGGGGCCGCAAGGTCACCGCGCACGCCGGCCCGGCCGACACCGTACGCCGGGCGGTCCAACTGGGCCTGGACTGCGTCGAGCACGGCTACGAGCTGACCGACGAGGTCACCCGGCTGATGGCCGAACGCGACGTCTGGTACGTCCCGACCATCGTGGTCAGCCGCTGCGAACAGTTCTTCCGCGACTCCGGGGTGCCCGGCTGGCTGATGGAGCGGGCCCTGGGGGCCGGCCCTCGGCACTGGGAGAGCCTGCAACACGCCATCCGCAACGGGGTGCCGATCGCCCTGGGCAGCGACATGCCGCCGCACGCCGGCTACGACGAGACCACCGCCACCGTGCGGGAGTTGGAGTTCATGGTGGAGGCCGGGATGCCGGTCGCGGACGCCCTGAAGGCCGCCACCATCCGCCCCGCCCAGTGGCTCGACGCCGACGACCGGCTGGGCAGCCTCACCGCCGGCAAACACGCCGACCTGCTGGTGCTGCGCGACGACCCGACCCGGTCGGTGTCCGCCCTGCGTACCCTGCACACGGTCATGAAGGGCGGGGTCGTCTACCGCGACGACCACGGCCGTACCCGGACATCCCGATGACCGCCGTCGGTGCGGTCGCCGACGACTACCTGGCCGCGCTGGCCCACCTGGACCCGCAGGCCGCCGAGGCGGCCGGGGGCACCCCGGAGTCGCAGTTGGCCGACCTCTCCCCGGAGGCCTTCGAGGCTCGCGCGGCGCTGGCCCGGCGGACCGCCGCCGCGCTGACCACGGCGACCGCCCAGGACCCGGCGCAGCGGGCCCTGGCCGGTGCCCTGGCCGAGCGGCTGGACAGCGAGATCGCCCTGCACGAGGCCGGTTTCACCACCCGGCTGCTGGCCCCCCTGGCCACCCCGGTCCACCTGGCCCGGCAGGTCTTCGACAACCTGCCCCGGAACACCGCCGCCGACTGGGCCGACCTCGCCGCCCACCTGCACCGGCTCCCCACCACCCTGGACCAGTACGCCGCCACCCTGCGCCACTGCGCCCAGCGCGGCCACCTGGCCGCCCGACGGCAGGTGCGGGTGGTCGCCGAGCAGTGTGCCGACTGGACCGCCACGGACTTCTACGGTCGCCTGATCGCCGGCTACCCCGGCGGCCCGCTGGCCGACCGGCTAGGCGAAGGGGCCCGCCGGGCCACCGCCGCCACCGAGGGGTTCGCCGCCTTCCTGCGCACCGAACTGGCCCCGATGGCCTCCGATGTGGACGGTGTCGGCCGGGAGCTGTACGAGGTGACCTCCCGCGCCTTCCTCGGCGCCACGGTCGACCTCGACGAGCTGTACGCGTACGGCTGGGAGGAGCTGGCGCGCACCGAGGCCGAACTGCACATCGCGGCGGTCGACTGCGGCTACCCGGACCCGGTCACGGCCCGCACCGCCCTGGACGCCGACCCCGCCGGGCGGGTGCCGGTCGGACCGCTGCTGGAACAGTGGCTGCGCAAGCGCACCGCCCTGCTCACCGACCAGCTCGACGGCACCCACTTCGACATCCCGGCGGCCACCCGCCAGGTCGAGTGCCGGATCAGCCCGGCCGCCTCCGGGGTCATGTACTACACCCCGCCGGACGCCCACCTGACCCGCCCGGGTGCCATCTGGTGGTCCGTGCCCCCGGGCCAGTCCAGCGTGCCGGTGTGGCGGCATGTAGGGACCCTCTGCCACGAAGGGCTGCCCGGTCACCACCTGCAACACGCCATCACCCTGACCACCGCCGAGCTGCATCCCTGGCAGCGCCACCTGTGCCAGGTGCACGGGTACGCCGAGGGCTGGGCCCACTACGCCGAACGCCTCGCCGACGAACTGGGCCTCTTCGCCGGCCCCGGTGAACGCCTCGGCATGCTCGACGGGCAGATGTGGCGGGCCGCCCGGGTCGTCATCGACCTCGGTCTGCACCTCGACCTGCCGATTCCGGCCGGCAACGGATTCACCGACGCCGACCGGTGGACCCCGGCCGTGGCCGTGGACCTGCTGACCCGGGTAGCCGGGCTGGACCCGGCGACCGCCCGCTTCGAGGTCGACCGGTACCTGGGCTGGCCGGCCCAGGCCCTGGCCTTCAAGGTGGGGGCCCGGCTGTGGCAGCAGACCCGCCGGGACGCCGAACGTCGCGCCGGTGCCGCCTTCGACCGCAAACGGTTCCACCACACCGCCCTGGCGCTCGGGCCGATGGGCCTGGACCCCCTGCGCGCCCGCCTGGCCGAGACCCTGCCCCCGCGACCCGAGCCGGAAGTGACCCGATGAGCATCGACGAACTGACCAGCACCATCAGCGACATGTACCGGTCCCTGGGCGACCGGCCCGCCTTCGACGCCCACCTGCACCCCGACCTGACCATCTGGGAATCCGACGCCGACGACCTGCTGACCGGCCTGGCCGCCCTGGACGACCTGCGGAACCGGCGGGCCGCCGCCGCCACCGGCCCGGCTCCGGCCAGCGTGGCACCGGAGCAGATGCGCGCCGAGAGTTGGGGCGACACCGGCCTGGTCCGCTACCTGCTGCGGGCCCGGTTCGGCGACGACCGCCCGGACACCTGCTTCCGGGTCACCGACGTCCTGCGCCGCGACCACACCGGCTGGCGCATCGTGCACCACCACGCGGAGGCGATCCGATGAGCACCGAGGAACCGACCACCAAGGTGTACGACCTGCGGGTCGTGGTCGAACGGATCGAGGGCCGCTCGGTCTGCGGCATGAAGGTCGGTGACCACATCGACCTGACCGAATCCAGCCGGCTGAGCCTCCCCGAAGGCCAACACTTCTGCATGTACGCGCTGGCCGCCTGCCTGCCGCTGCTGCCCGCCAAGCAGCGGGCCCTGGCCGAGGGGGACTGGATGGCCCAGGACAGCCATGTGGCCTGCCCGGACCCCGAGGAGCGGCTCATCATGCGCATCGAACGCACCGACCTGCGGCAGATCCCCACCGAGGAGTTGACGTGACCGGCGACCACCTGGTCGGCATCGGCCTACAGTCGGACAAGTCCGCCGACGAGTACGCCGAACTCGCCGAGTTGACCGAACAGCACGGCTTCGACGTGCTGTCGGTCTTCGGTGACCTGATGTACCAGCCGCCGGTCTTCCCGCTGCTGGTGGCCGCCCGGCACACCCGCCGGGTCCGGCTCGGCGCGGCCTGCCTCAACCCGTTCACCCTGCACCCCGTGGAGATCGCCGGTCAGGTGGCCGCCCTGGACCTGGCCTCCCACGGCCGGGCCTACCTGGGCCTGGCCCGGGGCACCTGGCTCCAGGAGGTCGGGGTGACCCAGGCCCGGCCGCTGCGGCGCATCGCCGAGACGGTGCAGATCGTCCGGCGACTGCTGGCCGGCGACGACAGCGGTTTCCAGGGTCGGGAGTTCACCCTGGCCCCGGGCACCGCCCTGCGCTACACCCCGGCCCGCCCCGACGTGCCGGTGCTGGTCGGCACCTGGGGGCAGCAGACCGCCCGGTCCGCAGCCGGATACGCCGCCGAGGTCAAGGTCGGTGGTTCGGCGAACCCGGCCATGGCCAAGACGATGCGGGCCTGGCTGGACGAGGCGGCCGGTCACCGCACCGGGGTGGTGCTGGGTGCGGTGACCGTGGTCGACCTGGACGGGGAACTGGCCCGGCGGGTGGCCCGTACCGAGGTGGCCATGTATCTCGCGGTGGTCGCCGCCCTGGACCCCACCGTCGAGGTGGACCCGGAACTGCTGGCCCGGATCCAGGAGCATGTGGCCCGCCGGGAGGACGCCGAGGCCGGTGCCCTGATCGGTGACGACCTGCTCGACCTGTTCGCCTTCTCCGGCACCCCCGAACAGGTCGCCGCGCAGGCGGCAGCGGTGTTCGACGCCGGGGCGAGTCGGGTCGAGTTCGGCACCCCGCACGGACTCACCCCGCGTACCGGCATCGACCTGCTCGGCCGGCGGGTGCTGCCGCTGCTGCGCGGCTGACCCACCCCACCCCACCCCACCCCACCCCACCCCCACGCGCGATCTTGCAGTTCCGGTCGTCGATTCGCGGCTTTTGACCTGACTCTCAGCGACCCAAACTGCAAGATCGCGCGTGGGGGTGGGGTGGGGGGTGGGGTGCCTTGCTGTTGGGTGGGGTGGTTTTGGGATGCTTCGTGCATGGCATCTCCGTTACCGACGTCCATGGACGACATCCGGGACGAGCCGCTGCGGGCTCAGTTCGAGTTCTTCCTCGATCAGCACCGCGCCGCGCTGAGCGGCTGCCTGGATGGACTGACCGAGGAGCAGGCCCGCAGGTCGCTGGTGTCCTCTCGCACGACCCTGCTGGGCCTGGTCAAGCATGCGACCTTCGTGGAGAAGGTCTGGTTCGACGAGGCCGTCAACTGCCGGTCGCGGGACGGGATCGGCATCCCCGCCACACCGGACGAGTCCTTCATCCTGGACGACTCCGACACCATCGCCGACATCCAGCGAGAACACCGGGAGACCTGCATGCGGTCCCGCCGAGCGACGGCGCCGCTCGACCTGGACGACCTGGTGTACGGCAACCGGCGCGGCCCGCTGCCGTTGCGCTGGGTGTACCTGCATGTGCTGCGGGAGTTGGCCCAGCACTGCGGGCACGCCGACATCCTGCGCGAACAGATCCTGGCCGAGTGATCCGGCCGGGCACCAAGCGACGTCAGCGGCGCAGGGCGTAGAAACCGCGCCAGGGTGCGCCACCACCCCACAGTCGGTAGCCACCGATCAACGCCAGCAGGTAGGCGGCGGTGGCCGGACCGGCCAGCAGCCAACCGCCTCCGGCCAGGACGGTCAACGCCAGCAGAATCGCCAGGTGTCTGCCCGTCGGCTCGGCGAGGCCGAACAAGTGGAGCTCGACCGGGCTCAGCTGGTAGTTACGGCGCGGTCGGGTACGGGCGGTGCTCGCCGGCCAGAGCCGCCCCACCCCGGCGACGTCGACCAGGTACATGCGCCGCAACCCTGGGCAGCGGCGCAGCTCGACGCTCAGCGGCAGCTGCGCACCGCCGGCCGGGTCACCGGCCAGCCGGCGCACCAGCCGGCGATCCCAGACGATCCGCTGGTACCAGATCCGGTCGGCGTCGCGTAGTTCGAGCCAGAACGATGTCGGCTCGATGCCCCAGTGCCGTTGCGCCACCATGACCCAGGCCTCGGCCGGTCGACCACGACGCCGCGCGCCGAGCAGCCAGCGCCCGAGCCGCCACGTCCACGCCCAGGCCAACACGTACCCGGGCAGCAGCACCAGATGGACGAGCACCTCCCGCCCTCGCGGCTCGATCTCGAAGAATTCGGGATAGGCCGGCATCACCGCGTACGGCTGAGCCGGGTCGTACCGCACCGGCACCTGGCCGCCCTCCCGGTAGCTGTCCGGGTCCACCGGCTTCCACCGCACCCGCCATTCGGCTCCGGTGGCGTCGTGGTAGGCGACCTCGATCCGGTCCTCCGCGCCGAGCCGGGCCCCGGTGACCGTGCCCAGGGCCTGCCCGGTCAACGACGCCACCTCCTGGCGCTCCCACTCCATCAGGTGCCACACCGTGCCGGCGATGGTCAGCACCAGCAGCAGCCAGCCGATCAGCACCTTCCCGACGGTGAGGTTCGCCCGCTTCGGTCCGTCGACGATCGACACCGGTGGCGGCGCTGCGGCTGCCGGGGCCGACGGCGCGAGGACGTGTTCCCACTCGATGAGGAACGCGCGGGCCCGTGCGGAGATCGCCGCGAGTTCGGGATCGACCGGCGGCGTCGCCACCTCGCGCTCGATTCGCAGGGCGGAACGCAGGGAGTAGACGCCGATCCCGAGGAAGAGGACGGTGAACCCGGTTCCCCACATCCAGAACCGGCCGTCGGTGTGCAGAGTGTCCGCCGTAGGGCTGCTGACCCGTCCCGTCACCGTCACACCGTCTTCGAGGGGGTCGCCGTGGCGGGGCGTGAGCTTCACCGCGTCGATGCGGACGGCGCCGTCGGCGGAGACGAACGGCCCGGAACAGGTCCACCGGGATCCGTCCTCGGTGTCGGCGTACACGCAGTCCTCGACGGTCACCGCACCGGCCACCCCGCCGTACGTCGCCCGGAACGAGTCGACCGCGAGGACGGCCATCCAGATCGCGACACCGAAGATGACCGTGACGTACGAGAGCAGCAACCAGTGGTGCGGCTCGAACGAAGGCATCCGGCGCAACGGTCCTCCCGATCGTCGTCGCGTCGCGAGGTACTGGGTGATCCGACACTGTAGGCGAGCCCGGCGAGCGACCCGAGCGCCGATAGTCTCGACGGATGACCGATACGGCTACAGCGCAGGCCGCGAAGCTGCTCGGCCGGGCCCGGCGGGTGGTGGTCTTCACCGGCGCGGGCATGTCCGCCGAGAGCGGGGTGCCGACCTTCCGCGACACCCTCACCGGCCTGTGGCAGCGCTACGACCCCCAGGAGTTGGCCACCCCGGCGGCCTTCGAGGCCGACCCGGCCCTCGTCTGGGGCTGGTACGAGTGGCGCCGCGCGGCCGTCGCGCGGGCCCGACCGCACCCGGGGCACCTGGCCGTGGCCGCGATCGAGACCCACGCCCCACACACCGTGCTGGTCACCCAGAACGTGGACGACCTGCACGAGCGGGCCGGCTCCACCGACCCGCTGCACCTGCACGGCAGCCTGTTCGCCCCCCGCTGCTCCGCCTGCGCCCACCCGGCACCGACCCCCGCCCCGCACGAGCCGACCAAGGGACGGCGGCTGCCCCCGCCGCGCTGCGACCGCTGCTCGGCGCCGGTCCGGCCGGGCGTGGTGTGGTTCGGTGAGGCGTTGCCGCAGTCGGCCCTGGAAGCCGCCGCCGAGGCCGCCGCCTCCTGCGAGGTACTGCTGACCGTCGGCACCTCCGGCCTGGTGTACCCGGCCGCGGAGATCCCGCACCTGGCCGCCCGGTCCGGCGCCACGGTGATCCAGGTCAATCCCGAACCGACCCCGTTGGACCCGGTGTGTGAGATCAACCTGCGTGGCCCGGCCGCCCGGGTGCTTCCCGCCCTGGTCGAGGCCGCCTGGGGCGACGTCGGGTGACTACGGGCGTTCGACCCGGACCGGGTCACCGCGGACCAGCCGGTCGTGCAGCTGCCACCGCGCGGTGGTGGCGTCGCGTACCGCGCTCTCGTCCCGGTCCGCGAGCCGCTGCCGCAGCAACCGCAGCGCGATCCGGCGGTTGAGGCTGAACTGCCGCTCGGTGTCGACCACGACCACCAACCCGGTCGGGCGGTGCGTCGCCCGTACCGCCGTGCTGGCCTTGTTCCGGTGCTGACCACCGGGCCCGCCGGTGCGGCAGGCGACGACCTCCACCTCGGACTCCTCGAAGGAGGTGGCCTCCGTGTCCGCCGGGCAGGGCTGGGCGGTGACGTACCAGTTCTTCCGACCCACCCCGGCCCGGTACGGGCTGGGTGCCTGCCAGCACAACGTGCCGGTCCAGGAGGCGGTGAAGCCCTCGGCACCGGCGCCGTCGATCTCCACCAGCACCGAGCGGTAGGTGCCGGGCCGGTCACCGGCGACCGTGTCGACCCGGTGCACCCCTAGCCGCCGCCGTGCGGCCTCGGCTTCCAGGCGTCGCAGCAGCTGGGCCAGCGCCCAGGCGCACTCCTGCGGGCCGCGTCCGGCCGACAACAGCAGACGTACCCTCATCGCCGGCCCCGCCGCCGTCGCTCGTCGCGCCGCGACCCGGCCGCCAGGTCGGCCGTCTTGTACGTGACCAGGGGAATGGTGGTCGCGATCGGGGTGGCCAACCGGTGCGTGACCAGGTCCGCGATCACCTGCTCGATCCGTTTGTACGCCCCCGGCGCCTCCTCGAAGAGCAGTTGGCGGTCGCCACACACCACCAGGGACCCCACCGGGGTACGCCGAAGCTCCTCGACGGTGTGCTTGGCCCGCCCCCGACGCAGCGCGTCGGCCCGGGACATCTTCCGTCCCGCACCGTGCGCCACCGAGTAGTTCGCCTCCGGACCGGCGTGCGCGGCCACCAGGTAGGAGGGGGTACCCCGGGTGCCGGCGATCAGCACGTCCCGGCCGTCACCCGGTGCCGCACCCTTGCGGTGCAGGTAGCCGCCGTCGCGTACCTCCACCAGGTTGTGGCACTGGTCCACGATCGGCTCGGTCGGCGCGGCGCCCAGGGCGTACGCGACCCGGGCGGCCAGTAGCCGACGGTTCAGCGCACCCCACCGTACGGCCTCGTCGTGTCGGGCCAGGTAGGCCTGTGGATCCGGGGCCGGGCCCGCGCCGTGCCCTTCGGTGTGCTCCCGCAGGATTCGTTCGCCCAGCCCTCGGGAACCGGAGTGCACGACGAGCACCAGGTCATCGGCGGCCAGCCCGAGACGACTGGCGTGGGTCGGGTCGAGCACCGCCCCGATCCGGGCCAGCTCGACGAAGTGGTTGCCCCGGCCCACCGTGCCCAGGCCCTCGACGTGGCCGGCGGGTATCTCGCCGGTCAGCACCGTCCAGGCCGGATCGTCGGCGTCCAGGTCGGGATTCAGCGGCCGGTCCAGGTCCGGGAACCGGGCGGCCAGCTTCTCCGGTACGGGTCGCTTGAGCCGGATCGGGAACACCGCGATGCCGCAGCCGATGTCGGATCCGACGAGGAACGGATACAGCACCCGGGAGGCCATCGCGGCCCCGATCGGGGCGCCCTTGCCCGGATGCAGGTCGGGCATGGCGGCGACGTGGATCATGCCGTCGAGGGCGGCTACCTGACGACACTGGGTGTGGGCCTCGGACTCGATCCAACTGGTGGGTGAGGCGAAGACGCTGATCGTGGCGGGGTCGGAGGCGGGCAGCGTCGACTGCCGCAGGTGCAGCTCAGACAAGGATTTCTCTCCCGAGGAGAATGAGGAGGCACGGACGGTGGATGAGGGCACGAGGGGGCGCGGAGGGGTCTCGGCGCGGCGGGGTGCGATCCGTCAGTACGTCATGCGCCCACCCTGGCGCAGCCCGCCCGGCGGGACAACCGGTTTTAAGGTGCCGCCGCGCGGAGCGCGGAAAAGTCAGCCCCGGCCGCTACTCTCACGCCTCGTGACGTCGCAGTTGAACGAGATGCCCGCCGACCTGCTGGAACTGTTCCCGGACGATGCTCCGCGAACCCTCGCCGTGCCGCTGCCGCCCGGCCAGACCGTACGCGGCAGCGAGGGTGTCGACGATCGGCCGGTGTTGTGGATGAGCGAGGAGCCGGCACCGGCCGGGCTGTGGTCGCGCCTGCACGCCGTACATCAGGACTCCGGGTTGTGGCCGGTGCTGCTGGACGGGCTCGGCGGTGACATGTCCCGCCCCTGGACAGACGGTGAGCTCTGGCCCGCGGCCTCCACCCCCGACCAGCATGACGTCGAGGGGGTGCTCACCGACCGGTGGGCCGCGCTGACCGACGACGACTCGCCGCCCCCGGCCGATGAGGATTCCCTCACCGCCCCGTACGGCCGGACCTGGCCGGGCCTGGCCCCGGAGCTGCCGTCCCGGGTGGGGGTGCGACAGCACGCCGACCACTGGGCCGAGCAACTGTCGCAGGCCCAGCCGGAGATGCGTCTCGGCCTGGTCGCCGCGCCGCGCGGCAGCGACGTGTTGGCCACCCTCGGGTGGCACGGCGCGATCAACCACATCGGGGTCGCCGAACTGTGCGCGGTGCTGCGCAGCTGGGAGGACCGCTTCGGGGTACGGGTGATCGGGGTCGGCTTCGCCGAGCTGTACCTCAGCGTCGCCGCGCCGCCTAGCAACCTGGATGAGGCGCTGCCCATCGCCGCCGAACACTTCGCCTTCTGCCCGGACAACATCCTGCAAGGGCAGCGTCCGTACACTCTCGCCGCCTACGCGGAGCGTCTCGTCGACGCCCCGACCTGGGCCTTCTGGTGGGACTGAGCCCCCTGCTCAGACCTGCGGCTTCGGCGGCCGGCGGGCGGTCAGGGTGACCAGAGGCGCGACGTGGGCGGTGGTCCGGTCGCAGACTCCCACCTAGCTCCTCGTCACGCTATGGATAAAGCGGTATAGGGCGATGTGTTTACGCCATTCTCCGCACGGTCCTAATCTGCGGCTGCCGGTGGTGCCGGCGTTCCCTACCCGGCAGGAGAAGACGTTGCGAGTAACTACGGTGTTGCGTGCCTGCACGGCACTGGCTCTGACCCTCGTCGCCGTGGTCGCCGTGCCGACCACCGCTCCCGCGACCACCCCGGTGGCTTCCGCCCTGGCGGTGCCGGACATCTCGCTGACCAACACCAAGGCGCATATTCAGCAGTTCCAGACGATCGCTACCAACAACGGCGGCAACCGACGCGCCACCGGCGCCGGCTACACCGCCTCGGTGACCTACGTCTACAACAGACTGGCCGCCGCCGGGTTCACCGTTACCCGGCAGAACTGCACCTCCGGCTGCACCAGCGGCGCCGGTCCTAACGTGATCGCCGACTGGCCGGGCGGTGGGGACCCGAACAGCATCTACATGTTCGGCGCCCACCTGGACGGGGTGTCGGCCGGTCCCGGCATCAACGACAACGCCTCCGGGTCGGCGACCCTGCTGGAGATCGCCCTGACCCTCGCGGCGACCAATCCGAGCCTGACCAGCCGGGTCCGGTTCGCCTTCTGGACCGACGAGGAGCAGGGCCTCAACGGGTCCCGGTTCTACGCCAACTCCCTGTCCAGCACGGAACGGGCGAAGATCAAGGCCTACTTCAACTTCGACATGGTCGGCTCCGTCAACGGCGGCTACTTCATCAACCGGATCACCTCCGTGCCCGGCCAGACCCTGAAGGCGTACTACGACTCCATCGGGGTGCCGACCGAGGAGAACACCGAAGGCGCCGGCCGTTCCGACGACGCCCCCTTCAACGCGATCGGGGTGCAGACCTCCGGGGTGGCGGCGGGCGCCTCCCGGGTGAAGACCGCCGCGCAGGTGACCAAGTGGGGCGGCACCCAGAGCGCCTTCGACCCCTGCTACCACCGGTCCTGCGACACGTACCCGAGCAACATCTCCGACACTGTGCTCAACCGGGCCGGTGACGCCGCCGCGTACGCCCTCTGGACCCTGGCCGCCGGCACCCCGGCGACGACGGTCTGGTCGGATACCTTCGAGACCTCCACCGGCTGGACCACCAACCCGGCCGGCACCGACACCGCCACCAGCGGAAACTGGGAGCGTGGCGTGCCGCAGGCCACCAACTCCAGCGGCGCCAAGCAACTAACCGCCCTCTCCGGCACGAACAGCCTGGTCACCGGCCGGCTGGCCGGCACCTCCGCCGGCGACCACGACATCGACGGCGGTACGACCAGCGTCCGCTCACCCGCCATCACCCTGCCCGCCACCGGCCCGCTGACCCTGAAGATGTCCTGGTACCTGGCCCACGGCAGCAACGCCACCAGCGCCGACTACTTCCGGGTCTCCGTGATCCACAACGCCGGCACCACCCCCCTCTTCACCCAGTCCGCCACCGCCACCAACCGCAACGCCACCTGGACCTCAAGCAGTTGGAGCCTGACCCCCTATCCCGGCCAAACCGTAAGAATCCTCATCGAAGCCGCCGACGCGGGCACCGCCAGCCTGGTAGAGGCCGCCGTAGACGACGTCACCATCACCCAGGGCTAACCCTCGCGTCGACATCCGCTAGCACCATCTCCGTTGATCATGAGGTTGGCGGCAGCGTGGATATCAACGACTGCCGTCAACCTCATGATCAACCATTGCGGGCGGGGGGTGGGGGTGGGAGAGGGTGGGAGAGGGTGGGAGAGGGTGGGAGAGGTGTTGGTGGGTCAGGCGCCAGGTGCCAGCGCGGCGGGTGAAGATTCGGGTGCCGCGGGACCAGGTTTCCGTGCTTTCGCCGTCGGGCGGGGTTACTCGTATGCGGTTGAGGCCCCAGGAGACGGCCAGGTCGCCGGCTATCAGGATGGTCTGGTTGGGGATCTCCCAGGTCACCTTGCCGTCGGCGGCGGCGTCCAGACCGGCCTGGCAGACCTCACGTACCGCTGGTGCGCCCACGTATTGCAAGGGGCCGTCGTGTTCGTACGACACGATGTCGGGGGCGATGGGCTCCATCAGGGCGTCGAGGTCCTGGGCGGCGGTCGCGGCGAACCACCGCTGGTGCAGTTCGCGTAGCTCCCGTTCGTCGGCGGCCGGGTCCCGCACGGCGGTGTCGAGCGGGAAGGAATGGTGCTCGTGGGTCACCACCCAGCGCCCGTCCTGACGGCGCAGACCCAGCGTGAGGCGTAGTCGCCGGTCAGGCGCCGCGGCGAGGTCCGCCGCCGTGCCGCAGCGCAGCAGGGCGTACGCGAACGCCACCTCGCCGCCGGCCGTGACCTCCAACGACTCGATCTCGAACGAGGCGCCCTGGGCCTGCCAGCGGAAGAACGGCGGCCAGCTCTGCCGGTAGGCGGCCAGCCCTCGTACCCCCTGCTGCGGCGGCGGCACGTCGAACATCACGATGTCCTCGGCGTGGTCGGCCAGCACGGCATCGAGGTCGCCGCGGTGCACCGCGGCGACCCAGCGTTCGATCAGGGTGCGGATCTGTTCCTCGTCAGTCGCCATGATCGGTCCTTCCGGGTCGTTCGGGGTCCGTCACCCCTACAACCCGGGCCGGGCGGCAAACTCATCGCACCCCGGCTGGCTCGCCGTCGAGTCGGGCCGGCAGCCCGTAGCGTGGGAAAGCGGCGTCGAGGAATGAGACCACCTCGGCGATCCGGGCGCCGCGCAGCGTGAGCAGGTCCAGACCCGCCGGCAGGTAGGCGCCCTGGGCTTCGTCCCAGCGGTACGTGCCGAACGCCAGCTGCCCGTTGGCCCGGCCCGGCAGGAAACGCCAGCGGTACGAACCCACCACCTCGACGAGGAAACCTCGGATCGCCGGCCGGCCCTCGTACCAGACCCGCAGTGGCGGCATCGAGTACCGCGCGTCGTCGGTCAACATCGCCACGATGGCCTCGACGTCACCGGCCTCCCAGGCCGCCGCGTACCGGAGGGCCAACTCCCGCTGTCCCGCGTCGCCGAGCGCCCCCAGGGTCCGTTGCTGGGTCTGCTCGGGCAGCAGACCGGTGAGGACCGCGCGGGCCCGCTGCAAGGCGCTGTTGACCGCCGCGACTGTGGTGCCCAGCAGGTCGGCGGCCTCCCTGGCCGAATAGCCGAGCACCTCGCGCAGCAGCAGCACCGCCCGCTGCCGGGCCGACAGATGCTGCAACGCGGCGACGAACGCCAGCTCCAGGCTCTCCCGGGCGATCATCCGGGTCTCCGGGCCGAGCTGCTCGGTCCACCCCATCAACCGCTGGGGGTACGGCTCCAACCACGCCAGCTCGGCCGTCGCCGCGACGTCCGGTCGAAGGTCGGTGGGCAACTCCCGGCGCCTCCGCCGCTCGATCAGGGTCAACGCCCGATTCGTGGCGATCCTGTAGAGCCAGGGCCGGATCGATCCATGGTCATCCTGGAACCGGGCGAGGTTCCGCCAGGCTCGATCCAGGGTGTCCTGGACGGCGTCCTCGGCGTCGTGCAGGGACCCGAGCATCCGGTAGCAGTGGGCGCGCAACTCCTCGCGCAGCGGCCCGACCAGCCGCCCGAACGCCTCCCCGTCGCCCGCCCGCGCCGCGTCGAGCAGTTCCCCGTACCCCTGCTTGCGCTCCATCATCGGCAGGCTACGCCGACCCTGACCCCGCCTGCCGCCGGCGACCGTGCGTGAGTCGGCATCACTCTCCGGTACGACACGGAGACCCCCGGTGGCCGGAACCCCCGACTCTCGAGGCTGCCGAGGTGCGGCGGCCGGTCAGCCAATACCCTTGACCACGAGCATGGCTTCTGGCACGTCACACGCTCGGGCTGGACCGGTCCGCGCTGGCTGCTCCACTCGAGAGGTACCTCTATGCCCGGTATATCGGAATCCGTCACGTACCTCATCGTGGACGGGGAGAACATCGACGCCACTCTCGGCAACAGTGTTCTGGAGCGCCGGCCGGCCCCTGCGGAGCGACCCCGGTGGGAGCGTCTGCGGGAGTTCGCGCGCGACACCTGGCGGCAGCCGGTGAAGGGCCTGTTCTTCCTCAACGCCTCCGGTGGCGTACTGCCGATGCCGTTCGTCCGGGCCCTGCTGAGCATGGATTACCGGCCCATCCCGCTAGCTGGTTCATCGGATCAAAAGGTGGTGGACATCGGCATCCAGCGGACTTTGCAGGCCATCGCCCGGCGCCCGGGCAATGTGATGCTGGCCAGCCACGACGGTGACTTCCTGCCGCAGCTCGGCGAGCTGCTGCTCGACGGCGATCGTCAGGTCGCGGTCGTCGGGTTCAAGGAATTCCTCAACGCCGGCTTCGCCGAGCTGCCGGGCCTACAGATATTCGACATCGAGGAGGACGCGGACTGCTTCACCAACGTGCTTCCTCGGGTCCGCATCATCGACCTCGAAAGCTTCGACCCGGAGCGCTTCCTGTAGGCGGCGCGAACTGGCCGGCGGAGCGGCCTTCACCACCGCGCCGCCGGGTACCGGCCGCCAGGGCTGTGGTCGCCGCGCTGCTGCGGCACGGCGGACCGATCAGCCGTGCTGGTCCAGCCAGCGACTCACCGCCGCGAGGTCGATCCGGGTCAGTCCCCGGTCCGGGTCGACACGATGCGGGAGTGCAGGTTGCGGGTGCTGGGCGGCGACCCATCGCCGGTCGGCGTCGCTGATCTCGTCGTCCAGCCAGACGAACGGGCGACCTGCCGCCCACCGCACCAAAGGCTTGGTCTTCCAGTGCACTCCACGTGGTGGTTCCTCGCCGTCGTCGGGCCAGTCGACGAAGGGTAGAGCGGGCAGACCGATCCGGGGCGCCACGACCTCGTTGGCCTCGGCCACCCAGGTGCTGGCCCAGACCAGCTCACCCGGCAGGGCCAGCAGCCGATCACCGTCGGCGGGATCGAGACGGTCCAACAGCGGATTCCCGTGCTGATCGGGCCCGTCGTCATGCCCACCAGCACAAACTGCGTACGGCCGGGACCGTAGCGGGATCAGCACCCCGTCGATGTCCACGAAGATCAACGATGGTCCGACGCTGCCAGCCACCGCCGAACCGTACCGCCCGAGTGGTGCACGCAGGAACGCGAGCACGGTTACCAGGCGGCCGATAAACGCCTACGGCATGACAGGGCATATAGCGCGCCATGATCCATGATGGCTGGCATGCGAACCGTCCCCACCGGCCCAACTCCCAGTCAGACTGTTCGCGGCCGGCTGCGCTCGCTGGCTGCCCTGGAACTCATAAACATCCCACTGCAAGCTTGGATATGGTTCGGCCTGGTCGGGCTCCCAGCCACGGCAACCAACCTGCTCGGCTTCGCCTTGTTCGCGCTCCTGCTGATCGAAGGCGCCGCCTACTGGGCAGCCAAACTGCATCGGCTCAACGCCCGCCACCCCCACCTCCCGGCGCTACCGGCCTTCCGCGCAGCCCGCACCGCCAACCCACTGCTCCTAGCCGCCGCCCTCCTGGCCACCGGCTACGCAGCCGTGACAACCCCAGGCCGCACCTCCTGGCCGGGACTGGCCTTCGCCCTGTTCGCCATCCTGGAACACATCAACTACTTCCACCTCCAACTGATGTACGACACCCCCACAGACCTCCGCCGTCTCCGCTCAACCGGCCCCCGCCCCTCCCATCTGGCCCGCGACCTCACCCGCCCAACCCCTCCCCGTTGATCATGAGGTTGGCGGCACTGTGGAGATCAACAACTGCCGCGAACCTCATGATCAACGGGGAGGAGGGGGGTCTGCTGGGAGCGGAATCGGTTGGTGTCCAGCGGCGATGTCAGTGATGGTTGCCTGGTGCCCGATCTGATTGACGTCGCGCTCGGTGATGTTCGCCTTTCGTTGTGGGTGTGGCCAACTGGTGGTGTGGGCCGTATCCCGGTGGTGCTGTTGCCCGCCACCGGCCGGACGGCCCAGGACTGGGACGTGATCGCGGCGGAACTGGCCGCCGAGCGGACGGTGTACGCCGTCGATCTGCGCGGTCACGGAGGCAGCGACTGGCCTGGTGAGTACCGGCTGGAACTGTTCGCCCGGGACGTCCTGGGCCTCCTCGAACGCCTCGATATCGGCCCGGTCGACCTGATCGGCCATTCCCTCGGCGGCCTCATCGCCTGCCGGGCGGCGGCGGCAGCCGGACCGCAGCACATCCGTCGCCTGGTGTTGGAGGACATCGGCTTTCCGCGCCCTCGTCCACCTGCGCCACCGGAGCGGCCGGCGGGGGAGTTGCCATTCGACTGGCGGGTGGTGGAGCAGGTCCGCCCCGAGATCGACGACCCGTCTTCAGACTGGCCCGACATCATCGCCCGGATCACCGTACCCACCCTGCTGCTCGGCGGCGGCCCGTCGAGCCCAGTGCCCCAGCGACACGTCGCCGAACTCGCCGACCGGTTGGCCGACGCCCGACTGGTCACCATCGACGCCGGGCACTTGGTGCACGAGACCGAGCCGGATGCCTACCTCGACACGGTGATCGCGTTTCTCGACGCGTAGCCGCAGCGATGGCGAGCGGATGGGCGGGATGGTGACGTCGACCCAGTCTCTGCCCGCCTCCAACCGTCGTGGCCACGACCCGCTGGCACTGGGCCCGGACGGCATCGGTCGTGGTTGACCTCAACCTTCCTTCAGCTCCTACCGTCAGCGCATGAGTGAACTCGACGAGGCTTACCAGCGGGTCCGGCTCTCCGGCCCGGAACGAAACGGGTGGCTCTCCAACCACGCACCCATGGCGGTCGAGGCCATGGCCCGCCACGGCCACGGCGAGGCGCTGCACCGCTGGTTGGACGGGTACGCCGACCGGCTGGAAGACCGGCCCCGGGGGATCGCGCCCATCGCCGCCGACCGGTCGGTGTACGCCGTCGACCTGCGCGGCCACGGAGACAGCGCGATCCGGATCCACGCTGGGGCGACCTCGTCGCCCGATCACCGCACCTACCTGCTGATCGGCGGTGGCCCGTCGAGCCCGGTATCCCAGCAGCACGTCGCCGAACTCCCTGACCGGTTGGCCGACGCTCGTCTCGTCACCATCACCGCCGGCCACCTGGTGCACGAGACCGCGCCGGCCGCTGCCTCGACGCGGTGCCACATTCCTCGTTGCGTAGGCGCAGCGACGAAGGTTGCATGGACGTTTGGGGCTACGGCACCGGCGGGCGACAGCCCAACGCACCTGAGGGAACCTGCCGAGCGCTAGCCGAGCACGTCGTACACCAGCTCGCGCAGGCCGGCTTCGGCGTCGATTTCGGGGTGGTTGCGCAGGTGCTCGATGAGGTCGCTCCGTACGGCGGCGATCAGCGCGTGGGCCAGGAAGGCGGCGTTGTCGGTGCCGCGTGCCTGGCCGACGAGGTCGGTGAGTTGGGCGTGTAGTTGGGCGTAGCCGCTGTTCTGGTACGGGCTGCCAGAGCCCTCCCGCTCCAGGGCGAGGGTGAGGATGCGATGGCGTTGTTTGAACCGCCAGGTGCGGGTCATCAGTTCCAGGGCGGTCTGCGCCGGCGTCTCTTCGGCGACCGGCGCGGTGAGTTCACGGTCGACGTGCTCCTGGTAGAGCGCGAGAAGCAGACCGCGCCGGTCACCGAAGCCCCGGAAGATCGTGCCCTTGCCGACACCTGCGGCGGCGGCGACGGCGTCCATCGAGACCTCATCCGGGTGGGTGGCCTCGTGAAACAGGCGGGCAGCGGCAGCCAGCACCATGTCCCGGTTGCGCGCCTTGTCGACTCGCATGGCACTCCCTTGACAAAACGGACCGTCAGTCCGCTACAGTGAAGCGGACCAGTGGTCCGAATCTTAGCGGCCACCGATCCGAGGAGGAACCTGTGTCCGACACCCCCGTGGAGATCTTCCGCCGCGCCACCGACCGCCTGCTCGCTCACGACATGGCCGGGTTCACCGCGTTGTACGCGGACGACGCCGTCATGGAGTTCCCGTTCGCGCCACCAGGCTGGCCGCAACGCCTCGACGGGCGCAAAGCCGTCGAGGCATACCTGGACGGCTACACCGATCGGCTGGACGTCCAGCGCGTGCACGACGTCGTCGTGCACGAGACCACCGACCCGGACGTCATCGTCGCCGAGATGGCGATCAGCGGCCGGATCGTCGCCAACGGCGAGCCGTACACCGTCCGCTACGTCGCCGTGCTGACCATCGCCGGCGGACTCATCCGGCATTACCGCGACTACTGGAACCCCCTCATCCTCGCCGAGACCATGATGGAGACGGAGGTATCGGCATGACGGTGTTGGTGACCGCAGCGACCGGGACCACCGGCAGCCGTCTCGCCCGGCGACTGGCCGGCGAGAACATCCCGGTACGCCGGGCCGGCCGCTCGCCGGGCGCGGACGTGCGATTCGACTGGGCCGATCCCACCACGTACCCACGGGCCGTCGACGGCGTGCGGGCGATCTACCTGGTGGCGCCACCGGGCGCCGTCGACCCCGAGCCGGTCGTCGTGCCGTTCCTGGAGCAGGCCCGGCGGGCCGGCGTACGCCGAATTGCGCTGCTCAGCTCGTCGGCAGTGCCGATCGGCAGTCCTGGTCTCGGCATGTTCGGCGCGCGTCTCGCCGATTTTGTGCCGGAGCCGGTGGTGCTGCGGCCGACCTGGTTCGCCAGCAACTTCACCGGCGACCGCCCACACGCTCAGTCCGCCCGGCGCGACGGCGAGATCGTCAGCGCCACCGGCCGGGGGCGGATCCCCTTCATCGACCCCGGGGACATCGCCGCCGTCGCCGCGCGGGCACTCACCGACGCCGAGGTGCCCGGCGGCGACCTCGTCCTGACCGGTCCGGAGCCGCTGAGCTTCGACGAGGTCGCCGAGATCCTGAGCGACACCACCGGCCGGGCCGTGCGCCACCGCGAGGTCACCTCGAAGGAGCTCTCCGAGCGGCACCAACGGAACGGCGTGCCGGCCGCCTTCGCCGATGTCCTCGCCGCCATGGACGTGATGATCGCGGAGGGCGCCGAGGACCGGACGACCACCACCGTCGAGGACGTGACAGGTGTGCCGCCGCGATCACTACGGCAGTTCCTCCTGGCCGAACGCGTGGCGACGGCTCTGCCCTCGACGCCCTAGTCGCGGAGGGGGTAGGGGACGAAGGTGCTGCGGTTCTCGTCCACGTCCAGTTGGCGGCTGATGGGTGGGGCGGCTCGTTGGGGGCAGGTCATGCGTTCGCAGGTCTTGCAGCCGGGGCCGATGGGGGTGGCGGCCTCGGCGGCGTGCAGGTCCACCCCGGTGGAGTAGACCAGGCGGCCGGCGTGGCGGGTCTCGCAGCCCAGGCCGATGGCGTACACCTTGCCGGGTTGGCCGTAGCCGCCGTGGTGGCGGGTGATGGTGCGGGCGATCCACAGGTAGCGTTGCCCGTCCGGCATCGCGGCCACCTGGGTGACCACCCGGCCGGGCGCGCCGAACGCCTCGTAGACGTTCCATAGGGGACAGGTCCCGCCGGTACGGGAGAACGGGAAGCCGGTGGCGGACTGACGCTTGGACATGTTGCCGGCCCGGTCCACCCGGACGAAGGAGAAGGGCACCCCGCGCGCCCGGGGCCGCTGCAACGTGCTCAGCCGGTGGCAGACCGTTTCCCAGCCGATTGCGTAGTGCTGGGTGAGCAGTTCGATGTCGTACCGGCGCTGCTCGGCAGCGGTCAGGAACTGTTCGTACGGCAGGATCAGCGCCGCCGCGAAGTAGTTGGCCAACCCGACCCGGGTGAGAATCTGGGTCTGCGGGTCGTCGAAGTGCTCCGATTCGACGATCTCGTCGATGACGTCGGCGAATTCCAGCAGCGCGATCTGGGCGGCCATCCGCATCGCCTCCTGGCCGCCGCGCAGCGAGGTGGACAGGTGCAGGGTGCGGGTCTGCGGGCGGTAGCGGTGCAGTTCCCCGCCGAGGGTGCCGGCGTCCTCGCGCAGGATGCGTACCCCGTGCCGCTGGGCGAGTCGGTCGCGTAGCCGGCCCCGTATCTCGCCGCGCCGCAACCCCATCGCGGCGGCCAGCCGCTCGGCCTCCTCGTCCAGCTCCGGTACGTAGTTCTGCCGCCGGTAGAAGAACTCGGTGACCTGGTCGTGCGGGCTGCGCCCGAGCCGTTCCCGGTCGCCGACCAGCTCGGCGAGCTGCTCGTCGGCCTGCTGGTAGCGCCGGTGCAGGTCGATGACGGCGGCGGCGACCTCGGGCAGCCGGGTGGCCAGCTCGGTCAGGTCGGCGAGGCTGGCCCGGCTGGGTAGGGCCTCCCGCAGCCCGGTGACCAGGCGGGGGGTGTCGTGGGCGGCGAAGACGGTGGGGTCGACCCCGAACAGTTCGGTGATGCGCAGCAGCACCGGCACGGTCAGCGGTCGGGTGTCGTGCTCGATCTGGTTGAGGTAGCTGGGGGAGATGCCCAGGTGCCGGGCCAGCTCGGTCTGGCTGAGGGCCCGTTCCTCCCGCAGCCGGCGTAGCCGGGCCCCGGCGAAGGTCTTGCTGATCGTCCCCACCTCCCACCCCAGCAGGTTTGTCGGGTCACATTAGCACCGCTGCCAATAGGGCAATTAACAACTTTGCAAAACGCCTCTCAGGATTTACAAGAATTGGCATTTTCCGTCCCTCGACCCGGCTGACGAGCCCATGTGACCGTGGGTTCCACACCGGCGGCCGGCAGCGGCGCTTGAGCGGCAACGGTGTGGCCACGAATTGTGAAGGGACGAGAGACGATGCCTACCCCGGTCGAGCAGTTGCAGCACGAATGGGACACCAACCCCCGCTGGCGGGGTGTGCGACGTAGCTACCGCGCCGAGGACGTGGTGCGGTTGCGGGGCGCGATCCAGGAGGAGCACACCCTGGCCCGGCACGGCGCCAACCGGCTGTGGCGCCTGCTGAACAGCGAGGACTACATCCACGCCCTCGGTGCCCTCACCGGCAACCAGGCCGTGCAGATGGTCCGGGCCGGGCTCAAGGCGATCTACCTGTCCGGCTGGCAGGTGGCCGCCGACGCCAACCTGGCCGGCCACACCTACCCCGACCAGAGCCTCTACCCGGCCAACTCGGTGCCGGCGGTGGTCCGCCGGATCAACAACGCGCTGCTGCGCGCCGCCCAGATCACCACCGCCGAGGGGGACCCCTCCGGCATCGACTGGCTGGCCCCGATCGTCGCCGACGCCGAGGCCGGTTTCGGTGGGGTGCTCAACGCGTACGAGCTGATGAACGCCATGATCGCGGCCGGCGCGGCCGGGGTGCACTGGGAGGACCAGCTAGCCAGCGAGAAGAAGTGCGGCCACCTCGGCGGCAAGGTGCTCATCCCCACCGGGCAGCACATCCGCACCCTGGAGGCGGCCCGGCTGGCCGCCGACGTGGCCGGGGTGCCGAGCGTGGTCATCGCCCGTACGGACGCCCAGGCGGCCACCCTGCTCACCACGGACGTGGACGAGCGTGACCAGCCCTTCGTCACCGGCGAGCGGACCGCCGAGGGCTTCTACCGGGTGCGCAACGGCATCGAACCGTGCATCGCCCGGGGCCTGGCGTACGCCCCGCACGCCGACCTGCTGTGGATGGAGACCAGCACCCCGGACCTGGAGGTCGCCCGCCGCTTCGCCGAGGCGATCAAGGCGGAGTACCCGGACCAGCTGCTGGCCTACAACTGCTCGCCGTCGTTCAACTGGCGCAAGCACCTCGACGACGCCACCATCGCCAAGTTCCAGCGGGAACTGGGCCACATGGGCTACAAGTTCCAGTTCATCACCCTGGCCGGGTTCCACGCCCTGAACTACTCGATGTTCGACCTGGCCCGGGGCTACGCCGCCGAGGGCATGTCGGCGTACGTGTCGCTGCAGGAGCGGGAGTTCGCCGCCGAGCCCGCCGGCTACACCGCGGTCAAGCACCAGCGCGAGGTGGGTACCGGCTACTTCGACCTGATCAGCACCGTGCTTAACCCGACCGCCGAGACCATCGCGCTGCGGGGCTCCACCGAAGAGGAGCAGTTCGCATGAGGTACGAGATCATCGGCCCGATGGCCGAACGCTTCGACGAGGTGCTCACGCCCGAGGCGCTGGAGTTCCTGGTCACCCTGGACAGCGAGTTCGCCGCCCGGCGGGTGGCCCTGCTGGACACCCGCCGGGCCCGGCGGGACCGGTTCGCCACCGGCCAGCTGCCCGACTTCCTGTCGGAGACCATCGGGGTGCGGGCCGACCCGACCTGGCGGGTGGCCCCACCGGCACCGGGGCTGGAAGACCGGCGGGTGGAGATCACCGGCCCCCCGGAGCGCAAGATGACCATCAACGCGCTGAACTCCGGCGCCAAGGTGTGGCTCGCCGACTTCGAGGACGCCACCGCCCCGACCTGGCACAACGTCATCTCCGGGCAGCTCAACCTGATGGACGCCCTGGACCGGCGGATCGACTTCACCGACCCGCGCGGCAAGCGGTACGCCCTCGGCGAGGAGTTGGCCACCATCGTGGTCCGGCCGCGCGGCTGGCACCTGGTGGAGAAGGGCATCGTGGTGGACGGCCGGCCGATCTCGGCCAGCCTGGTCGACTTCGGGCTCTACCTGTTCCACTGCGCCCGTCGGCAACTAGCCGCCGGTGCGGGACCGTACTTCTACCTGCCGAAGCTGGAGGACCACCGCGAGGCGCGGCTCTGGAACGACATCTTCGTCTTCGCCCAGCACTACCTGCGGCTGCCGCAGGGCACCATCCGGGCGACCACCCTGATCGAGACGATCACGGCGGCCTTCGAGATGGAGGAGATCCTCTACGAGCTGCGGGAACACTCGGCCGGATTGAACGCCGGCCGGTGGGACTACATCTTCAGCATCATCAAGAACTTCGGGCAGTGGCCGGACTTCGTCCTGCCGGACCGGGCCGCGGTCACCATGACGGTGCCGTTCATGCGGGCGTACACCGAATTGCTGGTGCGGACCTGTCACCGGCGCGGTGCCCACGCGATCGGCGGGATGGCCGCCTTCGTGCCGGCCCGTGACCCGGAGGTCAACGCCACCGCCCTGGCCAAGGTGCGGGCGGACAAGCAGCGGGAGGCCGGCGATGGGTTCGACGGCTCCTGGGTGGCCCACCCCGGCCTGGTGTCGACCTGCCGGGAGGTGTTCGACGCGGTGCTCGGCGAGCGCCCGAACCAGCTCGACCGGCAGCGGGACGAGGTGTCCGTGACCGCCGCCGACCTGCTCTCGGTGGACAAGACCCCGGGCCAGGTCACCGAGAGCGGCCTGCGGTCCAACATCGCGGTGGCACTGCACTACATCGACGCCTGGCTCGGGGGAGCAGGCGCGGTGGCGCTGTGGAACCTGATGGAGGACGCTGCTACCGCCGAGATCGCCCGCTGCCAGCTGTGGCAGTGGCTGCACCACGGTACGCCGCTGGCCGAGGGGGGCAGCGTCACCGAGGAACTGGTGCGGGCGATGTTGGCCGAGGAGGTGGCGACCCTGTCCGAGGGGCGGGGGGAGGCCGAGCGGGAACGCGCCGCGCAGGCGGCGCGCATCGTCGAGGAGACCGCGCTGGGCGAGGGACTGCCGGCCTTCTTCACCACCGGCGCGTACGCCCGGCACCTGGGACCACGCCGCCGGTCACTCGCGACGGCCGGCTGAGAACGACCGGGGTGGGGCTTAGCGCCCCGCCCCGATCAGCCGTCGATGCGGGTGATGTTGCGGATCTTGTTGGCGGCGTCCAGGGCGGCCACCTTGTACGCCTCGGCCAGGGTGGGGTAGTTGAACACCGCGTCGATCAGGTAGTCGACCGTGCCGCCGCAGCCCATCACGGTTTGTCCGATGTGTACGATCTCGGTGGCGCCGGTGCCGAAGACGTGCACACCCAGCAGGCGTCCGTCCTCCGGTGAGACGAGCAACTTCAACATTCCGTACGAGTCACCGACGATCTGCCCCCGGGCCAGCTCGCGGTAGCGGGCGATGCCGACCTCGAACGGGGTGGCGCTGTCGGTCAACTCCTGCTCGGTCCTACCGACGAAGCTGATCTCCGGGATGGTGTAGATCCCGATCGGCTGCAACTGGTGCATGGCCCGCACCGGCTCGCCGCAGGCGTGCTGGGCGGCCAGCCGACCCTGTTCCATCGAGGTCGAGGCCAGCGCCGGGAAGCCGATCACGTCACCGACGGCGTAGATGTTCTCCACGGCGGTGCGGTAGTTCGCGTCGACCTCGATGCGACCCCGCCGATCGGCGGTCAGGCCGGCGGCATCCAGGTCCAGCCCGTCGGTCTGCCCCTGACGCCCGGCGGAGTACATCACCGTGTCCGCGACGATCTTCTTGCCGCTCCTGAGGATGCACAGCGCGGCGGTCTGGTGCTTCTCCACCGCGGCGACCTCCTCGCCGAAGCGGAAGGTGACCGACAGGTCCCGCAGGTGGTACTTCAGGGACTCGACGATCTCCTCGTCGCAGAAGTCGAGCATCCGCTCGCGGCGTTCGACCACGGTCACCTTGGTCCCGAGGGCGGCGAACATGGAGGCGTACTCCATGCCGATCACCCCGGCGCCGACCACCACCATGCTGCGCGGTACGGCCTGGAGGTTGATCACGCCGTCGGAGTCCACGATGGTCCGGTCGTCGAAGTCGACACTGTCCGGGCGGGCCGGGCGGGTGCCGGCGGCGATGATCGCCTTGTCGAAGGTCACCTTGGATTCCTGGCCGGAGCCGCCGTCCACCCAGACCGAGTGGGGGTCGGCGAACCGCCCGGTGCCGGTGATCACCGCTATCCGGTTGCGGGCCAACTGGTTGCGGATCACGTCGGTCTGCCGGTTGATCACATGCTGGGTGCGGGCGGCCAGGTCGCTGACCGTGATGTCCTCCTTGACCCGGTAGCTGCTGCCGTACAGGTCCCGCTGGCTCAGGCCGGTCAGGTAGAGCACGGCCTCGCGCAGGGTCTTGGAGGGCACGGTGCCGGTGTTGATGCACACCCCGCCGATCATGTCGCGTCGTTCCACCAGGCCGACCCGTCGGCCGAGCTTGGCGGCGGCGATCGCGGCCTTCTGACCACTGGGTCCGGAACCCAGCACCAACACGTCGTAGTCGTACACGAGCGTAAGGGTCGCAAGATGCGTCCGCCCGCGCCAGGCCAGTGGGCCGTCCGGGGCCAGGGTTTACCTACTCGGAACATCGTCGATGGTTGACATGCAAGTGAGCACTTGCCTATGGTGCCGTGGTGGGCGACGTGTACAAGGCGCTGGCAGATCCCACCCGGCGGGCCATCCTCGACGAGTTGCAGGAACGCAGCGGCCAGACCCTGTTCGAGTTGTGCGTCCGGTTGACGGGAAAGGGGTTCACCTCCACCCGCCAGGCCATCTCCCAGCACCTGGCGGTGTTGGCCGAGGCGGGGCTGGTGGTGCTGCGCCGTCAGGGCCGGTACACCTTCATCGACCTTGACACGTCCCCACTTCAGCAGATCTATCGGAGATGGCGGGTGGGACCATGCGAATCGGACACGTGAGTGTTCTCGTCGACGACCAGGCCAAGGCCCTGGCCTTCTACACCGGGGTGCTCGGCTTCACCAAGAAGACCGAGGTGCCGCTGGGCGAATACAGCTGGTTGACCGTGGTCTCCCCGGAGGACCCGGAGGGTGTGGAACTGCTCCTCGAACCGGATCAGCACCCGGCCGCCCTCGCCTACAAGAAGGCCCTCGTCGCCGACGGGATCCCGGTCACCATGTTCACCGTCGCGGACGTGTCGGCCGAGTACGAGCGGCTGACCGCGCAGGGAGTGACCTTCACCCAGCCCCCGCTGGACGCGGGGACCGTGACGACCGCCGTCTTCGACGACACCTGCGGCAACCTCATCCAGATCGTGGCGCCGCACGGGTAGGGCTGTCACCTACCGGGGCGCCCCGGCGGGCGGGACGGGGGCTTGCGCCGGTGGCGTACGCCCGCCCGCCGGGGCCGACCTGCGCCTCAGCAGTTGGCCCCGCTCCCCGGCACCGGGCGGCGCGATCACGTTGTCGGAGAACTCGGCGTCCGAGGGGGCCAGTTCGCCCAAGCGGTGTCAACGTCCCTCGCGCGTCGCCATGCCGGGGCGTCGGTAGAGGTGGTTTCCCCTGTCCAGGCATCCGGGCTGGCACTTTCGGCCATCTCCACGAAGAAGCTTGATCATGATAGGTTAGGCTTACCTAACCAGGAGGTGCTTATGGGGTTCGCCGCAGAGGTGCGTGAGCTGACCAGGGCGGACCATCGGGCCGCGCAGAGTGTGACGTACTTCGACGCGTTGTTGTCGGGACATCTGGACCGGGCCGGGTATGCTGCGCTGCTCGAACAGCTGCATGTGGTCTACCAGACCTTGGAAGAGGCCGCCGACACGATGCGCGACGATCCGGTGGCCGGCCCGTTCGTCGTCGACGAACTGCGTCGACTGCCGCGCATCGTCGATGATCTGTCCTTCCTGCACGGTCCGGACTGGACCGGTCGGGTCACCCCGAGTGACGCCACCGCGCAATACCGGGCACGCCTGCGCGAGGTGGCCTTCTCCTGGCCGGCCGGTTTCGTCGCCCACCACTACACCCGATACCTGGGTGACCTCTCCGGTGGTCAGGTGATGGCCCGCGCGCTGCGCCGCACCTTCGACTTCGACACCGACGGGACCCGGTTCTTCATCTTCCCCGGCCTGGACGCGCGTACCGTCAAGCAGCACTACCGCGAACTGCTCGACGCGGCGCCCTGGGACGCCGTCGAGCGGCAACGCTTCCTGGGCGAGGTGTCGTACGCCTACCGGCTGAACACCGCCATGCTCGACGACCTGGGGCGGGCGGTCACGCAGGGGAGCGCGGCGTGACCGCTACGAACCCCGTCACCCCCGAGGTGGTCGTGGCGGTGCTGCGACACATGAACACCGACCACGCCGACGACTGTCGGGTGATCTGCCAGGGGTTGGGCGGCCAGCCGACGGCCACTGCGGCCACCATGTCGGGCATGGACGCCGAAGCGATGGAGTTCCTGGCCGTCGTGGACGGCGTCGAGGTGCCGGTCCGCATTCCGTTCGCCGACCGGATCGTCGAGCGCCGGCAGATCCGCGCCGAGGCCGCCCGGATGTACCGCGAGGCGTGCGCCGCGCTGGGCCGTACCCCACGACCGGACGCCAGCTGAGCTGACCGCATTACCGTAGACCTGACGCCCCTGACCAGCCCGGCTGGTCAGGGGCGTACCGGCAGCACGAGCGGGACACCGGTGTGCGGGTGCGGCAGCACCTCGACCTCGTGCTGGTAGACCTCGCTGAGGCGATCGGCGGTGAACACTGTGCCCGGTGGCCCGTCGGCGACCAGCCGGCCACCGGCCAGCAACGCGATGCGGTCCGCGTACGCCGCCGCCAGGCCCAGGTCGTGCAGCACGATCACGACGCTGCCACCCTGCCGGGCCCGATCGCGGGCCAGCCTGAGCACCAACTCCTGGTGATGCAGGTCCAGTGCGGCGGTCGGCTCGTCCAGCAGCAGCATCGGGGTGCGCTGGGCGAGCACCCGGGCCAGTGCCGCGCGTGCCTGCTCGCCACCGGAGAGCGCGGAGAACACCCGGCCGGCGAACGCCTGCATCCCGGTCAGCCGCAACGCCTCGGCCACCGCGTCGTCGTCCTCGGCGGCGAGCCGCGTACCGGCCCACGGGGCACGTCCCATCGCGACGACCTCGGCCACGGTGAACGGGAACGACATGGTGGCACGCTGCGGCAGCATGGCGCGCAGTCGGGCCAGCTCGACCGGTGCCCAACGGGTCAGCGGCCGGCCGGCGAACTCGATGGTGCCGGTGGCGGGAGCCAGGTCGCCGCAGATCGCGGCGAGCAGGGTGCTCTTGCCGGCACCGTTGGGGCCGGCCAGCGCCAGCAGTTCGCCGGGGCGCACCGCGAGGGACACCTCGGACAGGATCGGTCGCGTGTCGCGCCGGATGCTCAGGCGCTCGACCCGCAGGCCGATCTGGTCCGGATCGACATCAGCCCACATCATCCCCAACCTCCCGCTCGGGCCCGAGTCCGGCGCAGCAGCCAGAAGAAGCACGGTCCGCCGACCACGGCGGTCAACACGCCCAGCGGCAGTTCCTGGTAGTCGACCAGGGTGCGGGCGGCCAGATCCCCGGCGACGACCACGATGGCCCCGCCCAGGGCGCTGGCCGGCAGCAGCAGCCGGTGTCCGGGGCCGGCGACCATCCGGACCAGGTGCGGCACCACCAGACCGACGAAGGAGATCACCCCGGTGAAGGCCACGGCCGCGGCACCGAGCAGGGCGGTCACCGCGACCATCGCCAGCCGCAGCCGTTCGACGTGGACGCCGAGGTGCCGGGCCGACCGGTCGCCGAGGGCGAGCAGGTCGAGGCGGCGGGCGGCGGCGACAGCGACCGCGATGCCGACCGCCGCGCACGGGGCGGTGACCGCCACCGCCGCCCAGTTCGCCTGCGCCAGGCTGCCGAGCTGCCAGAAGGCGATGGCCCGTACGGCGTCCGCGTCACCGAAGAACATCAGCAGGCCGATCAGCGCGCCGGCCACCGCGTTGACCGCGATGCCGGTCAGCACCAGGGTGACCACCTCGGTCCGCCCGCCGACGCGCGACATCGAGTAGACCACGGCGGTGGCGGCGAGACCGCCCAGGAACGCCCCGGCGGCCACGGTCCAGCCGCCGAAGGTGGCCGCTCCGGTGATGATGACCGTCGCCGCGCCGACCGCCGCGCCGGAGGAGACGCCGATGACGCCGGGCTCGGCCAGGGGGTTGCCGAAGACGCCCTGCATCAGCGCACCGGCACAGCCGAGCGCGGCCCCGACGATCACGGCGAGCACGACCCGGGGGAAGCGCACCACCCACAGTGCGCTCTCGCCGTGGGTGGCGCTCGGTGTCGGTCCGATGTCGAGGCCGATGCGGTGCAGGATCGAGCCGAGGACCTCCGCCGGGGGGACCCGGACCTGCCCGGTGCCGGCGGCGACGAGGCAGAGCAGCAGCAGGGCGACCGCGAGGCCCGCGACCAGGCTTACCCGTCTCACGCGCATGATCCGTACACCGCGTCGGCCAACGCCCGGATGGCCCGGCCGGTACGCGCGCCGAAGGTGAGCAGCAGCCCGTCGTCCATGTCCACGATGCGGCGGTGCTGACCGGCCGGGGTCTGGGCCACCCCGGGCAGGGTGAGCAACCCGTCGACACCCTTGACCGACTCCAGCCCTTCGGTCATCACCAGGATGACGTCGGGTGCCGCGTTGATCAGTCCTTCGCTGGTCAGCGGGCGGAAGTTGGACAACCCGATCTCGGTGCCGGCGTCGGTGGCGCCGATGGCGCGGATCATCTCGTCGGATCCGGCGCCCCTGCCACCGATCAGGTAGACCCCGGCGGTGCCGCGGACGTACAGGAACGCGATGCGCAGTGGTGCGACGTCGGGTGGTGCGACCCGGCGGGCCGCGGCGATGTCGCTCTCCACCCGGGTCACCAGCAGTTCCCCGGCCTCCGGTACGCCGAGCGCGGCGGCGATGGTCCGGATGTTGCGGCCGATGGCGGCCAGGCTCTGGTCGTCGTCGACGAGGACCACCGGGATGCCGGCGCGGCGCAGTTGGGCGAGCACCTCGGGCGGGCCGATGCTGTCGTCGGCGAGTACGACGGTGGGGTTGAGGCGCAGAATGGCCTCGGTGGACAGGTCGTGTCCGGCCGGGGTGACCACGGGCAGGTCGCTGGCGGCCGGGAAGGTGGTGGAGGTGTCCCGGCCGATGACCCGGTCACCGAGCCCGAGACTGAACACGATCTCGGCGATCGAACCGTAGAGGTTCACCGGCAGGATGCGGCTGGCGTCGGTGACCGTCACGCTGGAGCCGTCGGCCGAGGCGACCGTGGCCGGCAGGGTGCTGCCGGGATCGACGCCGATCGGCGCGATGTCCACGTCGGTGACCACGGCCGTGGTCGGTCCGCAGCCCGTCGTCGGGGCCGCCGTCGAGGCGGCGGGCGCACAGGCGGTGAGGCCGAGCAGCGCGGGCAGCGTCAGCAGCGTCAGGCACCTTCTCATCGCTGTTCCCGGCGTCGGCCCCGCATCCGCAGCGCCACCACGACGACCAGCAGCACGGCAAGTCCCGCCAGGACCGCGGTGAACCAGCCTCCCGCGCCGGAGGTGTCGCTGACCTGCGTGGTGAGCAGGGGCTGTTCGGCGCCGGGTGCCGGTGCGGCCTCGCCGCCGGCGGCGTCGGTGGCCCCGGCAGCGGCGGCCGAGCCGACGATGGCTGCGGGCGCCGAGCCGGTGGCGGCCGGTGTGGTCGAGGTGGAGGTGTTCGTCGGCGCGGCGGAGGTGTTCGTCGGCGCGGCGGGAGCGGGTGCGGCCGGGGCGGCAGCGGGTGCGCTCGGGCTGGCCGGGGTGACGAAGGTTACCGGCACCTTGACGTCCTGGGAGCGGTCCGAGGCGCGGGTGTGGTCGTTGCGGCTGGCCACCACGCAGCGGCCGGTGGTGCAGTCCACGTCGCCGATCTTTGAGGTGATCTTCACCTGCACGGTGAACGATCCGCCCGCGCCATACGCGACGGTCAGCCCTTCGGCGTACGAGGGTGGATTGGAAGAGATCCAGTGCGAGGCGCCGGTGGAGCCGGTGGTGTCGACGCCGCCGCCGCAGGGTGAGGGTGCCACGCCCGCGCCGTTGTCGACGCAGTACGCGACGTAGATCCCCTTGCTGGTGTCGTAGCCGGAACCGGTGACGGTGACGGTGGTGCCGACGAGCGAAATCCCACTCGTCTTGCTGACGGAGAGCCGTTGACCGTTTGGTCCCTCGCCGACCGTGTTCGCGTACGCGGGGCTGGCCGGAAGGGTGCCGAGGGCCAGCAGTATCGCGCTGACCAGGGCGGCGGCTAGGCGGGCAGGCATGACTAACCTCCGTTGGTATGGTTAGGCTAACCTAAGTCGATCTTGCCAATCGCGCAAGAGGGCGTTCGGGGGATTCTCCAAAAAGTTAGGTGAGCCTAACCTAACCCTGCCCTCCCCCTGCTGAGAGGAAGACACATGTCCGTACCCAGACCCGGCGGTGTTCGCCGACGGTCGTACCGGTGGGTGACGGCCGCGGTACTCGGTGCCGCCGCCGCACTGACCGTGGTGACCCCGGCCACGGCGGCACCCACCGCTGTCACCGGGGGAAGCCTCGACTGGGGCTTCAAGAGTTCATTCCGCGCGTACGTGTCGACCGGCAACGGCAACCCGCCGATCGCGGTCACCGACGGTGCGACCCGCAACGCCGACGGCACCTTCAAGTTCCCGGCCACCGGCGGCACGTACGACAGTGCCACCGGAGCGACGACGGTGAACTACGGCGGCACGGTGGTTTTCTCGTACCCTGCGCACTTCTTCACCATCACCCTGGCCAACCCGACCGTGGTCCTCGACGGCGCCGGCGGCTCCCTGCTCGCCGACGTCGACCTGCAGGCCAGCGGCGGCGGCTTCCAGCCGGTGCGCATCGAGCAGGCGGCCATCGCCACCCTCGCCACGACCAGCCCGACGGTCTCCGGCGGCACGGCCTCCTGGAGCAACCTCACCACCACGCTCACCGAGACCGGGGCCACCGCGTTCTCCGGCTTCTTCACCGCCGGCACCGTGCTCGACCCGGCGTCGTTCACCCTCAGCACCGGCGTCGGTGGCGCTCCCGCCGCCCCGTCGGTGACGGTGAACCCGTCCGCCGCTCTCGACCCTGAGGGCGCCACCGTCACCGTCACCGGTACCGGGTTCGACCCGGAGGCCAACGGTGGCGTCGGCTTCTACCTGGCCTTCGGGCCCAAGGGTGAGAACTACTGGACGAACTCGCGTCCCTACAAGCCGGTCAAGTGGGTGCACAAGAACGCCTCGTCGTCCGCCGCTCAGGTGCGGCTGCCCGCCGACGGCAGCTTCTCCACCACCCTGGACCTGGTGCCGACCTACATCGACGGCAACGGCAACAGCGTCGACTGCACCGCGATCCAGTGCTACGTGATGACCTTCGCGGCGCACGCCTCCAGCGACCGCAGCCAGGACACCTTCACCCCGATCACCTTCGGCGGTGGCCCGAGCGGCGCCGAGCAGGAGATCACCGCCGAGGTGCTCCAGTCCGGCCCGCTGACGCTGACCGCCTCGGGCAGCAGCGTTGCACTGTCCGCCGTGCACCCCGGCGCCTTCGCCGGCGGCGCACTCCACGCGGTGACGGTCAGCGACCTGCGCGGCACCAACGCCGGCTGGAACGTCGTCGGTCAGGTGGAGGAGTTCACCAGCGCGCTCGGTGGCGCCATCGCCGCCGACAACCTCGGCTGGACGCCGAGCGCGTCCGTGCTCGCCGACGGTCTGGTGGGCGCAACCGGGGTGGTCAACCCCGGTGCCCCGGCCAACCCGGGTAACGGCCTGGGCAGCGCCCGTACGCTGTGCGCCGCCGGGGCCGGGGCCAGCGCCGGCAGCTTCCAGTGCGGTGCCGACCTGCGCCTCGGGGTCCCGCCCGCCGCCGCGCCGGGTGACTACACCGCCACCCTCACCCTGACCCTGTCCTGACGCGTGGAAGGGCACCTTGTTGTGCGCAGACTGATGACGAGGTGCCCTTCTCCGCACCTGGTCGCCGCGACCGCGGTCCTCACCGTGCTAGCCACCGTCCTGGCCGGCGGCCCGGCCGCCGCGTCGGCACCCGCCCCGACCCCGAGCGCCACCGGCTTCACCTGGGCGGTCCAGCCCTCCGGCCCGTCCGGGCCCACCGGGCGCAGCTACTTCGTCCACGATGCCGAACCCGGCCAGCGCATCGACGACCGGGTCGCCATCACCAACCTGAGCAAACGCGCGATGACCTTCGCGGTGTACGGCGCCGACGCGTTCACCACCACCGACGGCGGGTTCGCCCTGCAACCGGCCAGTCGCCCCGCCACCGACGTGGGCGCCTGGACCACCTTCGCCGAGCGGACCTACCGGGTGCCCGCCGGGGAACAGGTGATCCTGCCGTTCCAGATCACCGTGCCGGCCAACGCCACACCCGGCGACCACGCCGGCGGCGTGGTCGCCTCGATCGCCCAGGTGCAGTCCGCCGGCGACGGGGGACAGGTCAACCTGGACCGGCGGGTCGCGGCCCGGATCTACCTGCGGGTGGCCGGCCCGGTCCGTCCCGGCCTCCAGGTCGAGGCGATGCGGATCGGCTACGACAACCCGCTCAACCCGTTCGGCACCGGCCCGGTCGTGGTCAGCTACCGGTTGCGCAACACCGGTAACACCCGACTGACCGGCACCACCCAGGTACGCCTGACCGCCCCGTTCGGTCTCCGGCTGGCCCGTACCGAACCCGTCGACGTGCCCGAACTGCTGCCCGGCGCGGCGATCACCATCACCAAACAGATCAACGGCGTGGCACCAGTCGGTCGGCTGACCGCCGCCGTGGCCGTCGACCCGGCCACCCCCGACCAGATCCTGCCCACGGTGCGCCGTACCGTCGGCACCTGGGCCGTACCGTGGGTCTGGGCCGCCGTCCTGCTCACCGGTCTCGGCTGGCTGCTGGTCATCCGGCTGCGCTCGGCGCGGCGTCGACCGCCGACGGTCGAGAAGTGAGGCTCCCGACCTCCGCTCTCGCCCTGATCGCCGCCCTCGCCCTGACCGGCGCCCCGGATCCCGGCCCTCACGTCGGCGTGGACCGGACCGAGGCGAAGCCGGGGGAGCAGGTGCTGGTCCGGCTCACCGGCTGGCCCGGCGGTACGGTCCGCATCGAGCTGTGTGGCACGGGCACGCCGGCACGCTGCGCGGTGGACAGTTCGGCACAGATCCACCTGCCGGCTGGCGGCACCGGTGGGACTCCGCTGACCGTCGTGGCGCCACCCGGCGGTTGTCCCTGCCAGGTGCGAGTGATCACTCTGGACAACTCGCTGTCGGCCACCGCGCCGCTGGTCGTCACCGGGGCACCCGCACCGGTCGATGACACCGTCCGGCAGGCGGCCACCCGGCCCCCGACCGTCCTCGCGGCGCATCTGGAACGCGCCGACGGGTGGACCGCCCACTTCGGCGCGCCCGCCCGCCGGACGCTCGTGCTGCGACTGCGCAACGAGCAGCCCGCACCGGTGAACGTGGCCTGGTCGTTCAGCGTCGGTCGAGGCCCGGACCCGACCGGCTTCGTCATCCCACCCGACCCGGACGAATTCGCCGCCGGGGAGGAACGTGAGATCCGGGTGCCGGTCACCCTGCCGGCCCTCGCCGTCGGCAATTACCAGATCCAGGGCGACATCGTCACGGCGGGAGCGGCGAGCCGGGTGACGGCGAGTACCGACCACCAGCCCTGGGGACTGGCCGGAATGCTCGGGTTCGTGCTGACCGCGCTGGCGGTGATCCGACCGCGTCGCCGTCGCAGGTTCAGGAGTCGTTCGGATCTATCACGGCGATGAAGGCCGGGGTGTCATCGACGGGGCAGAGGTCCCCGGCGGGTGTTGGGTCCATTCTTCGGCTGTCGCCATGAATGGGTACCGGCAGCTTGCCGCGTCTGCTCGACCGGCTCGGGGCGCACGACGGTGGCGTGGTCGTCCCGCCGCGCTACGACATCCGTGGCTGGCGGCCGGGGGACGGTGTGCTCAACGCCGACGCCCTCGCGACGTACACGCGCCGACTGGCGGAGCGGGTGAACGTGGTCCTCGACAGCGCAGGCTTCCTGATGCTGTTGGGCGGTGACTGCTCAATCCTTTACGTGGCCGCTACGGCATCGCCTACCTTGACGGGCCGATGTGCTCGACCCTGCGGTCATGCCGGCCGCCGACGTGCCCGACCCCGGCGGCTTGGACTATCCGCATCTGGTGGAGTTGCTCCGTCCGCTGCTCGCGAACCCAGCCTGTGTCGGCCTTGAGGTGACGATCTACGACCCGGACCTCGACCCGGACGGCCGCTACGCCGCCGCGCTCGTCGAAACCCTGGTCGACGCCCTGGGAAGCTGATCGATCAGAAGCAGTAGAGCGTGTTCAGCCAACCTGTCAGTCGAACCGGCGGACCTGATCGCGGCGGTGGCCCCAGACGGTGAGCCCGGCGAAGATCGTGAGCCATACCGCGAGCATCACCAGTGACAGCGGCCCGACGGACTCTCCGGTGAGCGCGACCAGCACCAGGTCGGTCGCGCCTCGGGTGGGTACGAAGGGTGCAGGCGACCCCGCTCAGCGCGGGCAGCACCGGGTCGGTCAGTGTGACCCGTTTGAGCCGGACCTGGCCGCGGATCTCGGCGACACTGTCGTCGGCGATGATCCGGCCGTGGTCCAACACCACGACCGGTCGGCCAGCGCCTCCACCTCCTCGATGTAGTGGCTGGTCAGCAGGACGGCTCCGCCGTCGGCGTGGAAGGAACGGACGCCCTCCCACAGGGCCCGCCGGGCGTCCACGTCGAGACCTGTGGTGGGCTCGTCCAGGAAGACCAGCCGAGGCCGCCCGACGAAGCCAGCGCGACCGCGACCCGCCGCTGCTGCCCGCCCGCTACCCGAAGGCGGCCGCGTACGCCGACAGTGTCGCCGCCGAGGGCCGGCTACCCGAGGCGGACGGACCACAACAGCCGGACTGAGCGCCGCGGCCGGCACCGACCGTTCTCACCGATGCGCTGAGGTCCATCCCTGCTGCTGCAACCGTTCGATGCCGTCCAGCAGCAGGTCCAGCGCGAACTCGAACTCAAACTGGTCGTCGCAGCCGGATCCCACCACCGAGGCGTCGTCGTGGGAGGCGGCCGTGGCGATCGCCGCGAGGTGCGGGAACCGGGCTGCGACCTCCGGCGGCAGGGCGGCCGGCTGCGGCACGGTGGTCGGGCCGGACCGGCCGGCGTCCCGGGCGGTGTCGAACAGCTCCTGACTGAAGCCGAGGACCCGGCTGCCCAGCGCGTGCATCACATGGTGGGCCAGGTCGGCGGAGAGGCCGCCGGAACGCAGGGTGGCGACCACCGAGTCGAGGTAGCCCAGGATCGCCGGGGTCGCCATGTTCCGGGACTCGATGGCCAGCGCCGCCCAGGGATGGCGTCGCAACGCCGCCCGCGCCGACAGGATTCCTCCCCGGACGGACTGCTTCCAGTCGGCGTCGGGCGTCGGCGGGTCGATCTCGCCGACCACCATGTCGATCATGGCGTCGAGCAGTTCGTCCTTGTTGGCCACGTGCTTGTAGAGCGCCATCGGCACCACGCCCAACTCCTGGGCGAGGTTGCGCATGCTCAGCGACTCGATCCCGGCCGTGTCGGCGAGCGCGACGGCGGTGCGCAGGACCCGGTCTCTGCTCAGCGGCGTCCGCCGGGGCGTTCCTGCCTGCTCAGCCATCGTGATCCTCGTCTTCCGGGGGCCGGGAGAACCATAACCGCCTTGACAGGTGTACGGCGTACACCTATCGTCAAATCGCACAGGTGTACGCCGTACACCTACCGATGGGGAGGTCATGATGAGAGCGATCGTCCAGGACCGGTACGGACCGCCGGAGACCCTGCACCTGGCCGAGGTCCAGGTGCCGGTGCCCGCCGCCGGCGAGGTGCTCGTGCGGATCGAGGCCGCCGCGCTCAACGCGTACGACTGGCACATCGTGCGGGGCGACCCGTGGATGTCCCGGTTGGCCTTCGGCCCCTCGAAGCCTCGGGCCCGCATCCGTGGCCGCGACTTCGCTGGCCGGGTGAGCGCCGTCGGTCCCGACGTCCACCAGGTACGCCCCGGCGACGCTGTCTTCGGCGACCTCGGCGACGCCAACGGCGCGTTCGCCGAGTACGTCTGCGTACCGGAGACCCTGGTCGCGCCCGCGCCGACGAACCTGACCCCGCAGCAGGCCGCCGCCCTGCCGCTGGCCGGGGTCACCGCCCTCATGGGGCTGTCCGACGTCGGAGGGGTCGAGCCGGGTCAGCGGGTCCTCATCAACGGCGCCTCGGGCGGGGTCGGCACCCTGGCCGTGCAGTTGGCCAAGGCCCTCGGCGTGACCGTCACGGCGGTGTGTTCCACCCGCAACGTCGACCTGGTCCGCACCCTGGGGGCCGACCACGTCATCGACTACACCCGCGACGATTTCACCCGCGCGGGTCGCCGCCACGACCTGGTGTTCGACCTGGTCGGCAACCGCTCGCTGGCCGCCCTGCGGCGCGCGGTGACCCCGACCGGGACCCTCCTGCTCTCCGGCGGAGGGGTCTACCGGGACGGCAGTCTGCTCGGGCCGGTCTGGCTGCTGGCCCGGGGGCGGCTGCTGGCGCCCTTCGTCCGGCAGCGCATCGCCGTCCTGACCACGACACCCAGCCGCGCGCACCTCGACACCCTCCGCGGGTACGCCGAAGCCGGGCAGTTGACCCCGGTCATCGACCGGAGCTACCCCCTGGCCGAGGTGCCCCAGGCCATCGGCTACCTCGAGGGCGAACACGCCCGAGCGAAGGTGGTCATCGCCGTTGCGCACGCTCCCGCCGCGGCGATGGAAAACCCGTAACCCATCGGTTACGCTTTACCGGTGGACGAGATAGCGGCCGCCATCGCCGATCCGGTGCGTCGGCGGATCATGGAACTGCTGCGGGAGGATCGGCTCACGGCCGGTCGGATCGCCGCGCACTTCGAGATCAGCCGGCCGGCGGTCAGTCGTCACCTGCGCGTACTGCGGGAGAGTGGTCTGGTGCGCGACACCGTGGTCGGCCGCGAGCGCCGCTACGAGCTGGACCCGACCCGGCTGGTCGATCTGCTCCAGTGGCTGACGCAGTTCACCCGGGCCGAGGCCTGGGAGCGCCGGTTCGACGCGCTGGAAACCGAGGTTCACCGTACCCGCCGCGAGCGCCGCACCGGCGGCTCGCCGACATCCCGTGAGGAGCGGACAGCTTGACTCCCATACCAACCGGACGCCTCGTCGACACCGAGAGCGGTCCCGCCCTGGTCGTCACCCGGGAATTTCGGGCCCCGATCTCCGACGTCTGGGCCAGCCTGACCGAACCTGATCGCACCGCCCGCTGGTACGGCCGCTGGTCCGGCCAGGCCGGACCCGGTCGAAGCATCCAGGTGCAGATGGGCTTCGAGGAGGGACAGCCGTGGTCCGAGATGCGGATCGACACCTGCGATCCACCCCACCGGCTCGCCCTCTCCAGCCAGGACGAATCCGGTCTCTGGCGGATGGAGGTGCTGCTCACCCCGCAGGGAGAGCGGACGGAACTGCGCTTCGTCCAGCACCTGGACACGGTCGAGGGGCTCGGTGAGATCGGGGCCGGCTGGGAGTACTACCTGGATCGCCTCCTGGCCGTCCACAACGACACCCCGATGCCCTCGTTCGAGGACTACTACCCGGCGATGAAGGCCTATTTCGATCAGTTCACCGGGTCGCCCGGCTGAGCCGCCGGGCCGGCAGGTGACCGGTCCGCCGGATGTGATCCATACGGCAGCGTCGAGTGCCTTCGGCCCGTTTTGTTCTCTCTGGCCCGGGTACCGCCCCTGGGGTCTGCTCGTTGTGTTCCAGGGAGGTACCCGCAGAGATGGAATCGCGTAACCCCGCCAAGGCGGTCAAGGATGTCGTGGAGTCAGCCGCCGAGAAGGTCACCGAGGCGCTGACCCCGCAGGCGCCCGGTGCCCCGGGCAGCGCCCCGCCGTCCCTGGCGGAGCCGACCACCCCGCACGACCCCCTGCCACCCAAGCCGGAGCAGGGCACCCCGCAGACCCGTACCCCCACCGGGGCGAAGACCGGTGTCCCCGCGAAGGCCAAGGGTCAGCAGGGTGCCTACCTCACCACCGCGCAGGGGGCGCGGCTGCGCGACACGGACCACTCGCTGAAGGCGGGGCCACGCGGACCGGTCCTGCTCCAGGATCACCACCTGCGGGAGAAGATCACCCACTTCGACCACGAGCGCATCCCGGAGCGGGTCGTGCACGCCCGGGGCGCCGGCGCGCACGGCATCTTCACCGCGTACGGCACTGCGGAGAACGTCACCCGGGCCGGCTTCCTGCGTAAGGGCCGCGAGACCGAGGTCTTCGTCCGCTTCTCCACCGTGCTCGGTTCGCGCGGTTCGGCCGACACGGTACGCGACACCCGTGGCTTCGCCACCAAGTTCTACACCGACGAGGGCACCTTCGACCTGGTCGCCAACAACATGCCGGTCTTCTTCATCCAGGACGCCATCAAGTTCCCGGACATCATCCACGCCGCCAAGCCGCACCCGGACCGGGAGATTCCGCAGGCGCAGAGCGCCCACGACACCTTCTGGGACTTCGTCTCCCTGCACACCGAGGCGCAGCACCACACCATGTGGAACATGTCCGACCGGGGCATTCCGCGCTCGTACCGGACGATGGAAGGCTTCGGCGTCCACACCTTCCGCCTGGTCAACGCGGCGGGGGAGACCGCGTTGGTGAAGTTCCACTGGAAGCCCAAGCTGGGCGTGCACTCCCTGGTCTGGGAGGAGGCGCAACTGCTCAACGGGATCGACCCGGACTTCCACCGCCGGGACCTCTACGACGCCATCGAGGCCGGCGCCTTCCCCGAGTGGGAACTCGGCATCCAGGTCTTCCCGGACACTCCGGAGGAGACCTTCGCCGGCATCGACCTGCTCGACCCGACCAAGATCGTGCCGGAGGAACTGGCCCCGGTGCAGCCGATCGGCAAGCTGGTGCTCAACCGCACCCCGACGAACTTCTTCGCCGAGACCGAGCAGGTGGCCTTCCACGTCGGCCACCTGCCGCCGGGCATCGACGTGACGAACGATCCGCTGTTGCAGGGCCGCCTCTTCTCGTACGTCGACACCCAGCTGACCCGGCTGGCCGGGCCGAACTTCTCCCAGATCCCGATCAACCGGCCGCACGCCGCCGTCAACGACATGCTGCGTGACGGCTTCCACCAGCACGCCATCCACGCCGGGGTGGCGCCGTACCGGCCGAACTCCCTCGACGGGGGCAACCCCTTCCCGGCCGGAGAGGACGACCACCCGTTCGTCGACGTACCGGTCCAGGTGGCCCAGGCCCCCAAGGTCCGGCAGAGCCCGGCCTCCTTCGACGATCACTTCAGCCAGGCCCGACTCTTCTGGTTGAGCATGTCCCCGGTCGAGCAGGAACACATCATCCGGGCCTACACCTTCGAGTTGGGCAAGTGCTACCACCAGGCGATCAAGGAACGTCAGCTGCAATGCCTGGCCAACATCGACCCGGTGCTCTGCGCCCAGGTCGCCACCGGCCTGGGACTGCCCGCACCGGAGCCGACCGTGCCGCTGGCCGAGGTCACCCCCAGCCCCGCGCTGTCCCAGGTGGGCCGGCAGTGGCCGGTCGACGGCCGGATGGTCGGCATCGTGGTGACCGACGACAGCGACCTGGACACCATTCATCAGGTACGTCGCGCCGTCTTCGCCGCGGACATGGTGCCCCTGCTGATCGCCGGGCACGGCGGCATGATCGGCGATCTGCCGGTGCAGCGCACCTTCGCCACCGGCCGCTCGGTGGAGTTCGACGCCCTGCTGCTAGCCGCCGCGCCGCCACCGGCCCCCGACGCCCTGCCCGCCCGGGACGCCAAGGCCGGCGCGGCCAACTCCGCCACGATCGACCCCCGGGTGCTGCTGCTGGTCGAGGAGGTCTGGCGGCACGCCAAGGCGATCGGCGCGTGGGGCACCGGCGTCACCGTCCTGGACCAGGCCGGTGTCACCGGCAGCCCGGGTGTGGTCACCGGTGACTCCGGCGACGACGTCTTCGACACCGTCCAACAACTGATGACCAACCACCGGGTCTGGGAGAGGTTCCCCGCCTCGGTGTCCTGACTCTGCCGCACATGAGCCCGTGAGGCCGCACCGCCGAATCCCGGTGGGGCGGCCTCACGGCGTGATCCGTTCACCTCACTGCTGCGCCACCAGGGTCTTGCGCATCTGCTGCGTGACCACCCGGTATCCCGAACTGCCGTACAGCCCGACGGCGCGGGCGTTGTCCCCGAAGACGTTGAGTTCGATGGCGCCGACCCCGTGCCGGCGAACCGCGTCCTCACCGGCGGCCAGCAGGGTCCGCCCGTGGCCCGCCCCACGGTGGGCCGCACCGATCTCGATGTCGTAGAGGAAGGCGCAGTCCGGGACCCCACGGGGATGGGTGAGGCCGATCCACAACACCCCGATCGAGGTCCCGTCGTGGAGTTCACCGGTGAGGAACAGCATCCCGGGGGTGCCGAAACCCTCCGGCAACAGGGTGGCGTTGTTCTGTCGGGCCAGTTCCTGGGCTTCCTCGGCGGGCCAGTTGCCGGCCGCCACCTGCGCGTCCGCGAAGGCCCGCACGATGCCGGCCCGCCACTGGTCGAACTCGGCCTCGGTCATCGATCGCACGGTCAGTTCAGACATGCGGGCGATGCTCGCACATCGCGTCAATCGGTCGGGGTACCGAACCAGCGGGGTAGCTGGGCCAGCAGCTCCTGCTGGTCGGTACCGGCCCAGGCGATGTGGCCGTCGGGCCGCAGCAGGATCGCGGGCACCTCCAACTCGGCGCTGGTGTCGACGACGTGGTCGACCCGGTCGGCCCATCCGGCGACCGAGAGCTCGCCGGTCTGGTCGAGCAGCAGTCCACGGCCGCTGCGGGTCAACTCGTAGAGGCGTCCCCGGCCCAGCGACACGTCCCGCATCCGTCGGCCCAGCAGGTCGTGCCCCGGGCCGAAGTCGTACCGCACCCGGATCGCGGTGATCTTCTCGGTCAGGTAGCGGTTGACCTCCTCGAAGTCCATCAGCTCCGACAGCAGTCGGCGCAGGGACTGCGGGCCCGGCTCGGTGGAGAGCAACTCCATCTGCGCGCGGGTGTTGTCCAGCACCTCGGCCGCTACCGGATGCCGTTCGGTGTGGTAGCTGTCCAGCAGCCCCTCCGGCGCCCACCCGTTCACCTCGGCGGCGAGTTTCCAGCCGAGGTTGAAGGCGTCCTGGATGCCGAGGTTGAGGCCCTGCCCGCCGGTCGGGGGGTGGATGTGCGCGGCGTCGCCGGCCAACAGCACCCGGCCCACCCGGTAACGCTCGGCCAGCCGGGTGGAGTCGCCGAAGCGCGACAGCCAGCGGGGCGAGTGCACCCCGAAGTCCGTGCCGGCGTACGCCCGCAGTTGCTGTTTGAACTCGTCAAGCGTCGGCGCGACGGTCCGGTCGACGGCCACTTTCTCGGCGGGCACGACGACCCGGTACACCCCGTTGCCGATGGGCCCGAGACCGAACCGCTTCTGGATTTTGCGGATCTCGGTGACCTTGGCGACGATCGTGTCCAGCGGGGCATCCGCCTCCATCTCACCCAGCAGGGTGTCGACCCGGCTCGGCTCGCCGGGGAAACCGACCCCGAGCAGGTTGCGTACGGTGCTGCGCCCGCCGTCACAGCCGACCAGGTAGCGGGCGCGCAACCGGGTGCCGTCGGCCAGTTCGGCGGTGACCCCGTGCTCGTCCTGGCTCAGCCCGACCACTTCGTAGCCGCGCCGCAGGTCCGCCCCGACGGCCACGGCATGCTCGGCGAGCAGCCGGTCGGTGCTGGTCTGCGGGATCCCCAGTATGTAGGCGTGCGCGCTGTCCAGTTCGGGCGCCGGTTTGTCGATGGCGGCGAACCCACCTACCGGGTACCGCTGGCCGTTGGCGAGGAAGGTGTCCAGCAGTCCGCGCTGGTCCAGCACCTCGATGCTGCGTACGTGCAGGCCGAGCGACCGGACGAAACTGGTCGGCTCCGCGTCCTTCTCCAGGACGACGACCTGTATCCCGTGCAGCCGCAATTCTGCGGCCAACATCAGGCCGGTCGGTCCGCCGCCTACAACGATCACGTCAAACATGCGCCGCCCGTTCACATGGAGTGGATGAGTCGGCCATCGCGCGCTGCCGCACGGTAGGGAGATCTCCCCTCCGTTTCCGCAGCTCGTGGCCTCGGTCGCAGATTCTGCGGCATCACCCGGGTCTTGCCGCAAGACCCCATGTGCGCTATAAGTTAAGAGTGGCAGGAAGCGACCGCTTCCTGCTTTTTGTATTTCTCCGGCGATGCGGGCCGTCGTTGCCGGACGCGCGCCCTGACGAGCTTCGGACGCGCGCCCTGTCGAGCTGAGAGCGTGCACGGATCGCGGTGACCGGCCGAGGACGCACCGGCGCCAGGATCAGTGCAGTGCGACGGCCACCGGCTCCGCCTCCACCACAGCGTGCTGGTCGGGCCGGGCCACGACGAGCAGGGCTACCAGCGCCGAGGCCAGACCGCCGGCGATCACCGCGGCCATCGCCACCGCCCCGTTGCCGAGCACCCCGACCAGCGGGGCGGCCACCGCACCTACCCCGAACTGCACCGCACCGAGCAGGGCGGAGGCGGTACCGGCCGCCTCGCCGTGCCGGCTGAGCGCCAACGCCGGCGCGTTCGGCAGGGCGAGGCCGGTCGCGGCCAGCACCAACCACAGCGCGGCCAGCAGCGCCGGCAGCCCGCCGAAACCGGTCAGGGCGAGCGCGACGAGCACCACAGCCGCGCCGGTACCCGCGAGCAGGGCGACCAGCAGGATCCGTTGCGGGGTGTAGCGGCGCAGCAGTCGTACGTTGCCCTGGGTGGCGGCGATCAACCCGATGGCACCGGCACCGAAGGCCAGCCCGAACTGCTGCTCGTCCAACCCGTACTGCTCCTGCATCACGAAGGAGGACCCGGCGACGTAGGCGAACAGGGCCGCCATGGCCAACCCGGCGACCATGATCAAGCCGACGAAGGCGCGGTCGCGCAGCAGGGATCCGTAGAGCCGCGCGATGTGCGCCGGCCCGCCGCGTTGCCGCCGCGCGGGCGGCAGGGTCTCCGGCAGGCCCAGCAGAGCGATGAGCATCAGCAGTACGCCGAAGACCGCCAGGGCCGCGAACACGCCACGCCACTGGGTCCAGCGCAGCAGTTCACTGCCGAGGGTGGGGGCGAGCACCGGTGCGGCCCCCATCACCAGCAGCAGGCGGGAGAGCATCCGGGCGAAGGCCGTACCGGTGAACAGGTCGCGGACCACGGCGGTGGCGATCACGGCGGCCGCCGCCGCGCCGAGGCCCTGCACGACCCGCAACCCTCCGAGGACGGTGACGTTCGGGGCCAGTGCGCAGCACACCGAGGCGACGATGTGCAGGGCGGTGCCGGCGATCAGGGGTTTCCGACGGCCGAAGGCGTCGGAGAGGGGACCGATCAGCAGTTGACCCAGGGCCAGACCGATCAGGGTGCCGGTGAGGGTCAACTGCACCGCCGCCGAACTGGTCCCGAAGTCGTCGACGATCGCGGGCAGCGCCGGCAGGTACATGTCGATGGTCAGCGGCCCCACCGCGATCAGCGACCCGAGTACGAGGATCAATCGCAGGCGCTGCCGGGGGCTCATCAGGTCGCCGGGCATCACCGGCGGCGGCGCGACGGCGGGGTCGACAGTCGTCATCGGGTCGTCTCCACCGGTCGGGCGGTCAGGGCAGGTAGCGGTGCGATCGTCACAACTGGCTGCAAACCTCAGATCGCCGACCTGATTCCCGGTCCAGCCATTGGTAAGGCAGGTCACAGCCTGTCCTCACCGATCCTCGCACCCCCAGCCTGCCCACTGGATCAGGACCCACCGAGGGGTACGGCGGCACCCGCACCGGGCGCCAGCCCCGCAACCTATCTGCCTAGGAAGCTCTACGGGTGGTGCAGCGGGCACCACCGGCTGCCGTTCGACGGGGAACCACCAGCGGCGGGGGGCATGAAGGGTCGGCACGGCGAGGTCAGGCCGGTCGGGTCGGCCAGGGTGGGGCAGGCCGGGGCAGGTCAGCGGTCGGCGCGGATCAGGTCGGCGGCGCGCCAGGCCAGGGCCATCACCGGGGCGTTGAGGTAGCCCGAGACGAGGATCGGCAGTACGGAGGCGTCCACGATCCGCAGACCCTCCACCCCGCGTATCCGCAACCGGGGGTCCACCACGAAGTCGTCGCCCGGCCCCATCGCACAGGTGCCCACGGCGTGGTACCCGCAGTAGCCCTGGGCCAGCCCAGCCTCGATGATCTCCTCGTCCTGCTGTACGGCCGTTCCGGGCAGGGTCTCGGCCACGATCCGCCCAGCGATCGGCGCGGTGCCGAACAGCTCCCGGACCCGCCGGAAGGCCCCGACGGCGACCCGCCGATCGTGGTCGGCGGTGAAGTAGTTCGCCACGATCGCCGGTGGGGTGCCGGGATCGGCCGAGGTGATGGCCAGGCTGCCTTCGCTCTCCGGTCGGGTCACCGTGACCTGGGCCATCAGCCCGGCCTCGGCTTCCAGTTCGAGGGCCCGCCCGGGTCGCCGGGGCGCCGCCGAGAAGGGGGCCAGCAGCAGTTGGGCGTCCGGATGTGTCACCTCCGGGGCGGAGCGGAAGTACGCCCCGACGTCGTACACCGGCAGGGCCAGCAGTCCTCGTCGGGTCGACAGGTACCGCAGCATCTCCCGGGCCTGCCCTAGCGGGCTGCGCAGGCGGGCGTTGTAGCCGGCCCGGCCGGTCAGCCGGAACTGGAGGGGGGTGGTGCGGTGCTCCCGCATCCCGATCCCTACCCGCGGGCTGTCCAGCAGCACCGGGACCCCGGCCCGGCGCAGGGTGTCGGCCGGGCCGATGCCGGAGACCTGCAACAGTTGCGGGGTGGCCAGCGCCCCGGCGGCGAGAATCACCTCGGCGGTGGCCCGGTGGTCGAGGTCCTGCCCGCCTCGGCGGGTGCGTACCCCGATGGCGCGTCCGTTCTCGACCAGCAGGCGTACCACGATGGTGTCGACCACGACGGTGAGGTTGGGGCGGTTGCGGACCGGATGCAGGAAGGCGTCCGCGGCGTTGCTGCGGCGGCCGTCGCGGATGGTCGCCATCAGGTAGCCGATGCGCTCGTCGTCGGTGGCGTTGAGGTCGTCCACCCGGCGCCAGCCCAGTTTCTCCCCGGCGGCGATGGCCTCCTCGCAGACCTCGTCGGTGCCGGTGGCGGTGGAAAGACGCAACGGTCCGCCGGTGCCGCGTACCTCGGAGGCGCCGAGCGGATTGTCCTCCAGGCGCTTGAAGATCGGCAGCATGGTGTCCCAGCCCCAGCCGGGGTTGCCGAGCCGTTCCAACTCGTCGTAGTCGATCCGGTCGCCCCGGCCGTACACCATGCCGTTGATGGAGCTGGACCCGCCGATCAGCCGGCCGCGCTGCCAGATCTCCTGCTGGCCGGCGCGGACCTGCGCCGGATAGTGCCAGGCGGTGCGCCGGTCGTCCATCAGCCGGCTGAATCCCTTGGGGATGCGAACCCAGGGGCTGCGGTCCCAGCCGCCGGCCTCGATGAGCAGGACCCGGGTGCCCGGGTCCTCGGTCAGTCGGTTGGCCAGTACACAACCGGCAGCGCCGGCACCGACCACGATGTAGTCGAACTCCGCCATGCTGCCCCCCGGTCGCGGCCTGTCGTAGCGCACCCACCGTAGTGCGTTGATCACCGATTGGGGAAGGTGCTTCATGTCGGAGAAATCCGACGCAGGGGTGAAACCCACCGCCCGACGTGGGCGTCATCAGGATGAATCGACCGAGGACCGGCCGCCGACGGGGCTGCTGGCGACAGCGGTCGGGACCACCGGGAGGCAACCGTGGTGCTGGGTAGGTGGCTCGCTGGGGCGAGTCTGGTGGCGCTGACCGGCGTCACCGCGATGATGTACGGGGCGACCTCGCCGGCCGGGGAGGCGACGGCGTCGGCGGTAAAGCCGGCGGCTGAGGCGGGGACGGCGGCTGAGGTGGTGGCGGTGGCGCAGCCGCCGGCCGCGAAGCCCAAGCCGAAGCCGACCGCGAGCCCCGATCCGGTGCTGTCCGGCGAGCGTCGGGTCACGATCGTGCGGGTGGGGGCCTTCGAGTCCGGCCTGTCCCTGCTCGACGGTGGTCGACTGGCCGAGGTGGACGGCGCCGAGGGACGGCAGGTGTTCGTGCCGACTCCGCTGGGCGCGGGGGAGTACCTGATCAAGGCGTACTACGGTGGCGGCACCGGCAAGCCGGTCTGCTGGCAGTCGCACAACCCGCAGAACACCCAGCCGCTGTATGTGCGGGGTGCCACCTGCCGGGCGGGCGACCCGGCGCAGCGGTTCGTCATCGCCCCCGCCGAGGGGGGAGGCCCCCGCGAGTATGTGATCAGCAACCGGTGGGCGTACCTGCGTGATTCGGCGCGCTCCGGGTTGATCCTGGAGGAGTTGGGTGACGCGGCGCCGTTGCGCAGCTTCCGGTTCAACGACACCGGACCGGCCCCGCGCAAATGACCCGCGCGGCGACCCGGCCACCCACCTCGGGTCGGGTCGCCAGCGGCGTGACCAGGCAGTTTGCTCATTCAACCCGGTCGGGTGGGAGACTTGTATCGATGCGTGACGCGGCGGAGTTCGATGCCTTCTACTCCGGGTCCGTGCAGCGGGTGCTGGGTCAGCTGTACGCGATGATCGGCGACCGGGCCGAGGCCGAGGATGCGGTGGCCGAGGCGTACGCCCGGGCCTGGGACCGGTGGTCCTCGGTGCGCGAGTGCGACAGCCCGGAGGCCTGGGTACGCCGGGTGGCCTACCGGGTGGCGGTCAGCGCCTGGCGCAAGACCGTGAACCGGTTGCGGGCCCACCGGCGGGACGCCACCGGGCAGCAGGTGGCGGCCACCTCGGTCGATCATGTCGCCGTGGTGACGGCCCTGCGGCGGATCCCCACCGAGCAGCGTCGGGTGGTGGTGCTGCACCATCTGGTCGGTCTCAGTGTCACCGAGATCGCTACGGAGGTGGGCAGCAACGAGAACACCGTCAAGACCCGGCTGGCCCGGGGCCGTCGGGCCCTGGCCGCCCACCTGACCGAGGAGAGCAGTTCCCAGATGGACGGAGGGCGGCAGCGGTGAGCTTCGACAACCAGCTCGACGACGCCCTGCGGGCGTTGGCGCACGACGGGGGGCAGGAGGGCCGGATCCGGGCCGCCACCGACATCCGGCGACGCGGTGACATCAGGCGTCGCCGCCGCCGTACCGCCTCGGTGGCGTTGGCCGCCACCGCCGTCGTCGCGCTCGGTGCGGGTGTCGCCCTGGCCCGCCTCGGCGAGCCCACGCAGCCGACCCCGATCGGTCCGGCCGACCCCTCCACCGTCACCGAACCCTCCGCCGACCCCAGCGTCCGGTCGTCCAGCCCGTCCTCCTCGCCCACGGCCTCACCCGGAACGCCCAGCAGCTCACCCGCGGCGCCGAGCAGTTCCCCTGCCGCGCCGAGCAGTTCCGCCGCGGTGCCGCCGAACACCGATCGGCTGCTGTCCGGCACCCGTCAGGTGGCCATCGTGCGCACCGAGGCCTTCGAGTCGGCGGTGTCCATGCTCGACGACGGCCGGCTGGCCGAGGTCGACGGCGTCGAGGGCCGGCGGCTGTTCGTGATCACGCCGCAGGGCCCCGAAAGCTACCAGATCCGCACCGCCGCCGACCCGGACACCGACCTGACCGACATCTGCTGGGAGGTCCGCTCCGAAGGCAGCCAGCCACTACGCGTCGAAGGCGTCCCCTGCGACCAGGACGAACCCCGACAGCGTTTCTCACTCGACCCCGCTGCCGGAGGCACGTACCTGATCAGCAGCAACTCCGCCTACCTCCAGAACTCCCCAACCCGAGGCCTGATCCTCGAAGAGGCCGGCGACGCCCCGGTCACCACCCGCTTCCGCCTGGTCGACAACGGCCCCGCCCCCAACTGACCCCTGTCCGGTCAGGGGTAGCGGGTGCGCTTGATCGTGGTGAGTACGTCGCGGGCGGCGGCGGCCACGGCACAGTCCGGGACGCGGCACAGCGGGCAGCGGCCGTCCGGGCCGGGCTGGTGGTCACGCAGGGTCCAGCGGGCGGTCAGGGTAAGCCGGTTGAGCATCTGGGCCAGGGTCAGGAAGGGGGCGGTCATCCTCGGGTCACCCCCAGGGTGGCGGCCAGCGCGAGAATCGCGGCCGGGGCGTCGGGGTGACGGAGGGTGTCGGCGAGCACCTGCCGGGCGGCGGGCCGGTGGCGTACCTCGGCGGGCGCGATCCGGTCGGCCTCCAGCAACACCCGACCGGCGCCGACCGGGTCGGCATCCTGAAGGTACGCGCGGGCGACCTCGATCAGGTGGGCGGCGCGATGCTCGGGCGGCAACCATCGCCAACCGTCACGCCCGATCGCCTCCTCGTGTCGGGCGATCGCCTCGTCGGTCGTACCCGACTCGACTGCGACCGTGACCCCGGCGAGGGCCACCGCCGTCGGTCCGAAGCCGGTGTGCTGGTGGTCGTGCCCGTCGCCGACCTCGGCGGCCAGGTCGGCGGCCTCGTCCAGGCGGGCGGCGGCGGCCGGTTCGTCGCCGTGCCGGGCCGCCGCGAGCGCCGCCTGCACGAGCAGCGTCCCGCACAACGACAGTCGCGCCGGGTCGGGGTCGCCCTGACCGATCCGGTACGCGGCGGCGAGGGTGGCCCGGCCCGCCTCCCGCGCCCGACCCCCGGCCCGCAACACCTGACCGAGTTGCACGGTGGCCGCCGCCACCAGCACCGGATCACCGGCCGCCACACTCATCGCCCGGTCGGCGGCCAGCCAGCCCAACTCGCTCTCACCCAGCTTGACCAGCAGCGAGGCGGTCACCCGGTACGCCTCCACCAGCGACACCCGACCCTCCTGCGGCTCGCGGGCGTACCCCCGCTGGGCGCCGGCCACCAGTCCGGGCAGCAACCCGAAAAGCGGCGGGTACCGGGCAAGCTGGTAGCTGGTCCAGGCGTGCGCCACCGAGCCAGCCAGCGCGGCCCCGTCCGGCGGGTTCCGGCGCGCCGTCGGCCGATCAAAAGCGATGTCGTACGCGCACAGCGCCGCACGGATCGACTCCACGCCCTCGACCCGCGTGGTCACCTCGACGGGCCGACTGTCCTGGCCGAGCAGCATCGCCTGGTCGATGCGCAGGGCTGCGGCGATGTCCCGCAACGTGGAGACCTTGTCCAGCGCCCGTACGCCGCGCTCGACCTTGTCCACCCAACTCTTCGACTTGCCGAGCCGATCGGCGAACACCTGCTGCGACATCCTCCGCCGCACCCGCCAGTACGCCACCCGCCGCCCGACCGGCACCTCACTCTCCACGCCGCCACCTTCCGTCGGGTAGTGCCCGAGTCGTCTCCGTGACCGGTATCCGGGCCGCCTCGGCTTGGGCAAGCAGCCGCCGCCTTGCGGCCTCCCGTTCCGCTGTCTGAATCTGCTCTGCTGCGCTCTGTTGGGCGGTGTCACCCCGACCTCTCATGCCTGCCTCCGCTGGCGCCACCGGACCAGTCCGCTGTGACCAGGTCATTACAGAGAGGATTCCATGACGCACCTGCTCCAGACAACTGTCTGGAGCAGGTGTCCAATAAGATCATGGCGCTGGTCTTCTGGGCCGTAGACTGTCCGACGTGGCAAGTCCTACGGCACGGCGGAAGCTGGGCATCGAACTCAAGGGGTTGCGTGAAGCAGCCGGCCTCAACATCGAACAGGCAGCAACTGCCGCTGGCATCTCCGATTCGCATCTGAGCCGCATCGAACGAGGCCGAGTCGGCGTGCGGCCTTTGACGCTCAAGGCGTTGCTCCAGAGCTACGGCGCCGATGCTGAGGTCACGGAGCGGCTCGCCAGGACCGCTGCCGACACCACCAGACGTGGAGATCGGGGATGGTGGCAGCCGTACGCTGCCTCGATCTCCGACAAGTACGCCAGCCTGATCGCCTTCGAGAGTGAAGCGATCTCGATCAGGGCCTTCGGCCCGATGATCGTGCCAGGTCTGCTCCAGACCGAGGACTATGCTCGCGCCCTGCTGCAACGCGGACCCGTCCGCCTCAAGGCCGACGAGATCGACACTCGCGTGGAGGTGCGGACCTCACGCCAAGCCATCCTTGATCAGACCGATCCGCCGAACCTGTGGTTCATCCTTGACGAGGGAGCCATTCGGCGGATGGTCGGCGGGTCCGAGGTGATGCGGCGGCAATTGCTTCACCTGGTGGACGTCGCCACCCGGTCCAATGTCGACCTTCAGGTGGTCCCGTACTCGTCCGGTGCCCATGCTGGCACGCTCGGACCGCTCGTGATCCTTGGCTTTGCCGAGGGCGAGGATGTCGTGTACTGCGAAACGTACGCGGGAGACCTCTACCCGGAGGCGGTAGCATCGTACGGCGACGTGTTCAACCGGTTGGCGCAGGATGCGTTGTCGGCTGACCGCTCGATCGAGATGCTGCGCAGTGCCGCCGAGGGGATGAAGTGAACGGCCTGACGGAAGACTGGAAGAAGTCGACCAGGAGCAACGGCAGCGACAGCTGCGTCGAGGCTCGCTTGGGTGACAGTGGCGTGCAGGTCCGAGACTCCAAGGACCGCAACGGCCCTACTCTTTCGTTCGACCGCGACAGCTACGCCAACTTCCTGACCTGGCTGACGACCCGTCAGTAATACTCGCGTTGGTGTGTTTAAGCCAGCTAACCAGCGGAGACCCATGTGCCCGTTGAGAGAGTGGACTACCGGCGCATAGCTAACGAGATCTCGAGCCAGATCAAATCTGGTGAGCGTGCGCCGGGGGAGAAGCTGCCGTCCACCCGTCAGCTTGCTGAGCAGTACGGTGTGCACATCTCCACGATCCACCGTGTCATGTCGCTCCTCAAGGACAGGGAACTGGTCGAGGGGCATCCAGGTAAGGGCGTCTACGTGACTGAGCCCGAGCACAAGTCCGAGTGAAGTGGGTCGAGCTTTCTCGCGATCACCGGGACGGACAGGATCGCCCAACCCACGCGGAGGCGCGTAAGAAATTGCCCATACCGACTGGCGGCTACCGCGAGGTCACGGAGGACCTGACCGCCCGGATCAAGGCCGGCGAGTACGGCCCGGGCGATCGCCTGCCGACGTACCGGGAGCTTTCTGATCTGTATCAGGTCAGCGTGACGACCGTGCAGCGAGCGGTGATCATCTTGCAGGATCGTGGCCTGGTCGTCGGCCTGCAGGGACGCGGACTGTGGGTGGCCGAGCGTCGGGAGTGACTGCCCCGCCGGCGGCGACGGCGAACGACTGGGTAGCAGCACTGATTAAGATCACGCTCGATCTGAGATCGAGTGGTGTCGGAGTGCTGAATAGCCACTCGATCTGAGATCGAGCGTGATCTTTGTGCCCGGCAGCCCGATCGCTCCCGGTGTGACAGGGGCCGCACGCCCACTCGTGAGTCATCGGTCGTGCTGGGCGCCTCTCACCGAAACGGCGCCGAACTCGACAACTCAGCAGGGTGGGGAGCCGCCCGCCCAGGTCTTCGGCCAGTTGATCCGGATGCCGGTGGCGGCGAGGTCGCCGAGGTCGATCCCTGCGAACGGGTTGGCGACGTACCGCTTCGCCAGGGTCAGTGACATGGCCGATTCAAGCCCGGAGGCAGTGGACCTCACCGAGGCGGAACTCGTCCGAGAGGTGCTGGCAGCCGAGCGTCGACGCCTGTTCGAACGCGCTTCCCCCCCCGCACCGACACCCAGGACAGTACGCCGGCACCGTCCTGAACATGGCGCTTCCCGCGCGTGCTGGAAGCGCGTGACGGTGTAGACCTCCTGCTGACGATCATGCCCCTCTGGGTACGTTTCTTGTCGCTGGGACGACAAGAAACGTACCCAGAACGCTGATCCTGCTCAGCAGCAGCAGCAGCGGCGGCGTGAGCAGGATCAGCGTCAGCGTCTCGCCGGACCGGTCGTCTCGATCCGTTCTCGCTCTCAGCTCGACAGGGCCGGCACACCACCCGGCTCGGCGACCGCCGGAGGGCTGTTCCCATAGGGCAGGCGAGTGGCGTTGTGGGCGTCTGAGATGCTTCGGGGCGTGACGACCGGCCGACCCCGAGCACACCGGCGACGCCGTCGGCGTCTGCCGTGGCTGCTGTTGGTGGTCGGCCTGGTGGGGGTGCTCGGCGCGGTCGCGTACGTCGTGGTGCCGCAGGTGTTGCCGCCCGGACCGCGACCCTTGTTCCAGATGCCGGTGGGCTGCGGGGAGACCTGGCAGGTGGGCACCTATCCCGGTCACGGCGACAACGACGTGGACTTCTTCCCCCTCACCGGCGACCCCTGGGGGCAGCCGGTGCTCGCCTCGTACGAGGGCACGGTCACAGTGGCCGGGATCAACGGGTCCCTAGGTGGGCGTACCCCGGAGAATCCGGAGGGTCCCCGGGGTCGGGGCGGCGGCTACTGGGTGAAGATCGACCACGGCGGGCGGTGGGAGACCCAGTATCTGCACCTGCTGGAACCGCCGATGGTGCAGGTCGGGCAGCGGGTAGCCCAAGGGCAGCAGATCGGGCGGATCGGCAGCACCGGCAACTCCGGGGCCCCGCACCTGCACTACGAGCAGCGTGCGGGCTGGCAGAAGGTGGAGACCTGGTTCGACGGTCAGCCGTCCGGAATCACCCATGACGATGCCGAGTACACCGTGCGTCTGACCAGCAACAACTGCGCCGCTGCCGGTAATTGACGCCGGTCGTGCCCTGCCGGATGACCGGTTTGCGGCTAGGTTGGGATCAAGCAGTGGCCGCAGGACCCCTGGGGGAGGACCATGTCCAGCACCAGATTCAGGTTGGCCGGCGCGACGCTCGCCCTGCTGCTCACCGCCACGGTGGGTTGTAGCGCGGGGGAGGGCGTCGATGTCGACGGCGGGAACGCAGCCGGCGCGGGGGGTGTCCTGAACGCCGCCATCGGTGGTGAACCGGACCAGCTCGACCCGCACAAGACCTCGGCCTACTACAGCTTCCAGGTGCTGGAGAACGTCTTCGACACCCTGGTCGAGCCGGACGCGAACCTGGAGATGCAGCCGTCGCTGGCCACCGAGTGGACCACCAGCGACGACCAGCTGACCTGGACCTTCACCCTCCGCGAGGGGGTCAAGTTCTCCGACGGTACGCCGTTGACCGCCGAGGACGTCGTCTACTCGTACAACCGGATCATCAACGAGAAGCTGAACACGGCGTACAAGTTCGGCACGGTCAAGTCGGTGACCGCCTCGAACCCGACCACGGTGGTCATCACCCTGACCGCCCCCACCCCGAACCTGCTGGCCAACCTGGGCGGCTTCAAGGGGGTGGCGATCGTGCAGAAGGCTAACGTGGAGTCCGGGGAGATCACCACCAAGCCGATCGGCAGCGGACCCTTCGCGCTCAGTGGCTACACCTCCGGCGACAACATCCAGTTGGTCCGCAACGACAACTACTGGGGTGAGCGTCCCAAGCTCGACGGGGTGCGGTTCACCTTCGTCAGCGACCCCACGGTGGCCCTGCAGAACCTGCGCGGCAACGAGGTGCACTGGACGGACAACCTGCCACCCCAGCAGGTGCCCGCCCTGCGTGACGGTGACGAGCCGAAGGTCGAGTCGGTGCCCTCGACGGACTACTGGTACCTGGCCCTCAACCAGGGGCGCAAGCCGTACGACGACGTGAACGTGCGCCGGGCGATCGCCTTCGCCCTGGACCGGGAGGCCATCACCAAGGCCGCCAAGTTCGGCTTGGCGACGGTCAACCAGACCGCCATTCCGCAGAACAGCGCCTTCTACTACGAGTACGCCCCGTACTCGCACGACCCGAACCAGGCCCGGCAACTGCTAGACCAGGCCGGGGTCAGTGACCTGACCATGGACCTGATGGTGACCAGCGAATACCCGGAGACGGTGACGGCCGCCCAGGTGATCGCCTCGCAGCTGGAAGGGATCGGGGTCAACGTCAAGATCCGTACCCTGGACTTCGCGCAGTGGCTGGACGAGCAGGGCAACGGCAACTTCGACTCGTTCATGCTCGGCTGGCTGGGCAACATCGACCCGGACGAGTTCTACTACGCCCAGCACCACAGCGGCGGGACCTTCAACTTCCACAAGTACCGCAACCCCGCCGTCGACCAGATGCTGGACCGGGCCCGCACGGAGACCGACCAGGGCGCCCGCAAGCAGCAGTACGAGCAGGTGGCCAAGCAGATCGTCGACGACGCCAGCTACATCTACCTCTACAACCCGGACGTGGCGCAGGGCTGGTCGAAACAGGTCACCGGCTATCAGGTACGCACCGACCGGGCGATCCGGTTCCGCGACGTGGCGCTGACCCGGTGATCGGGCAGGGGACCGCAGGTGGCCCGCTTCGTGCTCCGTCGACTGCTCCAGTCCTGCGTGGTGCTGCTCGGGGTCACCCTGGTGGTGTTCCTGCTGCTGCAACTGGTGCCGGGTGACCCCGTCCGGGTGGCGCTGGGCACCCGGTTCGACCCGCAGACCTACGAGGCGCTGCGGGCTCGGGCCGGGCTGGACCAGCCCCTGGTGGTGCAGTATTTCGACTACCTGCGGCGGGCCCTGACCGGCGACCTGGGGGTCAGCTTCCGCAGCGGCCAGCCGGTCACCTCCATCGTGCTTGCGCGGCTGCCGGCGACCCTGTCGCTGGCGCTGACCGCGGTGCTGTTCGCCCTGGTGATCGCCGTGCCGCTGGGCATCGTCTCCGCGATGCGCAGCGGGTCGTTCGTCGACCACGCGACCCGGGTGTTCAGCCAGTTCGGGGTCTCCGTGCCGGACTTCTGGATGGGCATCATGGGCATCCTCCTCTTCGCCGGGGTGCTCGGCTGGTTGCCGCCGTCGGGCTACGTGGCCCTGACCGAGGACCCGGCCCGGTGGGCCTCGCACGTGGCCCTGCCGGCGGCGACCGTGGGGCTGGTGACGGCCTCGATCCTGACCCGGTTCATCCGCTCCTCGATGCTGGAGGTGCTGTCGGAGGACTACGTCCGCACCGCGCAGGCCAAGGGGTTGCGTACCCGGGTGGTGGTGCTGCGGCACGTGCTGCGCAACGCCCTGATCCCGGTGGTCACCGTGGTGGCGGTGCAGTTGGCCAGCCTGCTCGGCGGGGTGATCGTGATCGAGGTGCTGTTCGCCTGGCCGGGCATCGGTCGGCTCACCTACGACGCGGTCCAGGCCCGGGACTATCCCGTACTCCAGGGGGCGGTGCTGCTGGTAGCGGCGCTGTTCCTGCTGGTCAACCTGCTGGTGGACATCCTCTACGCCCGCCTGGACCCGAGGATCACGGTCAAATGAGCGCCCCTAGCGTGCACCGGAGCCAGGGGCAGCTTGCGCGGGCCCTGTCGGCGTTGCGCCGCGACCCCCTGGCCCTGACCGGTACGGCGGTCCTGGTGGTGCTGATCGTGGTGGGGGTGGCCGGGCCCTGGCTGGCTCCGGCCGGCATCAACGAGGTGGATGTCGACCGGATGCTCCAGCCACCCAGCCGGGCGCATCCCTTCGGCACGGACGAACTCGGCCGCGACGTGCTCAGCCGGGTCATGGTCGCCGCCCGGGTGTCCCTTCAGGTCGGTGCGGTCAGCGTCGGCATCGCCCTGGTCGCCGGGGTCACCCTGGGCCTGTTCGCCGGCTACTACCGGGGCTGGCTGGACAACCTGCTGATGCGCTGCATGGACGTGCTGTTCGCCTTCCCGGTGCTGCTGCTGGCGGTGGCCATCGTGGCGGTGCTCGGGCCGGGCCTGCTCACCGCGATGATCGCTATCGGGGTGGTCTACACCCCGATCTTCGCCCGGGTCACCCGGGCCGGGGTGCTGGCCGTGCGGGAGCAGGTCTTCGTCCGGGCGGCGGTCTCCATCGGCACCTCCGACCTGCGGATCATGCGTCGGCATGTGTTGCCGAACATCGCCGCGCCGCTGATCGTGCAGACCTCGCTGTCGCTGGCCTTCGCGATCCTGTCCGAGGCGGCCCTGTCCTTCCTCGGCATGGGGGTGCAGCCACCGGCCCCCGCCTGGGGTCGGATGTTGTTCGACGGCCGGGGCTTCGTCACGGACGCCTGGTGGCTGGGGGTGTTTCCAGGTGCCGCCATCTTCTGCACCGTGCTGGCGTTCAACCTGGTCGGTGACGCCCTGCGTGATGTGCTCGACCCCCGGCAGCTCACCGTCAACGAGGCCCGCAGGAGCACCGGATGAGCGATGCCGTACTGGCCGTGTCGGAGCTGACCGTCACCATCGGCACCCGACGCGGCCCGGCCCGGGCGGTGGCCGGGGTCGACTGGTCGGTCGAGGCGGGGCAGACCCTGGCGTTGGTGGGGGAGTCCGGCAGCGGCAAGAGCATGAGTGTGCTCGCCGCCACCGGCCTGGCCCCGCGCGCCGCGAAGGTGACCGGAGAGGTACGACTGCTCGGCACGGACTTCACCGCGCTGTCGGCGGATCGGCGGCGACGGATGCGGGGGCGGCATGTCGGGTTCGTCTTCCAGGATCCGATGACCTCGCTCAATCCGGTGCTGACCGTGGGCAGGCAGGTCACCGAGGCCGCCGAGGAGCATCTGGGGCTGACCCGACGGGCCGCCCGCACCCGCGCCGTGGAGCTGCTCGACCTGGTCGGCATCCCCTCGGCCGCCCAGCGGGTGGACGCCTACCCGCACCAGTTCTCCGGCGGGATGCGCCAGCGGGTGGGGATCGCCATGGCCCTGGCCTGCGAACCCGATCTGCTGATCGCCGACGAACCCACCACCGCCCTGGACGTCACCACCCAGGCCCAGATCGTCGAGCTGGTCGCCGACCTGCAACAGCGGCTGGGCACTGCGGTCGTCTGGATCACCCACGACCTGGGGGTGGTCGCCGGCATAGCGGACACGGTGGCGGTGATGTACGCCGGGCGGATCGTCGAACAGGGGCCGGTGGACGCGGTGTTCGGGACTCCGGGACATCCGTACACCTCGGCTCTGCTGGCAGCCCGACCCGACCCGGACGCCGGTGGTGGTGACCTGGTCACCATCGCGGGGGCCCCGCCCAGCCCGCTGGCCCTGCCGGCCGGCTGCGCCTTCTGGCCCCGGTGCCCGGTGCGCGGCGACGCCCGCTGTGAGCGGGAGTTGCCGCCGCTGGTGTCGATCTCCTCGGCTCACCGGGTCCGCACCTTCTACCCGCAGCGATCCGAGGGGGAGGGCTGATGAAGCGCCCTGAGGTGCAGGTGCCGACGCAGCGTGGACCGGCCGAGGTGGTCGCCGAACTGGAGGACCTGCGGGTGTGGTTTCCGACCTCGGCCGGGGTGGTCCGGGCGGTGGACGGGGTGTCCTTGCAGGTACGCCGGGGTGAGACGGTGGGACTGGTGGGGGAGTCCGGCAGCGGGAAGTCGACCACCGGGTTGGCGCTGCTGCGGCTGGTCGATCCCAGCACCGGCAGTGTCCGGGTGGCTGGGGAGGATGTGACCGGCTGGTCGCGGCGGCAGTTGCGAGCCCTGCGTCGTCGGGTGGCGATGGTGTTCCAGGATCCGCAGGCCTCGCTGGATCCTCGTCGCACCGTCGGGTCCAGCATCGCCGAGCCGCTGATCGTGCACCGGCTGGTGCAGGGTTCCGCCGCCCGGCGCAACCGGGTCGAGGAACTGTTGGACATGGTGGGGCTGGGTGGTGACCTGGCCGACCGGCATCCGCACGAGCTCTCCGGCGGGCAGCGGCAGCGGGTCGGCATCGCCCGCGCGTTGGCCGGCGAGCCCGATCTGATCGTCCTGGACGAACCGATCGCCTCCCTGGACCTCAGCGTGCAGGCCCAGGTCATGAACCTGCTGCGGCGCCTGCAACGGGAGTTGGGGCTGACCTACCTGTTCATCGCCCACGACCTGGCCGCCGTCGAGCACATGAGCGATCAGATGGCGGTGATGTATCTGGGTCGGATCGTGGAGAGCGGTACCCCGGCCCAGATCTGGCGGGAGCCGGCCCATCCGTACACCGCGGCCCTGCTGTCGGCGATTCCGGTGGCCGATCCGCAGGTCGAGCGGCAGCGTCGGCGGGTCATCCTCAGCGGGGACATCCCCAGCCCGGTGAACCCGCCGGGTGGCTGCCGGTTCCGGACCCGCTGCCCCCAGGCCCGACCGGACTGCGCGGAGACGGATCCGCCGTTCGTCGAGGTCGCCGCCGGGCACCGGGCGGCCTGCCTGTACGCGGGGGAGGCCGTACGGGAGATGCAGGTGTCCTGACCCGCCCCGACGGCTACCCGCTCTTGACGAGCGGGACACCCTTGTCCAGTATTCCTACATGTCTGATGGAGTATATGGGATAACGGGGGTTCCGGCGTGTACGTGTCGGCACGATCGGACTACGCCGTGCGGGCCATGCTGGCGATGGCGCATCGGCATCCGGAATTGGTGACCGCGGCCGTGCTGGCGGCCGGCCAGGACATCCCGTACTCCTTCCTCCAGGGCATCCTGCTGGATCTGCGGCGGGCCGGCCTGCTGCACAGCGCGCGTGGCTCCGACGGGGGTTACGCCCTGACCCGGTCGCCGGCGGAGATCACCGTGGGTGATGTGTTGCGGGCCACCGGCGGGCCGTTGACCACTGTGCGGGGTGCGCCGGCCGAGGTGGCGACGTATCACGGGGTGGCGGCCGGGTTGGGTCAGGTGTGGCTGTCGGTGCACCGGGCCATCGAGGGGGTGGTCGACCGGGCCACCCTCGCCGACCTGCTGGCCCCGGTCGAGGGTGCGGCGGGCGACCGGCGCGGTGTCGGGTGACCGACTCGCAGGCGTGCCGGACCTGGCCGGCTAAGGCTTGAAAACCTGTCGAGTTAGTGGGATATTCGGTGCGCGGTCGGGGCGGTGGCCCGTGACTGCGACCCCATGGTGTTTCTCGCTGGCAGCTAGAAGCGGGCAAATTCCCTATTTAATCGGTCGGATTTATATAGTGCGGCATGCACTGGAGGAGGACACGACTGCGATGAGGCACCGGATCAGAACGGCCCTCGCCCTCGCCATGGTCACCGGCCTGGCCCTGTCGGGCTGCGGCGGCGGCACCTCGGCGAGTGACTCCAGCACCTTGAACATCGTCGGTTTCGCGGTACCCGAGGCGGCCAACAAGGCCATCGCGGCCCAGTGGAACAAGACCGAGGCCGGCAAGGGGGTCCGCTTCAAGTCCTCCTACGGCGCCTCCGGCGACCAGAGCCGGGCGGTGGTCTCCGGCCTGAAGGCCGACTATGTGCACTTCTCGGTCAGCAGTGACGTGACCCGACTGGTCGACGCCGGTCTGGTCGAGGAGAGCTGGGACGACGGCCCGAACAAGGGCATCGTCTCCTCCTCGGTCGTCGTCCTGGCCGTACGCAAGGGCAACCCCAAGAACATCCAGGGCTGGGACGACCTGATCAAGCCCGGCATCGGCATCGTCACCCCCAACCCGGCCTCCTCCGGCGCCGCCCGCTGGAACGCCCTCGCCGCCTGGGGGCACATCGCCGCCAACGGCGGCACGGACGCCCAGGCCGAGGAATTCCTGACCAAGCTGTTCGCCAACGTGGTGTCACTGCCGGGCAGCGGACGAGACGCCACCACCACCTTCCTCGGCGGTACCGGTGACGTGCTGCTGGCCTACGAGAACGAGACGATCCTGGCCCGGCAGAACGGTGAGGACCTCGACTGGATCCTGCCCGCCACCACCATCCTGATCGAGAACCCGGGCGCCATCCTCAAGGACGCCGATCCGAAGGCCAAGGAATGGCTGGACTTCGTGCTCGGCCCGCAGGGGCAGCGGCAGTTCGCCCTGACCGGCTTCCGCCCGATCATCGACGGCGTCGACACCAACGGCATCGAGGGGGCCCTCGACCCCGCCAACCCGTTCCCGGCACCGCAGAAGCTGCTCACCGTCGACGCGGACTTCGAGAGCTGGTCGGCACTGTCCAAGAAGTTCTTCGACGAGAACGAGGGCATCATCACCAAGGTCATCGCGGCCTCCGGGAAGGCGAAGTGACCTCGGCGACTCTCGCTCCGGACCGACCGGCGGCCCCCCGCCGGTCGGTCCGGAGCGGCCTGCCGCTGACCCGGGTGTCCGGGCTGGGCCTCGGCGTGGCGATGGTGTGGTTCAGCCTGCTGGTGCTGATCCCGCTGGCCGCCGTCGCGGTGACCGCCGCCGAGGGCGGCTGGGCCGGCTTCTGGCGCGCGGTGACCAACGAGCAGACCGCCGCCACCATCCGGCTGACCGTGGGCACCGCCCTGCTGGTCACCCTGGTCAACATCGTGATGGGCACCCTGATCGCCTGGGTGCTGGTCCGCGACAGGTTCTTCGGCAAGCGGGCGCTGGAGATCCTCATCGACGTGCCGTTCGCGTTGCCGACCATCGTCGCCGGCCTGGTGCTGCTGTCGCTGTACGGGCCGACCAGCCCGCTCGGGGTCAACATCGCCAACACCCGGATCGCGGTCTTCCTGGCCTTCCTCTTCGTCACCCTGCCCTTCATCGTGCGGACCGTGCAGCCGGTGCTGGCCGAACTCGACCCGGAGGTGGAGGAGGCCGCCGCCTCGCTGGGAGCCAGCCGGTACGCCACCTTCCGGCGCATCGTGCTGCCCAGCCTCACCCCGGCCATCGCGGCGGGCGCGGCCCTGTCGTTCGCCCGCGCGGTCGGCGAGTACGGCTCACTGGTCCTGCTCACCGGCAACCTGCCGATGCGTACCGAGGTGGCCTCCGTACGCATCCTCAGCAGCATCGAGAACGACAACATCGACAGCGCGGCGGCGGTCGCGGTGGTGCTGCTGGCCATCTCGTTGGCCGTCATCGTCGTGCTCGACGTCATTCAGCGGAGGGTGGTGCGCCGTGGCTGAACACTCGATCACCCGTACCCCGGTCGGTCGCCGTCCCGGCCGGTACGTGCTGCGCGCGGTGGTCACCGCGTACCTGTTCCTCCTGGTGGCCTGGCCGTTGTACCTGGTCGGCCGCAACGCCCTCGCCGACGGCTTCACCAGCCTGGGCGACATCCTCACCGATCCCGACGTCACCCACGCGCTGCGGCTGACCGTGGTCATCGCAGTGACCTCAGTCGTGATCAACACGGTGTTCGGGGTGGGTATCTCCCTGCTGCTGGTCCGCTACGACTTCCCCGGCAAGCGGACGCTGAACGCCCTGCTCGACATGCCGTTGTCGGTCTCGCCCATCGTCGTCGGGCTGGCCCTGGTGCTGGTCTATGGCGGTCGGGAGGGCTGGTTCGGCCCTACCCTCGAAGCGGCCGGCTTCCAGATCATCTTCGCCACCCCGGGCATGGTGCTGGCCACCGTGTTCGTGGCCCTGCCGCTGGTCATCCGGGAGGTCGTACCGGTCCTTCAGGAGATCGGCGACGAGCAGGAGCAGGCCGCCCGCAGCCTGGGCGCCAACGCCGTGCAGACCTTCCGCCGGATCACCCTGCCGGCGATCAAGTGGGGGGTGATCTACGGGGTGGTGCTCAGCCTGGCCCGTTCCCTCGGCGAGTTCGGCGCGGTCAAGGTCGTCTCCGGCAACGTGCTCGGCGAGACCCGTACGGCCACCCTGGTCGTCGAGGAGAAGTACCTGAACTTCGACAAGGGCGGCTCGTACGCCACCGCGTTCCTGCTGGCCCTCGTCGCTGTCGCCTGCATCATCGTCGTGTCCGTCCTCAGGCCGAAGGAAGACCGTTGAGCATCGAGATCGTCAACGTCGGCAAGCGTTTCGGCGACTTCGTCGCCCTGGACGACGTGTCGGTGAGCATCCCCTCCGGCCGCCTCACCGCCCTGCTCGGCCCCTCCGGCGGCGGCAAGTCCACCCTGCTGCGCATCATCGCCGGTCTGGAACGCGCCGACACCGGCAAGGTGGAGATCGAGGGGGTGGACGCCACCGGGCTGCCGCCGCAGAAGCGAAATGTCGGGTTCGTGTTCCAGCACTACGCCGCCTTCAAGCACCTGACCGTACGCCGCAATGTGGCCTTCGGTCTGGAGATCCGCAAGCGGCCCAAGGAGGAGATCCGGCGGCGGGTCGACGAACTGCTGGCCCTGGTCCACCTGGAGCAGTTCGCCGAGCGGCTGCCCGCGCAGCTCTCCGGCGGGCAGCGGCAGCGGATGGCGTTGGCCCGGGCGCTGGCCGTCGAACCCACCGTGCTGCTGCTCGACGAGCCCTTCGGTGCCCTGGACGCCAAGGTACGCAAGGAGTTGCGGGACTGGTTGCGCCGGCTGCACGACGAGGTGCACGTCACCACGGTCTTCGTCACCCACGACCAGGAGGAGGCCCTGGAGGTGGCCGACGAGATCGTGGTGATCAACGAGGGGCGGGTGGAGCAGATCGGCTCACCGGACGACCTGTACGACCGGCCGGCCAACGAGTTCGTCATGCGCTTCCTCGGCCCGGTCACCCAGCTCGGCGAGGAGTTGGTCCGCCCGCACGACCTGCAACTGTCCACCGACGGCGGCACCGGGGTGAGCGCCCGGGTCACCCGGATCACCCGGATCGGCTTCGAGATCCGGGTAGACCTCACCACGACCGGGGGCCAGCCGGTCACGGCCACCCTGACCCGCAACGAGTTCCTGGCCCTGGGCATCGCGGTCGATTCCGAGGTGCGGGTCCAACTGGCCCCGGGCAGCCCCAGCACCCGGGTGGGCGCCCCGGCGCAGGGCCCCGCCGCCGAGACCAGCCTCGCCGCCACCGGCTCCTGAACCCGGCCCGGTACGGGGATCGGGTGAATCGCCACCCGGTCCCCGTACGGTCATCTGCGCGGCGGGGCCACCGAGCGACGCCGTCGCAGCGGCATCGGCACCCGGACCTGCTTCGGGGCCTGGCCGTCGAGCAGCAGTTCCACCGCCCGTCGCCCCATCTGCTCGTGCGGCAGGGCGGCCGTGGACAGCCCGGGCCGCAGCCAGGAGGCGGTGGGATCGTCGTCGAAGGAGATCACCGAGATCTCCTCCGGGATGCGCAGTCCCGCCTCACCCAGGGCCTGGTACGCCCCGAAGGCCAGCCGGTCGTTCATGCAGATGATCGCGGTCGGCCGGTCGGGTCGGCCCAGCAGGGCGCGGGTCGCGGTGTAGCCGTGTTCGGGCAGCCAGTCGGGGCAGAACCCCTCCACCTGCAAGCCGACCCCGGCGGCGGCCAGGGTGGCCCGGATGCCGCGCAGGCGGGCCTCGGCGGCCAGCGAGATCTCCGGATCGCGTTCCTTGCGCCGGTTGCGGCCGATCAACGCGATCCGGTCCCGGTGGCCGTACCCGATCAGGGTCTCGGCGACGGTGACCCCGGCCCCCTCGTCGTCCGGCAGCACCCCGGGCAGCTCCGCCGCCGCGCTCGTCGCGTTGAGCAGCACCACCGGGCCGCTGAGGACGGCCGGCGGCACGGACAGCCGGCGGGTGGCCATGGCCGCGTAGATGACCCCGTCGACCTGGCGATCCAGGATGGTCTCGATGGCGTACCGCTCGAAGGCCGCGTCACCCTGGGTCTCGGCGATGAGCAGGACATGGTCGCGTTCCCGGGCCGCGTCCAGGGCGCCACGGATCAGGTCACCGGCGAAGCGGGTGGTGGCCACGATGTCGGAGACGAAGGCGATCGTGGCCGTCTTGCGGGTCCGCAGGCTACGTGCCGCCACATTGGGGCGGTAACCGAGTTCCTCGGCCGCCGCGAAGACCCGCTGGTGCGCCTGGGCGGACAGCCGAGTGCCCTCCCGCCCGTTGAGCACCATCGAGGCGGCGGTCTTGGACAAGCCCGCCCGCTTCGCGACATCGGCCAGGGTTGCTCGGTCGTGGCCCATCAGTCCTCCGATCGCGGCGGGTCGGTCCGGCACCGCCGTCGTCCATCATGATGCGTCGCGGCACCGGACCTCTGGTGCCCCGGACCCGGTTTCAGGGACAGTGGGCACGGACCCGGATCGACCGTGGTGCTGATCATCCATCGACAGTTCAGCAAGACTCACTGAAGGGACAGCGGCTTGACCGACACCCAGATCCACGGCCATGTCGACGACGGCTTCGGTCCGGTCGCCGACGTGTTCCGTGACAACTTCGCCCACCGCCGGGAGGTGGGCGCCGCGGTCGCGGTCTACCTGCGCGGTCGCAAGGTCGTCGACCTGTACGGGGGAACGGCAGACCCCCGCTCCGGTCGCCCGTGGACCGCCCAGACCCCGACCGTGGTCTTCTCCTGCACCAAGGGGATCATGGCGATCTGCGCCTACCTGCTGGTCCAGCAGGGCCGGCTGGACCTGGCGGCGCCGGTCACCCGCTACTGGCCGGAGTTCGGCCAGAACGGCAAGGCGGAGATCCCGGTGAGGTGGCTGCTGACCCACCAGTCCGGCCTGCCGGCGCTGGACAAGCCCTTCACCCGCGAGGAGGTCCTCGCCTGGGAGCCGGTGATCCAGGCCATCGAGGCCCAGGCCCCCCTGTGGAAGCCGGGCACCGCGCACAGCTATCACCCGATCACCTTCGGCTGGCTGATCGGCGAGGTGATCCGCCGGATCACCGGCGAGCTGCCGGGCACCTGGTTCGCCCGGTACCTCGCCGAGCCGCTGGGTCTGCGTACCTGGATCGGGTTGCCGGCCGCCGAACGGGACACGGTGGCCTGGATGCTGGCACCGCCCGGTGACTTCGCCGCGCCCGACCCGGTCTCCGACCGGGCCGCCACCATGGGCGGGGCCTTCCCCTTCCCCGCCGACCCCGAGGGCTGGGTCAGCTTCAACGACCCGGCCATCCAGGCGGCCCAGATCCCCGGGGCGGGGGCGGTCAGCACGGCCGAGAGCCTGGCCCGCCTCTACGCCGCCTGCGTCGGGGAGCTTGACGGGCCCCGGCTGCTCACCACCGCCTCCATCGACGACGCGATCACCGTCCGTGCCGCCGGTCAGCAGGTGTACGGCTATCCCGACGCCGGACACCGCTGGGGCACCGGGTTCCTCCTGCACTCGCCGCCCCGGCCGATGCTCGGCGAGCGCAGCTTCGGCCACGACGGCGCCGGCGGGCACCTGGCCTTCGGCGACGACACCCACCAGGTCGGCTTCGCCTATGTGGTCAACCAGATGGGCGATGGTGAGGACGAGCGGGCCAACCTGCTCAGCGCCGCAGTGCGCGACTGCCTGGGCGGGTAGGCGGTCGCCGCCGACCTCGGGGCCGGGCGTGGCCCCGAGGTCGGGCGGGTCGCCCTCGTTGGAGCCAGTCAGTCCAGGCAGAACTCGTTGCCCTCCGGGTCGGCCATCACGATGAAACCGGCCTCGAAGGGCGGCTCGGGTTCGACCCGGCGTAGCCGGGTGGCGCCCAGAGCCAGCAGCCGATCACATTCGGCCTCCAGCGCGGTCATCCGTTCCTCGCCCTGCAGGTCGGGGGCGACCCGCACGTCGAGGTGGACCCGGTTCTTGACGACCTTGTCCTCGGGTACCTGCTGGAAGAACAGCCGGGGTCCCGACCCCTCGGAGTCCTCGATGGCCGATCGGGTGTTGCGTTGCTCCGGTGGCACCCCCAGTTCGGCGAGGAAGTCGTCCCAGGCGGCCAGCGGGTCGGCGCCTTCGGGTAGGTCTACCCCGGGCGGACCGGGATGCACGTAGCCCAGCACCTCTCGCCAGAACGACGACAGTCCTTTCGGGTCACGGGCGTCGAAGGTGACTTGGATATTCCGACTCATGCCCCTCACCCTGCCAGGTGGGAGAGGCTCAGGCTGTCCCGTTTTGGGTGGCTGTTCTGCGGGAGTCGGGCCGATCGGCCCGGAAACCGCGAGGGCTGGTGATCAGAGACCATCGATGTTAGCGTTCCCACGAAGTCTCCCGGTGGGGAAACGGCCGCCCGTCGGTGACCGATTGTGACCGCCAACATCCCCTGTGGTCGGTGGCCCGTCTGGTGTGCGACTCCGCCGTGCAGTCATCAGATCTATCTGGGCTCTCCGTGCTTGTCGCTAACTGGCTTATCCTCGCATCCCGCCTGGAATCGGGCGTTGACGTTACCTGTCGGAAACGCATAACGTCTGACGTCTAGGTCGTGATCCTCGCTGCTCCCCACGTCGCCGGCGGCGCGACCGGCGTCGATGACTCCCCGATCCGGAGGAAACGGCAATGAACCGCAGGGCTCTGCTGAGAGTGGGGCTGACCGTACTGCTGGCCGCCTCGGCCACCGCGGTCGCCGGATGCGGCGACGGCGCGGGCGGCGGATCCGGCTCGGGCGGCGACAAGCTGCTGGTCGGAGTGGACTACCCGCGCTCCGACACCGACTTCTGGAACTCCTACATCGGATACGTGCCCCGGTTCGCCCAGGAGCTGGGTGTGGAGCTGAAGACCACCAACTCGCAGAACGACATCGCCAACCTGATCTCCAACACCCAGACCTTCATCAGCCAGGGGGTCAAGGGGGTGGTGATGGCCCCGCAGGACACCGCCGCGATCGCGCCCACCCTGACCCAACTCGAGGACAAGAAGATCCCGGTGGTCACCATCGACACCCGGCCGGACACCGGCAAGGTCTTCATGGTGGTCCGGGCCGACAACCGGGCGTACGGCACGAAGGCCTGCCAGTTCCTCGGCACCAAGCTCGGCGGCCGGGGCAAGGTCGTCATGCTCCAGGGCGGCCTGGACTCGATCAACGGTCGGGACCGCACGGAGGCCTTCAACGAGTGCATGCGGCGGGACTTCCCCGGCATCACCGTCTTCGGGGAGGCCACCGACTGGAAGGCGGAGGTGGCGGCCTCGAAGTTGCAGACCCGGTTCGCCTCCGACCCGGACATCAAGGGCATCTACCTGCAGTCCTCCTTCGCCCTCTCCGGCACCCTCCAGATCCTCAAGCAGCGCGGCCTCCAGGTGCCGCCGGAGGACCCCCGGCACGTCTTCGTGGTCTCCAACGACGGCATCCCGCAGGAGTTGAAGAACATCGGCGAAGGGCTGATCGACGCCACCGTCAGCCAGCCGGCCGACCTGTACGCCCGGTACGGGCTGGAGTACGTCAAGGCGGCGATCGAGGGCAGGACCTTCCAGCCCGGCCCCACCGAACACGGCAGCACCATCATCCAGGTGCGTGATGGCCTGCTGGAGGACCAGCTTCCCGCGCCCCTGGTGACCCTGGACGGCGCGCCGATCGCGGGCGAGCCCACCACCCGGTTCGACGACCCCGTCCTGTGGGGCAACAACGCATGAGCGCCGACCGGCAGGCCCCGACCGGCGGGCCGGTCGAGGGCGACCGGCCCGTCGTCGAGGCGGTGGACATCACCAGACGCTTCGGCTCCACCCTGGCCCTGTCCGAGGCCGGCATCGTGGTCCGGCGGGGGGAGACCCACGCCCTGGTCGGGCGCAACGGCGCCGGCAAGTCCACCCTGGTCGGCATCCTCACCGGCCTGCTGGCCGCCGACGCCGGTCAGGTGAGCTTCGACGGGGTACCGGCGCCACCCCTGGCCGACCGGGACCGGTGGCGACGGCAGGTGGCCTGCGTCTACCAGAAGTCGACAATCATTCCGACCCTGACGGTGGCGGAGAACCTGTTCCTCAACCGACATCCGGGCCGACCGATCCGCTGGGGCACCCTGCGCCGACAGGCCCGGGAACTGCTCGCGCAGTGGTCGGTGGAGGTGGATGTCCGCCAACCCGCCTCGACCCTGACGGTCGAGCAGCGGCAGTTCGTGGAGATCGCCCGAGCACTGTCCTTCGGGGCCCGGTTCATCATCCTCGACGAGCCGACCGCCCAACTCGACGGCGCGGGCATCGAGCGGTTGTTCACCCGGCTGCGCGACCTGCGGGCCCAGGGGGTGACCTTCCTGTTCATCAGTCACCATCTCCAGGAGATCTACGAGATCTGCGACCAGGTGACCGTCTTCCGCGACGCCCGGCACATCCTGACCGCCCCGGTGGCACAGCTGAGCCGCCCGGCGCTGGTCGCGGCCATGACCGGGGAAGAGATGAGCATGCCCGAGGCCGCCCACCGCCCGCCTGCCGCCGAACAGCCGGTGGTGTTGTCCGTACGGGACCTGGTCACCACCTCCGGCGCCGAGATCTCCCTGGCGGCTAAGGCCGGTGAGGTCCTCGGCATCGCCGGTGGCGGGGGCAGTGGCAAGGTCGAGGTGGCCGAGGCGATCGTCGGGCTGGCCCGCCCGGCGGCCGGGACGGTCACCCTGGAGGGCCGGCGGCTGCGCCCCGGCAGCGTGCCGGACGCCCTGGCCGCCGGGATCGGTCTGGTGCCGCAGGACCGGCACCGGGAGGGCCTGGTGCCCCTGCTCTCCATCGGGGAGAACGTCACCATGACCGTGCCGCAGCGGCTGGGCCGGTGGGGCCTGATCTGGCCGGCCCGCCGGGACACCCTGGCCCGGCAGAGCATCGCCGACCTGGCCATCAAGGCCACCGGCCCCCAGGTCCCGGTCGCCGAACTGTCCGGCGGCAACCAGCAGAAGGTGGTGCTGGGTCGGGCGCTGGCCAGCGACCCCAAGCTGCTGGTGCTCATCACCCCGACCGCCGGGGTGGACGTACGCGCCAAGCAGACCCTGCTCGACGTCGTGGAGCAGGTGAGACAGCGCGGTACGGCCGTGCTGGTCGTCTCCGACGAGGTGGACGACCTGCGGATCTGTGACCGGGTGCTGGTGATGGTCCAGGGGCGGGTGGTCCGGGAGATGGCTCCCGGCTGGAGCGACAACGATCTGGTAGCCGCCATGGAAGGGGTGGATCTCCACCATGCCTGAGAGGCTGTCCACCGCCGCGTCCCCGGCCACCACCCCACCGGCCACCGCGCCGCCCCCGCGCAGCCTGGCCCTCGCCCGGCTGCGGGATCTGGCCCTGGTGCCGGCGATCATCGCGGTGGCCGTCGTCGGGTTCATCGTCAACCCGGTCTTCCTCAGCTCCGACAACATCATCAACGTGCTGCAGAGCATGTCGGAGATCGCCATCGTGGTGCTGGCCCAGACCATCGTGCTGATCACCGGGAAGATGGACCTGTCCCTGGAGTCCACCTTCGGGCTGGCCCCCGGCATCGCCGCCTGGCTGATCATCGACCCGGCCCTGACCCGGGGACTGGGCCTGGACTTCCTGCCCTCGGCCTGGGCGGTCCCGGTGGTGCTGGCGGTCGGTGCCCTGGTCGGCGCCTTCAACGGGCTGCTGATCGTCCGGTTCGGGCTCAACGGGTTCATCGTCACCCTGGGCATGCTCATCGTGCTGCGCGGACTGCTGACCGGCATCTCCGGCGGTCAGACCTTCTTCGCCCTGCCGGAGTCGATGACCTATCTGGGCTCGACCAGTTGGCTGGGGGTCCCCGCCTCGATCTGGCTGTCGCTGCTGCTGTTCGGCCTCGGCATCGGGGTGCTGGGCTACACCCGGGCCGGTCGGGCCCTCTACGCCATCGGCGGCAATGTCGACGCCGCCCGAGCCGCCGGCATCCGGACCGACCGGGTGCTGTGGATCGCCCTGATAGTCGCCAGCATGCTCGCCGCCCTGGCCGGGCTGCTGATGAGTGGACGGCTGGCCGCCGTACCGGCCGCGCAGGGCAGCGGGGCGATCTTCCAGGTGTTCGCCGCCGCGGTCATCGGTGGGGTCAGCCTCAACGGCGGCAAGGGCACGGTCTTCGGCGCCTTCACCGGGGTCCTGCTCCTTTTCATGATCATCAACGTGTTGACCCTGGCCGGGGTGCCCGCGCAGTGGACCAACTTCCTCAACGGCACGGTCATCCTGGTGGCCCTGGTGGTCTCCCGGATCACCGCCGGCAAGGCCCAGACATGACCCGGCGCACCCCCGGCAGGTCAGCCCTCCGATCCCGACAGGAGTCGCGGTGACAGAACTCATCTCCTCCGTCGAGGCCATCGACGTGCGGTTCCCCACCTCCCGCCACCGGGACGGCTCGGACGCGATGAACCCCTTCCCGGACTACTCCGCGGCGTACGTACTGCTGCGTACCACCGCCGGGGCGCAGGGGCACGGCCTGGTCTTCACGGTGGGCCGGGGCACCGAGATCCAGGTGGCCGCGGTGCAGTCGTTGGCCGCGATGGTGGTCGGTCAACCGGTCGACGAACTCGTCGCCGATCCCGGCACCCTGGCCCGCCGACTCGTCGGGGACAGCCAGATCCGCTGGCTGGGCCCGGAGAAGGGGGTGGTGCACATGGCCGCCGGGGGCCTGATCAACGCGGTGTGGGATCTGGCCGCCCGCCGGGCCGGCAAGCCGCTGTGGAAGCTGCTGGCCGACCTCACCCCGGAACAGTTGGTGGCCCAGGTGGACTTCCGCTACCTGCGGGACGCCCTGGACGAACAGGAGGCCCTGGCGCTGCTGCGGGCCGCCGCCGAGGGTCGGGCCGAGCGGGAGGCGATCCTGCGGGTCGAGGGCTACCCGGCCTACACCACCACTCCGGGCTGGTTGGGCTACGACGACGAGAAGCTGGCCCGACTGTGCCGGGAGGCCGTCGAGGCGGGGTACGGGCTGATCAAGCTGAAGGTCGGCGGCAACCTGGCCGAGGACGTACGCCGGATGGGTATCGCCCGGCGGGCGGTCGGGCCGCGGGTCCGCATCGCGGTCGACGCCAACCAGGTCTGGGGGGTGCCCGAGGCGATCGGGTGGATGCGGGAACTGGCCGCATTCGACCCCTACTGGATCGAGGAGCCGACCTCCCCGGACGACGTGCTGGGCCACGCCGCGGTCCGCGCGGCCCTGGCGCCGATCAAGGTGGCCACCGGCGAGCACATGCACAACGCGGTGATGTTCAAGCAGTTGCTCCAGGCTCGGGCCGTCGACGTGGTGCAGATCGACGCCTGCCGGGTGGCCGGGGTCAACGAGAACCTGGCGATCCTGCTGCTGGCCGCCAAGTTCGGGGTGCCGGTCTGCCCGCACGCCGGGGGAGTGGGACTCTGCGAGCTGGTGCAGCACCTGGCCATGTTCGACTTCGTCGCGCTCAGCGGCAGCATGCAGGACCGGGCCATCGAGTACGTCGACCACCTGCACGAACACTTCGTCGATCCGGTACGGATCCGCGGCGGACGCTACCTGGCCCCCACCGCACCCGGGATGAGCGCCCAACTCGTACCCGCCGCGCTGGCCGACTACCGCTATCCCGACGGCCCGGAATGGGCCGCACCGACCATGGCGGGAGCACCCGCATGATCATCGACTCGCACCATCACCTGTGGCGCCCGGAGCGCGGCTACACCTGGCTCAACGAGCCGGGGCTGGAGGTCCTCCGCCGGCCCTTCACCCCGCAGGACCTGACCGCCGAGCTGACCGCCACCGGGGTGCAGGGCACCGTGCTGGTCGAGGGCGGCCGGTGCCATCCCGACGAGGCGGCCGAGTTCCTCGGCTACGCCGCCGACACCGCCCCGATCCTGGGGGTGGTGGCCTGGCTGGATGTGGGCTCCGGTGAGGTCGGCGAGACCATCGCCGGGTACCGGCGGCTGCGCGGCGGGGAGTTGCTGGTCGGGCTCCGCTCGCAGGTGCAGGGAGAGACCGACCCCGACTATCTGGACCGACCGGAGGTACGCCGAGGACTGGCCGAGATCGCCGCCGCCGGGCTGGTGTTCGACCTGGTGATCCGGGCCGATCAACTGCCCTCGGCCGTCCGGGCGGCGCGGGCCCTGCCGGAACTCCGCCTCGTCCTGGACCATCTGGGCAAGCCCCGCATCGACGAGGGGGCGGCCGGGCTGCGCCGCTGGCGTACCCCCTTCGCCGACCTGGCCGCCCAACCGAACGTGACCGCCAAGCTGTCCGGTCTGGTGACCGAGGCCGCACCGGACTGGTCCCCGGTGGACCTGCGGCCCTTCGTCGAGGTGGCGGTCGCACAGTTCGGCCCGCAACGTCTGATGTTTGGCTCGGACTGGCCGGTGTGCCTGCTCAGAGCGGACTACCCCGGGGTGCTGCGGGCGTTGCAGGCGGCCCTGCCCCCGCTGGCCGACCGGCAGCGCTACGAGATCTTCGCCGGTACCGCCCTGCGCACCTACGACCTGGCCGGCCGGCGGGACCCCGTCCCGGCCGGCCCCGCGTGACCGGGGCGTTGGGACCGGGTCGGCTTGGCCGCCAGCACGGTACGCAGCCAGGCCTCGGAGGTGTTCACATGGATCAACGCACTGGCCTGGGCGAGCAGTTGGTCCCGCGAGCGCAGGGCCTGATAGATGGCCTGGTGCTCGTCGATGGTCTTGTGGGCCGCGTTGCCCTCGATCAGCCCTCGCCACACCCGGGCCCGCAGGGTCCGGCTGGAGAGCCCGTCCAGCAGGGAGGTCAGGGTCTCGTTACCGGTGGTCGCGATGACGGTGTGGTGGAAGGCGGTGTCGAACTGGATCAGCTTCTCGGCGTCGTCCGCCGCCGCCCGCATGTCCTGCAGGATCTGGGCCAGCTCGTCGAGTCGGGTGTCGGTCATCCGCAACGCCGCCAGGCCGGTGGCCACCGGCTCCAGCATCCGCCGGACCTCCATCACCTCCAGCAGGGTGTCGTCGCGCAGCAGTTCCACCGCCAGGCCCAGCCCCTCCAGCAGCAGCCGGGGGGCGAGGCTGGTGACGTAGGTGCCGTCGCCCCGTCGGACGTCGAGCACCCGGGCCGATTCCAGCACCTTGACCGCCTCGCGGACCCCGCTGCGGGACAACCCCATCTGGGCGGCCAGTTGTGGCTCCGGTGGCAGCCGCGCCCCCGGTGGCAACTCACCGCTCTGGATCATGCTGCGGATCTTCACGATCGCGTCGTCGGTCAGTGCCATCCACGCCCCCTTCGCCACCGGCCCGCCGGGCACCCCCGACGCGGATCCGCCGCCGGCGATCGGCCCCACCACTATAGAGACGTCGGACGTTTGCCGTGGTCGTGGTCCACGCCGGCCGGACGGTGTCCCCTCAGCATCCCCCACCAGCGGCACCGGACCGAGGAGGCGGCGTGAACCGCAGCGCGTACTACATCGGTGAGCAGACCTTCGTCGTCGAGGAGACCGAACTGGTGCCCCCCGAGGCGGGACAGGTCCGGATCGAGGTCGCCTACACCGGCATCTGCGGCACCGACCTGCACATCGCCCACGGGGCGATGGACCAGCGGGTCCGGGTACCGGCGGTGATCGGGCACGAGATGTCGGGCCGGATCGCCGAGGTGGGCGCGGGGGTCGAGGGTCACCGGGTGGGTGATCCGGTGACGGTGATGCCGCTGGACTGGTGTGGCCGCTGCCCGGCCTGCCGGGCCGGGCACACCCACATCTGTCACCGGCTGACCTTCGTCGGCATCGACTCCCCGGGGGCCATGCAGCGGTCCTGGACGGTGCCGGCCCGGCTCCTGGTGCCGCTGCCGGAAGGGTTGCCGCTGACCCACGCCGCCCTGGTGGAGCCGACCGCGGTGGCCGTGCACGACGTACGACGCTCCCGGCTGGTCGCCGGAGAACACGCAGTGGTCATCGGCGCCGGCCCGGTCGGGCTGCTGATCGGCACGGTGGCCCGGGCCACCGGGGCCGAGGTGACCGTGCTGGAACTCGACCCGCGACGCCGCGAACTCGCCGCCGAGATCGGCCTGACCACGGTCGACCCCGACACGGTCGATGTGGTCGGGTACCTGCACGAGATCACCGGGGGAGCCGGGGCCGAGGTGGTGTACGAGGTGTCCGGCTCGGCCGCCGGGGTCCGCACCGCCACGGAACTGCTGGCCGTACGCGGGCGGCTGGTCGTGGTGGCGATCCACCCCACCCCCCGGGAGGTGGACCTGCACCGGATCTTCTGGCGGGAGCTGGAGCTGATCGGGGTACGGGTCTACGAGCACGCCGACTACGTGGAGGCGGTCCGGCTGGTGCACGGTGCCCAGGTGCCCGCCGATCGGCTGATCTCCCGGATCGTGCCGCTGACCGAGGTGGCGCAGGCCTTCGAGGCGCTGGCCGCCGGGGGTGACGTCAAGGTGCTCATCGACTGTGGAGGAGACAGGTGACCATGTTCGACCTCACCGGCCGGTTGGCCGTGGTGACCGGCTGCCGTCGCGGCATCGGTTTGGCCATGGCGGAGGCCCTGGCCGCCGCCGGTGCCGACGTGATCGGGGTGAGCGCCGGGCTGGAGGAGACCGGCAGCGAGGTCGCCCGGCGGGTGCAGGCGTACGGCCGGGTCTTCCTGCCGTATCGGGCGGACCTGTCCGATCGGGACGCCGTGCGGGCGCTGGCGCAGTGGCTCGGGCAGCGGGACCGGCCGGTGGACATCCTGGTCAACAACGCCGGCACGATCCGCCGGGCACCCGCTGCCGAGCATGCCGACACCGACTGGGACCACGTGCTGGAGGTCGACCTCAACGCCCCGTTCGTGCTGGCCCGGGAGGTCGGTCGGGGCATGATCGCGCGCGGCACCGGCAAGATCATCTTCACCGCCTCGATGCTGAGCTTCCAAGGGGGTGTCACCGTCCCCGGCTACGCCGCGGCGAAATCCGGGATCGCCGGTCTGACCCGGGCCCTGGCCAACGAGTGGGCCCGGCACGGGGTCAATGTCAACGCCATCGCCCCGGGCTACATCAGTACGGACAACACCCAGGCGCTGCGCGAGCAGCCGGAGCGCAACCGGGCGATCCTGGAGCGGATTCCGGCCGGCCGCTGGGGCCGTCCGGAGGACCTGGCCGGCATCACGGTCTTCCTGGCCTCCGACGCGGCGGCCTACCTGCACGGCGCGGTGATCCCGGTCGATGGCGGCTGGCTTGCCCGCTGACCAGCGCCGATGTCATTGGCCCTTGCCTTGTTATCGATAACATTTTATCTTTCGGCATCAGGAGTGTGACACCTTCGTCGCCTGCGACGGCCCATCGTCGAAGTCGGAGGCAGTTGTCGGGACTTCGCTGGTAGGAGGGGGTTTCATGCGGCTGTCAGGCCGGGTGGGGTACGCGGGAGGCAGGTCGAACGGTACGGTCGCCGCGTTCATCGAGCTCGATCGGCTACGGCAGCGGTCGGTCGCCGCATCCGGTGACCAGTCCTGCGTGGCCGCCTTCGAGTCGACCTACCGGGCTCTGCCCGCCAGCCGGCGACGACTGTTCCGGTACCTGGGCCTGCATCCCGGGCCGGACTTCGACGTGTGCGCGGCAGCGGCGTTGGGCAATCTGACCCCGGTGCACGCCCGACGCACCCTGGCCGACCTGTGCGAGCGTCGACTGGTCGTCGAGTGTGGCACCCGCTACCGGATCCCGGATCTGATCGCTGAGCACGCCCGGCGGCTTGCTTACGAGGAACCCGCCGTGCTCCGTGCCGCCGCCCTGGCCCGCCTGGCCAGTGCGGATCGGAGCCTGGCCCCTCGCCGTGGCCGTCCGGGCGACCGACACTGAACGGCCGTCCTCCCGAATACATCTGATGTAAGCGGCCGCTGACATCCGATCCCCTGATCGCCGAGGGTGGGTCTGATCCTGCCCTGTGAGCTGTTCAACCAGCATCTTCTGCCGGGTCAGGTCAACTGAATGCCGTTGCATTGACCATTGCCTATCTCTGGTGGCGGGAGTAACATTTCGGAAACACATCAGATGTCTGCCTGTCTCGCAGGCTATCGGCTACCTGACGCGTCGCGGCCGGGATTGGCGTCCACCGGCTGATCCAGCAGGTGCCCATTCACGTTTCCGCGCTTCGGGTGGCCGGGGTCGGTCACCCCTTTGGAGGATCGATGTCAGATCTGACCCGACGGCAGGCTCTCACAATCGGCGCGGCGGGTGCCGGCGGAGCCCTGTTGCCGCTGCCCTGGACCGCCACCGCCCGGGCCGGCTCGGTGGCGCCCCCGCAGGTGTTGGCGGCCGGCGACCTGGCCCTCTGGTACGACCGGGGGGCCGGCACCGACTGGCTGCGGGCCCTACCGATCGGCAACGGCCGACTGGGGGCCATGGTGTTCGGCAACAGCGACACCGAACGCCTGCAACTCAACGAGGACACCGTCTGGGCGGGCGGCCCCCACGACTCCAGCAACCCCCGGGGCGCCGGCTCGCTGGCGGAGATCCGCAGACTGGTCTTCGCCAACCAGTGGTCCCAGGCCCAGAACCTGATCAACCAGACCATGCTCGGCAACCCGGTAGGACAGCTGGCCTATCAGACCGTCGGCAACCTCCGACTGGCCTTCCCCGGTGCCACCGGCACCTCCCAGTACCACCGGCAGTTGGACCTGACCACCGCGACCACCTCGGTCACCTATCTGATGAGCGGGGTGCGCTACCAGCGGGAGGTCTTCGCCAGCGCGCCGGACCAGATCATCGCGATGCGGCTGACCGCCGACCGGTCCGCCTCGATCACCTTCACGGCCACCTTCGACAGCCCGCAGCGGACCACCGTGTCCAGCCCGGACGGGGCGACGATCGGTCTGGACGGGATCTCCGGCAACCAGGAGGGGGTCAACGGGGCGGTCCGGTTCCTGGCCCTGGCCCACGCCACCGTCAACGGCGGCACGGTCAGCAGCTCCGGCGGGACCCTGCGGGTCACCGGGGCCACCAGCGTGACCCTGCTGATCTCGATCGGCTCCAGCTATGTCAACTTCCGCAACGTCGGCGGCGACTACCAGGGCATCGCGCGACGGCACCTCACCGCGGCCCGGGCCAGCAGCTACGACCAGTTGCGCGCCCGGCATGTCGCCGACTACCAGGTGCTGTTCGGCCGGGTGAGTCTCGACCTGGGGCGGACCTCGGCGGCCGACCAGCCGACGGACGTACGCATCGCCCAGCACAACACCGTCAACGACCCGCAGTTCTCGGCCCTGCTGTTCCAGTACGGCCGGTACCTGCTGATCTCCTCCTCGCGGCCGGGCACCCAACCGGCGAACCTCCAGGGCATCTGGAACGACTCGCTGACCCCGGCCTGGGACTCGAAGTACACCATCAACGCGAACCTGCCGATGAACTACTGGCCGGCGGACACCACCAACCTGTCCGAGTGCTACCAGCCGGTGTTCGCGATGATCCAGGACCTGACGGTCAGCGGGGCCCGCACCGCCCAGGTGCAGTACGGCGCCGGTGGCTGGGTCACCCACCACAACACCGACGCCTGGCGGGGCGCCTCCGTGGTCGACGGCGCCTTCTGGGGGATGTGGCAGACCGGCGGGGCGTGGCTGGCCACCATGATCTGGGACCACTACCTGTTCACCGGGGACCTGGACTTCCTGCGCGCCAACTACCCCGCGATGAAGGGCGCCGCCCAGTTCTTCCTCGACACCCTGGTCACCGAACCCACCCTCGGCTACCTGGTCACCAACCCCTCCAACTCACCCGAGATCGGCCACCATGCCGACGCCAGCGTCTGCGCCGGTCCGACCATGGACAACCAGATCCTGCGGGACCTCTTCGACGGCTGCGCCCGGGCCAGCGAACTCCTCAACACCGACGCCACCTTCCGGGCCCAGGTCCGGGCCACCCGCGACCGGCTGGCCCCGACCCGGGTCGGCTCGCGCGGCAACATCATGGAGTGGCTCTACGACTGGGTGGAGACCGAACGCAACCACCGGCACGTCTCCCACCTGTACGGCCTGGCCCCCAGCAATCAGATCACCCGGCGGGGCACCCCCCAACTGTTCGAGGCCGCCCGACGCACCCTGGAGATCCGTGGCGACGACGGCACCGGCTGGTCCCTGGCCTGGAAGATCAATTTCTGGGCCCGCCTGGAAGAGGGCAACCGGGCGCACGACCTCATCCGCTACCTGGCCACCCCGGCCCGGCTGGCACCGAACATGTTCGACCTGCACCCACCGTTCCAGATCGACGGCAACTTCGGCGCCACCGCCGGCATCGCCGAGATGCTGCTGCACAGTCACGCCGGTGAGCTGCACCTGCTGCCCGCCCTACCGACCGCCTGGCCCACCGGATCCGTCAGCGGCCTGCGCGGGCGGGGCGGCCACACCGTAGGCCTGACCTGGAGCAACGGCCAGGCCACCGAGATCCTCGTCCGGCCGGACCGGCCCGGCACCGTACGCCTGCGGGCCCGGATGTTCACCGGCACCTTCACCCTGGTCGACACCGCCGACGGCACCTCGCCCCGGACCACCCGGATCGAGCCCGACCTGATCGAGGTAGCCGTGCAGGGCGGGCGCACCTACCGGGCCACCGGCTCGGTGGGTACGCCCACCGCACCGACCCTGGAGCAGAGCTTCACCAACGCCGGCACCAGCAACGACAGCAACACCGGGGTGGCCAACTTCGACGGCAACGGCGCCAGCCTCTCCGCCCAGGCCCTGGCCCAGGCCGGGGTAACCCCGGGCAGCACGGTGAGCCGCAACGGGGTGAACTTCCGCTGGCCCGCCGTGGCCCCCGGCGGCGCGGACAACGCGATCGCCTCCGGCCAGTCGATAGGCGTCACCGGCACGGGGCGTACCCTCGGGATCCTCGCCACCGGCACCTACGGTGCGGTGTCCGGCACGGCCACTGTGGTCTACGCCGACGGGACCCGGCAGAGCTTCACCCTGAGCACCCCGGACTGGTACGGCGGACCGCACGCCGGTGGCTCCGCCGCCATCGTGATGGCATACCAGAACCGCCCCGGCAACCAGCGGCACAACGTCTCCGCCTGCATCTACTACCTCGGGGTGGGGTTGCAGAACAAGCCGGTGAGCCGGGTGGAACTGCCCAACATCAGCGCCCGGCCGGCGGCCAACGTACCGACCATGCACATCTTCGCCATCGCGATAGGGGGCTGAGAAACCCGCGCGACTGCGGACCGGCGTGCCGGCCACGGGGGGTGCCGTGGCCGGCACGCCCTGGTTCCGGGGGATCTCAGCCCTCGCCACCGGCCGCCACCTGCGGTTCCCCAGCCGATCGGGGGAGTGGCGGGAACGTTACGAGACCGTGACCGCTGGATCTCAGAACAGGTGTTGACCTGGTCGATGTGAGCGCTAACACTTGGCCTCCAAGTGCGACCCATGCCGCCGGGGCGACGGCGCGAGTTCAGATTGGGGAAGCCAGTGAGCAGAAGAATCCTGGCCGCTCTCGGTAGCGCCGTGCTGGCGCTGAGCCTGGCGGCGTGCAGTGGTGAGGGCGCCGGCAGCGGTAACGACAGCGACAAGCCCGGTGATCTGACCATCGGCGTCTCGATGCCCACCCAGACCTCCGAGCGATGGATCGCCGACGGCAACTTCGTCAAGGAGAAGCTGGAGGCCAAGGGCTACAAGGTGGACCTTCAGTACGCAGGCGACGACATCCCCACCCAGTCCCAGCAGGTCGACCAGATGATCACCCGTGGGGCCGACGTGCTGATCATCGCGGCGATCGCCGGCACCGCGCTCAGCGGGCAGTTGCAGGCGGCGGCCGACGCCAAGATCCCGGTGATCTCCTACGACCGGCTCATCCGGGACAGCCCCAATGTCGACTTCTACGTCAGCTTCGACAACTACAAGGTAGGGGTGGCCCAGGCCACCGCCTTGCTGGTCGGGCTGGGCCTGCAGACCAAGGACGGCGCCAAGGGTGAGGCGACCGGGCCGTTCAACATCGAACTGTTCGCCGGCTCCCTGGACGACAACAACACCCAGTACTTCTTCGGCGGGGCGATGGACACCCTCAAGCCGTTCATCGACGCCGGCACCCTGAAGGTGAAGTCCGGGCAGAACAAGATCGATCAGGTGGCGATCCTGCGCTGGCAGCAGGAGGGCGCGCAGAAGCGGATGGAGGATCTGCTGACCTCCAGCTACAACGACGGCACCAAGGTGCACGGGGTGCTCTCGCCGTACGACGGTCTCTCCCGGGGCATCATCACCGCCCTGCAGAACGCCGGCTACCGCGACGACATGCCGGTGGTGACCGGGCAGGACGCCGAGATCGCCTCCGTCAAACTGATCAACGACGGGGTGCAGGACTCCACCATCTTCAAGGACACCCGACTGCTGGCCGAGCAGGCCGCGATCGCCGCGGAGTCCTTCCTGCAGGACAAGACCCCGCAGGCCAACGACACCGAGACCTACGACAATGGGGTCAAGGTGGTGCCGTCGTACCTGCTGCCGATCGAGACCGTGTTCGCCGACGACATCAAGCCGGTCCTGATCGACTCCGGCTACTTCACCGCCGAGGAGGTCGCCGCCGGCCAGGCCAAGGGCTGACGGCGTCATCCCCGGGCTCGGCGGCGAGCACTCGCCGCCGAGCCCGGATCGCTTACCACCGCACACTTCGCCCGCACCCTGATCGAGACCGCAGGAGGGTGAGCATGGACGACCACATCCTCGAGATGCGTCGCATCACCAAGACCTTCCCGGGGGTGGCGGCGCTTCAGGACGTCACCCTCGCCGTACGCCGTGGCGAGATCCACGCCATCTGCGGTGAGAACGGCGCCGGCAAGTCCACCCTGATGAAGGTGCTGTCCGGGGTGTACCCCACGGGCGGCTACTCCGGGGAGATCCTGCTCGACGGCAAGCCGGTGGACTTCCGGGGCATCCGCGACAGCGAGGCCCACGGCATCGTCATCATCCACCAGGAACTGGCCCTGGTGCCGTACCTGTCCATCGCCGAGAACATCTTCCTCGGCAACGAACGCCGGGGCCGCAGCGGCCTGATCGACTGGAACCGCACCAACGCCGAGGCGGCCGAACTGCTCGCCTCGGTCGGCCTGCACGAGAACCCGGTCACCCCGGTGGTGCAGCTCGGGGTCGGCAAGCAGCAACTGGTCGAGATCGCCAAGGCGCTGTCCAAGAAGGTCAAACTGCTGATCCTGGACGAGCCGACGGCCGCCCTCAACGACATCGACTCGGCACACCTGCTGGACCTGATGCGCCGGCTGCGTGACCAGGGCATCACCTGCATCATGATCTCGCACAAGCTGAACGAGATCACCGCCATCGCCGACTCCACCACGGTGCTGCGCGACGGCCGGACGGTGCGGCGGCTGGAGATGGGCTCGGGCCAGGTCACCCAGGAGCAGATCATCCGGGACATGGTCGGCCGGGACCTGGACAGCTTCTATCCCGACCGGGTCTCCTCCCCGGGCGCGGAGGTGCTGCGCATCGAGGACTGGACCGTCCGGCACCCCACCCAGGACCGGCTGGTGGTCGACCGGGCCAGCCTGAACGTACGGGCCGGGGAGGTGGTCGGCATCGCCGGGTTGATGGGGGCGGGCCGCACCGAGTTGGCGATGAGCGTCTTCGGGCGCTCCTACGGGCGGGACATCTCCGGTCGGCTGTACCTGCACGGCAAGGAAATCAGAGCGCGTTCGGTGGCCGAGGCGATCGGCAACGGCATCGCGTACGCCACCGAGGACCGCAAGCGCTTCGGGCTCAACCTCATCGACGATGTACGGCACAACGTCTCCTCGGCGGGCCTGCGCAAGCTGTCCCGGGCCGGCTGGGTGCACGACAACGAGGAGACCCGGGTGGCCGAGGACAGCCGCCGGGACATGAACATCAAGGCCCCCAGTGTGCTGTCCGTGGTGGGCAAGCTCTCCGGCGGAAACCAGCAGAAGGTCGTCCTGTCCAAGTGGCTGTTCACCGATCCGGACGTGCTGATCCTGGACGAGCCGACCCGGGGCATCGACGTCGGGGCGAAGTTCGAGATCTACACGATCATCAACCGGCTGGTCGCCGAGGGTAAGGCGGTCGTCATGATCTCCTCCGAGCTGCCGGAACTGCTGGGCATGTGCGACCGCATCTACACCCTGTCGGCGGGTCGGATCACCGGCGTGCTGCCGGCGGCCGAGGCGACCCAGGAGAAGCTGATGGAACTCATGGCGAGGGACAAGGAATCCGTCTGATGACCAGCACCAAGCCCTCCTCGGTCCACAAGGGTGGGTCGGCCGAGGCTACTCCCGCCGCCGTCCTGCACGTCGGCAGCAGCGACCCGCGCGCCCTGATCATGAACAATCTGCGGCAGAGTGGCATCTTCGCGGCGCTGGTCGTCATCGTCGCCCTCTTCGCCGTTCTCACCGAGGGTGTCTCGCTGAGTCCGGGCAACATCACGAACATCGTCCTGCAGTACTCGTACATCCTCGTGCTCGCCATCGGCATGGTCATCGTGATCATCGGCGGGCACATCGACCTGTCGGTCGGCTCGGTGGTGGCGCTGACCGGCGCGGTCAGCGCCGTGGTCATCATCCGGCAGGGGCAGCCCTGGTGGGTCGGGGTGCTGGCGGCGGTGGCCGTCGGGCTGGCGGTCGGCGCCTGGCACGGCTTCTGGGTCGCGTACGTCGGCATCCCGGCCTTCATCGTGACCCTGGCCGGCATGCTGCTGTTCCGGGGTCTGACCCTGCGGGTGCTGGAGAACGTCTCCCTGTCGCCCTTCCCGGCCGAGTACAACCAGATCGCGGCCGGCTTCCTCAACGGACTCATCGGCGGCGACGGCTACGACGCCTTCACCCTGCTCATCGGCGGCATAGCGGTGGCCGGTTACGTGGTGAGCGGCTTCCGGACCCGGGTGGCGCGGATCCGCTACCAGCAGCCGGTGGAGTCCTTCGCCCTGTTCGTCGCGCGGATGGTCCTGGTCGGTGCCGTGGTCATGTGGTTCGCCTGGCAGTTGGCCAACGCCCGGGGCCTGCCCATCGTACTGATCATCCTGGCCGTGCTGGTGCTGGTCTACGGGCTGCTCACCCGCCGTACCGTCTTCGGTCGGCAGGTCTACGCGATCGGCGGCAACCTGCCGGCGGCGATGCTGTCCGGGGTGAAGGTCCGTACCGTCAACTTCTGGATCTTCGTCAACATGGGCTTCCTGTCCGCGGTGGCCGGGGTCATCTTCTCCTCGCGTTCCAACAGCGCGCAGCCGGCCGCGGGCAACATGTTCGAGCTGGACGCGATCGCGGCGGCCTTCATCGGCGGAGCGGCCGTCACCGGTGGGGTGGGTACCGTGGTGGGTGCCATGGTGGGTGGCCTGATCATGGCCGTGATGAGCAACGGTATGCAGTTGATGGGGGTCGAGCATTCGACGCAGTCGGTGGTCAAGGGGCTGGTGCTGCTGGTCGCGGTGGCCTTCGACGTCTACAACAAGCGCCGGGCCGGCGCGAGTCGTTGACCCCCGCCGCACACCTTGACGTCACGGCGGGTGGTGACCACACTGCCTCCCGTCGGACAGGCCGCATCGACGCTGATGCCGGAGGATCGGGTGGTCCCGGAGGAGATCCGTCGGCGTAACGCCGGCACACTGCTGCGCCACGTCCATCGTCGCGGCGCGATCTCCCGTGCCGAGCTGGCCACCCGGATGGGGCTCAACCGCAGCACCATCCGGGCGCTGACCACCGAGCTGGCCCGACTGGGCCTGGTAGAGGAGGAGTCACCCGCGGAGACCGGCCGGGGATCATCGTCGGCGGTCGGTTGCTGGGCGGGGACGGCGGCTACGGCTGCGAAGTCGGGCACATGGTCGTCAACCCGTACGACGGACGGGCCTGTGGTTGTGGCTCGTCCGGCTGCCTGGAGGCCGAGGTCGGCGAGCGGGCCCTGCTCGACGCCGCCGGGCGGCCCGCCGAGCTGTTCGGCCGTGCGGCGATCCGGGCGGTGACCGACGACGCCGACCGGGGAGATCCGGGCGCCCGTGAGGCGCTGCGCCGGATCGGTGACTGGCTGGGCATCGGGGTGGCCAACCTGATCAACCTGTTCAACCCCGGGATGGTGGTGTTCGGCGGGATGCTGTGCGACCTGTATCCCGGGGCGGCCGAACAGGTCCGGGCCCGCATCGCCCGCAACGTCCTGCCGGTGGCCCGCGAACACGTCAAGCTGCGTACCGCCGCCCTGGGCGACGACGCCACCCTCATCGGCGCCGCCGAACTGGCCTTCACCCCCCTCCTCACCCCCCCTCCCCGCCGATCTTGCACTTTCCGTCCCGACGAAAGGTGTGAATACCGGCATATCGGCGACCGGAAGTGCATGATCGACGGGGAGAGGGGGGTGGGGGTTAGGGGGCTGCTAGGTGCGGGTCCAGCGTTGGTTGGGGGCGGTGTGGCAGGTCCAGACGATGACGGGGGTGCCGTTGGCGGTGCCGTTGTTGTTGACGTCCAGGCAGAGGTTGGGGGAGCGGACGTTGCTGATGGTGCCGTTGCCGTTGAACGTCCACTGTTGGTGCGTGCCGCCGTTGCAGTCCCAGATCTGCACCGGGGTACCGGGGGTGGCGGTCGGGGAGATGTCCAGGCACTTGCCGAGCACCTGGAGGGCCTGACCGTTCTGGGTGAAGCTCTGGTTGCTGGCGGTGTGACAGTCCCAGATCAACGTCGCGGTGCCGTTGGCGGTGCCGCTGTTGTTGACGTCCAGGCAGCGGCCGGCCGACTCACTGCGTAGCCGGAAGGTGGGCGGCGGGGGCGGGGGAGTGGTCGTGGTGCCGCCGCTGACCCGGTAGACCACCGTGCCGTGCGCCGGCACGCTGGCCGAGATCGTCCCGGTGCTGGTCGAGGTGGTGTTGGTCCAGGCGTCCCGCAGGGTGAACGAGGTGCCGGACTTGCCGACGGCCGCCGCCGTGGTGGACACCGTGGTGGTGGAGTTGCCCTGGTTGAACAGGGCCACGGCCACGTCCCCGTTGGCCAGCCGCTTGGCCAGCACCCGGCGGGTGCCGTCGTGGGAGACCTGCACGGCCTGCAGCGCCAGGGGGTCCTGGTTGATGGCCACCAGGTTCTGGTTGCGCAGGATGTCCAGGGTCGCGGCGTTGGCGTTGCGGATGTCGTTGCCCGCGATCAGCGGTGCCGCCATGATCGCCCAGAGGGCGAAGTGGCTGCGCATCTCCGTGTCCGTCATGCCGCCGTTGCCGACCACGAGCATGTCCGGGTCGTTGAAGGAGCCCGGCGAGGCGTACGAGGCGATCGGCACGTTGACGTTGACGATGTTCTGGATGCCCATCGGGTAGCCGTTGGTCTGACCGGTGTTCCAGGCGTTGGTGATGTCCTCCGTGGTCCGCCACATGTTGGCGATGTCCCCCCAGTTGCGCAGGGGGCCGGTCTTCTCGTGGATGCTGTTCGGGTTGATGCTGTAGACGATGGGCCTACCGGTGGCCGCCAGGGCGTCACGCATCAGCGAGAACCCGGCTATCTGGTCGTTGATGGTGCCCCAGGGTGAGCACCAGTCGTACTTGAGGAAGTCCACCCCCCAGGCGGCGAACTGCCGGGCGTCCTGGTATTCGTGGCCGAGACTGCCGGTGGAGCCCGGCCAGGCGCCGAAGTACTGCGCGCAGGTCTTCTCCCGGGGCACCTGGTAGAGGCCGAAGAGCAGGCCACGGGAGTGCAGGTAGTCGCCGAGGGCCTTCATGCCGCTGGGGAAACGGCCGGCATGAGCCTGGAGGTTGCCCTGGGCGTCGCGGTTGGGATCGAACCAGCAGTCGTCCACGACGACGTACTTGTAGCCGAGATCGCGCATCCCGGTGTTGACGATCGCGTCGGCCATCTGCCGGATCAGGGTCTCGTTGATGTTGCAACCGAAGGTGTTCCAGGTGTTCCACCCCATCGGTGGGGTACGGGCCACCCCGTTGTTGAGCGCCTGCGCGGGTTTCGGTGTGTGGAGCCCGTCGACGACGACCGTGGTGAGTGTCAGCACCAGCACACTCAGAACGGCCAACCATCGTGGTCGTGCGCGCATTCGATCCTCCTCGGGACAGGGACGGATGGGTGTCGGTCATGGATCACCGACCGCGGGTCGTCGGGCGGCCCAGACGGTTCGTCGGGTGGGCGCGGGCAGGCATGGCCTGCTCACGGTCAGATGGGTCGGAGTGCCGCCACCCGTGGCGGGGACGCCGGCGCCCAGAGATCGAGTCAGCCGGGTGTCGTGCGGCGACGCCGGCGGTGACGGTGGTGGTTCTCCCGGACAGGGCCCTCCGATGTCTGGGATGTTATCGCTGACATCCAGTTATGTAAATCACCGTCAATGTCTGCGAAACGCCGGATCGCTGCTTGATCAAAAGAGGCTGGACGGCGGAGAAATCGGTGAATTCCCATGTGGGAGCGATTCGGATATGCCGTTCTGCGGCTTTCCGAAGCGGCGCGGCAGGGTCGTCGGTTTGATCCACTCAGCCACACCTGCGATCGAAGGATGTTAACGCTCATATGAGGGCGTGAAGATCCGTCGCGGCGCCTCGATGCGGGTGCCGGGCGGGCCGGCGAAGGGTCCGCGGGGGAGGTTCGTCGTCCGGGTGGCACCGAGGGACGCGCCGCCGGGGATCGGGGCGGCGGGGTGATCCGTCCCCTGAGGGTGGTCGGAGACGTCGCGGCAGGCGTCGACCGGTGTGGATGAAATGGGCGACGGCTGGCAGGGTCGTACCTCTGGCGCGGGACCCGGCGGATGTCGCAAGGTGGGTGGTGCAGGTGTCGGTTCGGCCGGTGTCAGGTGGTCACGACGGGCCCCGTACTCCGTTACGGAGCTGTTGCCGGACGGTGTCTTGACGACGCCTGATGTGAGCGTTAACACTGAGGTCCGTCATCGGCCGGAGGTGAGCATGAGCGGTGTGGACGAAGTCGGCGACCGGTATGTCGTCGGCGTCGACTACGGGACCCTGTCGGGGCGGGCCCTGGTGGTCCGCGTACGCGACGGAGCCGAGCTGGGGACGGCGGTGCACGAGTACCGCAACGCCGTCATCGAGTCCACACTGCCCGATGGTGGTCCACCCCTGCCCCCCGACTGGGCCCTGCAGGACCCGCAGGACTACCGCGACGTGCTGCGCCACGCCGTACCGGCGGCCGTCGCCGCCGCAGGGGTCGATCCAGGCCAGGTGGTCGGCATCGGCATCGACTTCACCGCCTGTACGGTCCTGCCGACCCTCGCCGACGGCACCCCGCTGTGCGAGCTGCCGGACCTTCGGCACCGTCCACATGCCTGGGTGAAGCTCTGGAAACACCACGCGGCCCAGCCGCACGCCGACCGGATCAACGCCCTGGCCCACGAACGCGGCGAGCCCTGGATCGGCCGCTACGGCGGCAAGATCTCCGCCGAGTGGCAGTTCGCCAAGGGATTGCAGCTGCTGGAGGAGGACCCGGAGGTCTACCGGCGGGCCGAGCGCTTCATCGAGGCCGCCGACTGGATCGTCTGGCAGTTGTGCGGCGTCGAGACCCGCAACGTCTGCACGGCCGGCTACAAGGGCATCATGCAGGACGGGCGGTACCCCTCGACGGACTACCTGACCGCCCTGAACCCCGACTTCGGTGACTTCGTGACCAAGCTGGACGGTCCGCTGATGCCGCTGGCCGGCAAGGCCGGTGAGCTCACCGCCCAGGCCGCCGCCTGGACCGGCCTGCCGCAGGGCATCGCGGTGGCCGTCGGCAATGTCGACGCGCACGTCACCGCCGCCGCCGCGCAGGCCCTGGCGCCGGGCCGGCTGGTGGCGATCATGGGCACCTCCACCTGCCACGTGGTCAACGGCGCCCACCCGGCCGAGGTGGCCGGGATGTGCGGGGTGGTCGACGGCGGCATCAGCGCCGGGGCCTGGGGCTACGAGGCCGGCCAGAGCGGGGTCGGGGACATCTTCGGCTGGTTCGTCAAGCACGCCGCCCCGGCCGGGGTCGCCTCCCACGAGCGACTCACCGAACTGGCCGCCGCCCAGCCGGTCGGCGCCCACGGCCTGGTAGCCCTGGACTGGTGGAACGGCAACCGATCCCTGCTGGTCAACCACGATCTCAGCGGGATGATCGTCGGCCTGACCCTGGCCACCCGCCCGGAGGACGTCTACCGGGCGCTGCTGGAGGCGACCGCGTACGGCACCCGCATGATCATCGAGGCCTTCGTCGAGGCCGGGGTGCCCGTCGACGATCTGGTGATCGCCGGTGGGCTCACCTCGAACGAGTTGCTGATGCAGATCTACGCCGATGTCACCAACCGGCCGCTGGGCATCATCGGCTCCGCCCAGGGGCCGGCCCTCGGCTCGGCCATCCACGCCGCGGTGGCCGCCGGGGCGTACCCCTCGATCCACGAGGCCTCGCAGGCGATGGGCCGGATCAGCGCGGCGGTCTACCGCCCCGACCCCGACCGGGTACGCGCCTACGACGCCCTCTACGCCGAGTACCGCACCCTGCACGACCACTTCGGTCGCGGCGCCAACGACGTGATGCTGCGGCTGCGGGCGATCCGGAACGCGGCCGCCGGGTCGGCCGGGTCGACGAACGAGACCGCGCTGGAGGTTGTCGCATGATCGAGCGTGAGTTGCGGGAGACGGTGGCTCGGCTGCACGGTGAGCTGACCCGCTACGGGCTGGTGGCCTGGACGGCCGGCAACGTCTCCGCCCGGGTACCCGGGCGGGACCTGATGATCATCAAGCCGAGCGGGGTGGACTACGACGACCTGTCCGCAGACAACATGGTGCTCTGCGACCTGGACGGGATGCCGGTCGAGGGTGACCTGTCCCCGTCGAGTGACACGGCCGCGCACGCCTACGTCTACCGGGCCATGCCGGAGGTCGGCGGGGTGGTGCACACCCACAGCACGTACGCGACCGCCTGGGCGGCCCGGGGCGAGGCGATCCCCTGCTGGCTGACCGCCCAGGCGGACGAGTTCGGCGGGGAGATCCCGGTGGGCCCCTTCGCCCTGATCGGCGGGGACGACATCGGCAAGGGGATCGTCAGCACCCTGACCGGGCACCGCTCGCCCGCGGTGCTGATGCGCAACCACGGGGTCTTCACCATCGGGCGGACCGCCCGGGCCGCGGTCAAGGCCGCGGTGATGTGCGAGGACGTGGCGCGAACCGCCCACCTGGCCCGCGCCCTGGGGCAACCGGTGCCGATGGCCCAGGCCGACGTGGACGCCCTCTACGACCGCTACCAGAACGTCTACGGCCAGCGTCCCGCACCGGTGGCGAACACCTGACCCGGGTCGCGGCCCGCCCGGGTCGCGACCGACTACGCGCACCCGCGCACAGACACCACACCACAAGTACGCCACTCCGCCTGCCTCGGCCGGCGGCGTGGAACCCGCACCCCACCCGAGGAGATCCGATGAGAAACATGCGAATGTCCCTCGCGCCTCGGCGCGCAGTCGCGGCGCTGGCCGCCGTGCTTCTGGCCGGCGGCATGGCAGCCTGCGGCAACAGCGACACCGGGACCGACGGAGGAGGAAGCGGCGACGACAAGATCGTCATGGGCTTCTCCCAGGTCGGCGCGGAGAGCGGCTGGCGGACGGCCAACACCAACTCCATCAAGGAGGCGGCTGCCGAGGCGGGCATCGACCTGAAGTTCGACGATGCCCAGCAGAAGCAGGAGAACCAGATCAAGGCCATCCGCAACTACATCCAGCAGAAGGTCGACGTGATCGCCTTCTCGCCGGTCGTGGAGTCGGGCTGGGACACCGTGCTCAAGGAGGCCAAGGACGCCGGCATCCCGGTCATCCTGACCGACCGCGCAGTGGACTCGGCCGACAAGTCGCTGTACAAGACCTTCCTCGGTTCGGACTTCGTCAAGGAAGGCCGGTTGTCGGGGGAGTGGCTGGTCGAGAACTCCAAGGACGCGACCGGTGACGTGAACATCGTCGAGCTGCAGGGCACCACCGGCTCGGCCCCGGCCAACGACCGCAAGAAGGGCTTCGCCGAGGCGATCGCCGCCGACCCCAAGCTCAAGGTCATCGCCTCCCAGTCGGGTGACTTCACCCGCGCCGGCGGCAAGCAGGTCATGGAGCAGTTCCTCAAGGCCCACCCGAAGATCGACGTGCTCTTCGCGCACAACGACGACATGGGTCTGGGTGCCCTAGAGGCGATCACCGCAGCCGGCAAGGAGCCCGGCAAGGACATCACCATCATCACCATCGACGCGGTGAAGGACGGCATGCAGGCCCTCGCCGACGGCAAGTTCAACTTCATCGCGGAGTGCAGCCCGCTGCTCGGCCCACAGCTGATGGACCTGGCCAAGAAGATCCACGCGGGTGAAGAGGTGCCGCCGCGGATCGAGACCGAGGAGACCACCTTCACCCAGGAGCAGGCCAAGGAGGCCCTGCCCAACCGCAAGTACTGATCGACGCCCGGGGTCGCCACGCTGACTGGTGGCGGCCCCGCCGCGTCACCCGCTTCCCCGACGGACCGGCGGCACGACACCTCCGGTGCCACGTCCGCCCGGCCGACCCCTGAAGGGGCGGTCGGGCGGACGTCACGGGAAGGCCGTAGCCCCCGAAACGACCCAAACCCAGAAGAAGGCCTGATGGGATGACGGATAGCCGTCCGGTCCTGACGATGACCGGGATCAGTAAGTCCTTTCCCGGAGTGCGTGCACTCCACAATGTCGACTTCCGGCTCTTTCCCGGTGAGGTGCACGCCCTGATGGGCGAGAACGGCGCCGGCAAGTCGACCCTGATCAAGGTGTTGACCGGGGTCTACGGCATCGACGAGGGCACCATCACCCTGGGCGACGAGCAGGTGGCCTTCTCCGGCCCGATGCAGGCCTCCGCCGCCGGGGTGAGCACGGTCTACCAGGAGGTCAACCTCTGCCCGAACCTCTCCGTGGCGGAGAACATCTTCATCGGGCGGGAGCCCCGTCGCCTCGGCGCCGTCCGCTGGGGCGAGGTGCGCCGCCGGGCCCGGCAACTGCTGGCCCGCCTGGATCTGGACATCGACGTCACCGCCCCGGTGGCCAGCTACTCCCTGGCGGTGCAGCAGATGGTCGCCATCGCCCGGGCCATCGACGTACAGGCCCGGGTGCTGATCCTCGACGAGCCGACCTCCAGCCTGGACGCCGACGAGGTGGCGCAACTGTTCCGCATCATGCGTCAGTTGCGCGACGAGGGGATCGCGATCCTGTTCGTCACCCACTTCCTCGACCAGGTGTACGGCATCGCCGACCGGATCACCGTGCTGCGCAACGGCACCCTGGTGGGTGAGTACCCGATCGGGGAGCTGCCGCAGCTGGCCCTGGTCGAGAAGATGATCGGCAAGGAACTCGACGTCCTGGAACGGCTCGAGGAGCAGCCCCGACGGGAGTTGGCGGCCGTGGAGGGCGGCACCCCCTTCGTAGCGGTCTCCCAGCTGGGCCGTAAGGGCGCGGTGGCCCCCTTCAGCCTGACCATCCATCCCGGTGAGGTGGTCGGCCTGGCCGGTCTGCTCGGCTCCGGTCGGACCGAGGCGGCGCGGCTGTTCTTCGGCGCGGACCGGGCCGACCGCGGCGAGGTGACGGTCAACGGCAAGCCGACCAGCCTGCGCAACCCGGTCCAGGCCATCGACAAGGGCATCGGCTTCTGCTCGGAGAACCGCCGCGCGGAGGGGATCATCCCGGACCTGACCGTTCGGGAGAACATGATCCTGGCGATGCAGGCCGCCCGGGGCTGGCTGCGCCCGATTCCGCGGCGCCGCCAGGACGAACTGGTCGAGCAGTACATCAAGGCGCTCAGCATCCGCCCCGCCAACCCCGACCTGCCGGTACGCAACCTGTCCGGCGGCAACCAGCAGAAGGTCCTGCTGGCCCGCTGGCTGATCACCGAGCCTCGCCTGCTCATCCTGGACGAGCCGACCCGTGGCATCGACATCGGCGCCAAGGCTGAGATCCAGAAGCTCGTCGTGCAGCTCTCCGACGGTGGCATGGCCGTGCTGTTCATCTCCGCCGAACTGGAGGAGGTGCTGCGGCTGAGCCACAAGGTCGTGGTGATGCGGGACCGGGAGATGGTCGCCCAGCTCGACAACGACGACACCCTGGACGCCGAGCGGGTCATGCAGACCATCGCCAGCGGATCGATCAAGCAGGAGGCGAAGCCGTGAACGAGCGTCTCAGGTCGATGGCGACACACCGGCTGTTCTGGCCGGTGATGGTCCTCGTGGTGATGCTGGCCGCGAACACCGTCTACCGTCCCGGCTTCCTGGCCGTCGAGGTCAACAACGGGCACCTCTACGGCACTCCGATCGACATCCTCCGGTTGAGCGCCCCGCTGATCCTGGTCGGGCTGGGCATGACCCTGGTCATCTCCACCGGCGGCATCGACCTGTCGGTCGGTTCGATCTGCGCCATCAGCGGCGCCATCGCCTGCCTGCACATCAGTCAGGCGCCGGATCAGAACAGCATGGTCACCGTGTTCACCGCGCTGGCCATGGCCCTGGGTGCCGCACTCGTGCTCGGCGCCTGGAACGGGGTACTGGTCTCCGTGATCGGCATCCAGCCGATCATCGCCACCCTCATCCTCATGGTGGCGGGCCGGGGTCTGGCCCAGTTGGTCACCGAGGGGCAGATCATCACCATCAACTCGGGGCCGTACCGGGCGATCGGGTTGGGCCACTTCCTGACCCTGCCCTTGGCGATCTTCATCGCGTTGGGTGCGGCCCTGCTCATCGCGGCGCTGACCCGGCGTACCGCCCTGGGCATGATCATCGAGTCGGTGGGCGGTAACCGGGAGGCCAGCCGACTGGCCGGCATCCGGTCGGCCCGGATGGTCTTCCTGGTCTACGTGGTCAGCGCGGCGTGCGCGGCCGTCGCCGGCTTCATGATGACCGCGAACGTCTCCAGCGCCGACGGCAACAACGCCGGTCTCTGGGTGGAGCTCGACGCGATCCTCGCGGTCGTCATCGGCGGCACCTCCCTGGCCGGCGGCCGGTTCTACCTCAGCGGCACCATCCTCGGTGCGCTGATCATCCAGACCCTCACCACCACGGTGTACGCCATGAACATCTCCCCGCAGACGGCCCTGCTGTTCAAGGCGGTGGTCGTGATCGCGGTCTGCCTGATCCAGGCACCGGCCTTCCGCGCCAAGTTCAGTCGACGCAAGCGGGGTACCCCGCCCCCGCCGGCCCCGACCCCGCAGCGTCAGAAGGAAGAGGTGACGGCGTGACCACGACCTCGCTGACCACCGGCCCGAGTTGGGCCCGGCTGCCCCGGCGTCACGTGCCGGTGCTGGTCACCCTCGCCCTGCTGCTGGTCATGTACGGCATCGGGGTGTCCCAGTACCGGGCCTTCTCGAACATCCAGGTCATCTTCAACGTCTTCATCGATAACGGTTTCCTGCTCGTGGTCGCCGTCGGGATGACCTTCGTGATCCTCACCGGCGGCATCGACCTGTCGGTCGGCTCGGTGGTCGCGATGACCGCGATGGTCTCGGCCTGGTTGCTCCAGTCCGGCCTGCCGGCGTTGCTGGTGCTGGTCATCGCCCTGCTCATCGGGCCGACTCTCGGGTTCCTGATGGGTTGTGCGATCCACTTCTTCGACATCCAGCCCTTCATCGTGACATTGGCCGGGATGTTCTTCGCCCGGGGCATGTGCACCTTCATCAGCGACTCCTCGATCCGGATCACGGACGGGTTCTGGACCACGATGGCGCAGCACCGGATCGGAGATCCCCGAGGCAACTTCGTCTCGGTCAGCGTCCTGATCGCCTTCGCGGTCGTCCTGATCGCCGCGTACGTGCTGGCCTACACCCGGTTGGGGCGCAACGTGTACGCCATCGGCGGCAACCCCCAGTCGGCCCTGTTGATGGGGCTGCCGGTGGGGCGTACCCGGATCCTGGTCTACACCATCAGCGGGCTCTGCTCGGCGATCGGCGGGATCCTGCTGTCCTTCTACACCCTGTCCGGGGCGCCACTGATCGCGGTCGGCATGGAACTCGACGTGATCGCGGCCGTGGTGATCGGCGGTACCGTCCTGACCGGAGGAGCGGGCTACGTCTTCGGCACGGTGCTCGGGGTGCTGGTGCTCGGCGTGATCCAGACCCTGATCACCTTCGACGGCAGCCTCAACTCCTGGTGGACCAAGATCGTGATCGGAGGTCTGCTCTTCGCGTTCATCCTGTTCCAGCGCCTCATCGGCATCCGCTACAAGTGACCGCCCCTCTCGCGGAAGGCAACCCCCATGGCAGCACAACCTGAACCCGAGGTCTGGTTCCTCACCGGAAGCCAGGCGATGTACGGCGAGGACACCCTCCGCCAAGTGGCCGAGCAGTCCCGTCAGATCGCCGCCCTGCTCGACGACTCGCCGCACATCCCCGCCCGGGTGGTCTGGAAGCCGGTCCTGACCACCAGCGCCGACATCCTGAAGGTCTGCCAGGATGCCGGCGTGCAGGGGGCGGTCGGGGTCATCGCCTGGATGCACACCTTCTCCCCGGCGAAAATGTGGATCACCGGCCTGGACGCGCTGCGTACCCCGCTGCTGCACCTGCACACGCAGGCCAACGTCCAGCTGCCATGGCAAGAGATCGACATGGACTTCATGAACCTCAACCAGGCCGCCCACGGCGACCGGGAGTTCGGGTTCATCCAGACCCGGCTCGGGGTGGCCCGCAAGACGGTCGCCGGGCACGTCACCGACCCCCGGGTGGTCTCCCGGGTCGGCGCCTGGACCCGGGCGGCGATCGGCTGGTCGGCGATGCGTTCGCTGCGCCTGGCCCGCTTCGGCGACAACATGCGCGACGTGGCGGTGACCGAGGGGGACAAGGTGGAGGCCGAGCTGCGCTTCGGCGTCTCGGTCAACACCTACGGGGTCAACGACCTGGTAGCCGTGGTCGACCAGGTCGCCGAGGCCCAGATCGACGACCTGGTCAAGGAGTACGACGACACCTTCCGGGTGGCCGCCGAGTTGCGCCCCGGCGGCGACCGGCACGACTCGCTGCGCTACGCCGCCCGGATCGAACTGGGGTTGCGTACCTTCCTGGAGGCCGGCGGCTTCCGCGCCTTCACCACGAACTTCGAGGACCTCGGGGGTCTGCGGCAACTGCCCGGCATAGCGGTGCAGCGGCTGATGGCCGACGGGTACGGCTTCGGTGGCGAGGGTGACTGGAAGACCTCCGTGCTGGTGCGCACCGTCAAGGCGATGGCGGTCGGCGCGCAGGGTGGCACCTCCTTCATGGAGGACTACACCTACGACCTCACCCCGGGTCAGGAGATGATCCTCGGGGCGCACATGCTGGAGGTGTGCCCGACGATCGCCGCCGGGGTGCCCAACGTCGAGATCCACCCGCTGAGCATCGGTGGCCGGGAGGACCCGGTCCGCCTGGTCTTCGACGCCGAACCCGGCCCGGCCGTGGTGCTCGGTCTGGCCGACATGGGGGAGCGGTTCCGGCTGGTCGCCAACGAGGTCGACGTGGTGCCACCCCCGCAGCCCCTGCCCCGGCTGCCGGTGGCCCGGGCCGTCTGGCGGCCCCGCCCGCACCTGGCCGGCTCGGCCGAGGCCTGGATCACCGCGGGGGCTCCGCACCACACCGTGCTGTCCCAGGGGGTCGGGGTGGAGGAACTGCACGACCTCGCCGAGATGGCCCGTACCGAACTGGTCGTCATCGACGCGGACACCGACCCGCGTCGCTTCGCCGACGAACTGCGCTGGAACCAGGCGTACTACCGCCTGGCCCGCGGCTTCTGAGCGGGGTGTGACGGGTCCTGCCGCTCGCGGCGGGACCCGTCACCACCGTGGCCGCACGCCCTCGTCCGGGGTCTTCCTCGCGCCACCCGCCCGCCATCGCCGCGGCGCGCGTTACGTCTTGACTAACGTGGTGTTATCGCTCACAGTCGATAGTGACGACGGACGATATCTGCGGCTGTCCGGGCCGCTGCGCGTCTCTCCTCAGTAGCCGATCTCATGTCACCCCCTGGGCACCGGGTGACATGTTAACGATCACATGGGCTGCTGGAGATCACCATGACGCTCGCCGCAGTGCAGGCCGTCCCGGTCGTACGGCTTGTCATTCCCGAAGGAGGATCATGGTTGCCATTGGCGAGGTCTCAGGACCCGCGCCGCGTCGGCGTGGGTGGTGGTCGCGGATGTGGGCGGCGGTGGCGGCGGCGGTGATGGTCGGCGGCACCCTGGTGGCGGTGGCGGCGACACCGGCCTCGGCGGCGACGGTGGACACCAACGCCTGGTACGTGTTGGTCAACCGCAACAGCGGCAAGGCCCTGGACGTCTACAACCTGGCCACCAACGACGGAGCGCGGATCACCCAGTGGTCGCGTAACGACGGAAACCAGCAGCAGTGGCAGTTCGTCGACTCCGGTGGCGGCTACTACCGGCTCAAGTCGCGGCACTCCGGCAAGGTGCTCGACGTCTACAACTTCTCCACCGCCAACGGCGCCTCGATCGTGCAGTGGTCCGACCACAACGGGACCAACCAGCAGTTCCGGCTGGCCGACTCGGCCGGTGGCTACGTACGGCTGATCAACCGGAACTCGAACCGGGTGATGGAGGTGCAGAACGCCTCGACCGCCGACGGCGGCAACATCGTCCAGTACGACGACTGGAACGGCGCCAACCAGCAGTGGCAACTGGTCCGCATGGGCGACGGGCCCACCCCCGGGCCGACGACCCCGCCGCCCACCGGTGGCAACTTCACCAACCCGGTGGTCTGGCAGGACTTCGCCGACGTCGAGGTGATCCGGGTGGGCGACGTCTACTACATGACCGCCTCGACGATGCACTACTCGCCCGGGGCCCCGATCCTGCGCTCCTGGGATCTGGTGAACTGGGAGTTCGCCGGGCACTCCGTGCCCCGGCTGGACTTCGGCACCAAGTACGACCTGCCCCCCGGGCAACAGGCGTACGTGGAGGGCATCTGGGCCTCGACCCTGAGCTACCGGCCGAGCAACCAGACCTACTACTGGGCCGGGTGCATCAACTTCGCCCAGACCCACATCTACACCGCCAAGGCCGTCGACGGCGCCTGGACCCGGCACGCCACCCTGCCCTGCTACTACGACGCCGGCATGCTCATCGACGACAACGACACGATGTACGTCGCGTACGGCAACGGCACCATCAGTGTCGCGCAGCTCTCCGCCGACGGGCGCAGCCAGGTACGCGCCCAGCAGGTCTACCAGACCCCCTCGAGCATCGGCACCCTGGAAGGCGCCCGGTTCTACAAGCGCAACGGGGCCTACTACATCTGGTTGACCCGCCCCGCCAACGGCCAGTACGTGCTGAAGTCCACCAACGGGCCCTTCGGCCCGTACGAGCAGCGGCAGGTGCTGCTCAACATGCAGGGCCCGATCGCCGGTGGTGGCGTACCCCACCAGGGTGGCCTGGTGCAGACCCCGAACGGCGCCTGGTACTACATGGCCTTCACCGACGCCTACCCGGGCGGGCGGGTGCCGACCCTGGCCCCGATCAACTGGACCGCCGACGGCTGGCCCCAGGTGCAGACCGTCAACGGCGCCTGGGGGGTGAACTACCCCAACCCGTTGCCGCTGCGCCCGGTCAAGCCCCTGACCGGGGTGGACACCTTCGCCGGCACCACCCTGGGCCCGCAGTGGGAGTGGAACCACAACCCGGACAACAGCCGGTGGTCGGTGAACGACGGACTGCGTCTGCAGACCGCCTCGGTCACCAACGACCTCTACCAGGCCCGGAACACGGTCACCCACCGCATCCAGGGGCCGACCTCCACGGCGACCGTCGAGCTGGACTACTCCACCATGCGCGACGGCGACCGCACCGGACTGGCCATGCTGCGCGACGTCTCGGCCTGGATCGGGGTCCGCCGCGACAACGGGCAGACCCGGGTGGTCATGACCAACGGACTGACCATGAACAGCAACTGGGACACCACCAGCACCGGCAGCGAGATCGCCAGTGCGGCGGTCTCCGGCGGGCGGATCTGGTTGCGGGCCAACGCCGACATCCGGCCGGGATCGGGTCGGCAGGCCCGCTTCTCGTACAGCACCGACGGGGTCAACTTCGTCTCGTTGGGCAACGCCCTGACCCTCAACAACAACTGGACCTTCTTCATGGGGTACCGGTTCGCCATCTTCAACCACGCCACCCAGGCCCTGGGAGGTGCGGTGACGGTGCGACGCTTCGAGCTGGCCACCCCCTGACCTCGCTCAACACACCGCTCTCGGACTGGGTACGGCGTTCTCCTCCGGCAACGCCGCCCACCGGGCACCGGTGACGCGCGGGTGGCGCCCACGCCAGGGCGCCACCCGCGCGCTGCGTGATGCGGCCCGCATCCTTCGCGGGGAGGCCGCCATTGATCAGGGCAATCGAAAACCCCGTTCACTGATCGGAGATGAGATATCCGGGTTGGGCGACTGACCTGTCGGCGATAGATGTCCCTGCTGTCGTAGACTGTGCGTGATCTAGCGAAAACCACCCCGGCTGGCACGGGCCGGCGTGGGCGCCGCGAGAGGGATCGTGAATCAAAGCCGCTCCGGTCAGCGTCGACGGGTCGCGGCGACCCACGGGCATGCGGGAGTGTGAGATGGCCGTACGCGATCCTGCGATGACGGACGTGGCTCGCCTCGCTGGCGTCTCCCACCAGACGGTTTCGCGAGTGCTCAACGGCCACCCCAACGTGCGGGAACAGACCCGGCTGCGGGTCCAGGCGGCAATAGCCGAGCTGGGCTACCGGCCGAATCGGGCGGCGCGTGCGCTGGTCACCGGTCGCTCTCAGGTGATCGGTGTCGTCGCGCAGAACACCACCCTCTACGGGCCGGCATCACTGCTGGCCGCCTTGGAACAGACCGCCGCGGAGGCCGGCTTCGCGGTCAGTGTGGGCAGCGTCAGCGACCTGGACCACCGGTCCATCTCCGCGGTCGTCGAACGGCACCTGGCCCACCGGGTCGCCGGCATCGTGGTGATCGCTCCGGTGGAGTCGGCCGGCGAGGCACTGGAACGGCTGCCCCACGATGTGCCGCTGGTGACGGTCGACGGTGATCCGCGTCGGCCGATGCCGCTGGTGACGGTGGACCAGGCCGCCGGAGCCCGAGCCGCTACCCAGCATCTGCTCGACGCCGGTCACCGTACGGTCTGGCACGTCTCCGGGCCGTCGGACTGGTTCGACAGCGCGGGCCGGATCGAGGGCTGGCGGGCGGCCCTGCTGTCGGCGGGGGTCGAGATCCCGCCGCTGGTGCCGGCGGACTGGTCGGCGGCGGCCGGTTACCGGTGCGGGCAGATGCTCGCCCGGATGCCGGACGTGACCGCCGTCTTCACCGCCAACGACCACCTGGCCCTGGGGGTGCTGCGGGCCCTGCACGAGCACGGCCGCCGGGTGCCGGACGACATCAGCGTGGTCGGCTTCGACGACGTGCCGGAGGCGGCGTACTTCATCCCACCGCTGACCACCGTCCGACCGGACTTCGTAGCGGTCGCGCGGGCCAGCCTGGAGATGCTGCTGGCGCAGATCGAGTCCGACAGCGGCGGCGCCCTCCGGGAGACCATCGCACCCTCCCTGGTCTCCCGCCAGTCCGTAGCCCCCCCACCCCACCGCTGACCCCGCGCCCCCTCCCTCCACCAGGGCGGGGGTGGGGGAGGGGGTGCGGGGAGAGGGGTCAGATGAAGCGCCAGCGGTGGTCGGAGGCGCCGTTGTCGTCCCAGATGACGATCTGGGTGCCTTGGCTTGATGAGGCGTTGAGTACGCCGAGTACCCGGCCGCCGTTGGCGGACTGGATTCGGAAGTAGCCGTTCGCGCCGTACCGCAGCCGCCAGCGGTGGGCGGTCGAGCCGTTGTCGGCCCACTGCACCACCCGGGCACCGGCGGCGCTGCTGCCGTTCTCCACCCCCAGCACCTTCCCGCTGTGCGAGTTGCGGAACCGCAGGTAGCCGCCGCTGTCCACGATCGCGGTCCAGAGGTGGTCGGCGGTGCCGGTGTCACCCCATTGGATCACGAGGCCGCCGTCGGTGGTGGACATGTTCTGGACCCCGAGCACCAGGCCGGTGGCCAGGTTCTGGATCCGGCGGGCCCCGTTGGGGATGAACCGCCACTGGTTGTCGAGGGTGCCGTTGTCCGGATCCTGCACCACCCGGGCCCCCTGGGCGGTGGAGCCGCTCAGGACGGCCAGCAGTTTGCCGCTGTTGCCGTTGCGGATCTTGTGGGAGCCGTCGCCGGCGTCCACGATCGTCCACCGGTGGTCGGCCGTGCCGGTGTCCGACCATTGCAGGACCTGCGCGTTGTCGGCGGTGGACATGTTCTGTACGCCGAGCACCTTGCCGCTGTTGGCGTTGCGGAACCGGACCGCGCTGCCGTCGACGATCAGCTGCCAGTCGTGGTCGGCGGTGCCGTTGTCGGCCCACTGCAGCGCCGGGGCCCCGTCGGCGGTGGACATGTTCTCGATGCCGAGCACCAGGCCGCTGGCGGCGTTGGCCAGCCGGAAGGTGGCCCCGGCCGGGCCGGTGGAGCCACCGGTGCTCCAGTAGACGGTGTAGTTGTGCCCGTGCGCGTCGTAGAACGGGATCAGGTTGACCTGCGCGTTGTTGGCGGTGGCGGTGAAGGTCAGCGCCGAGCCGCTGGTGCGGGTGACCGAGGCGGTGGCCAGGGCGGGCAGGGCCGACAGGGCGGTGTTGCCGTAGTTGCCGGAGAGCACCGCCGGGCCGTACCGCAGCGCCACGACGTTCGGGTTGTCGTTGGCCGGCTCCGCGACCACCCGCATCGGCAGCCGTACGGTCACCGTGTCGCCGGAGGTCCAGGACCGGGTCAGGGAGGCGTACGTGCCGGGGGTGGTGGCGATGTTCTGCACGGTGCCGTTGACGCTGACGGTGGCGTCCTGGGTCCAGGCCGGGATGCGGATGCGCATCGTCCACGAGCCGCCGACCGTGCCGGTGACCGTCAGGGTGCTGGTGTCGCCGGCCGGGAAGTTGGTCGACTGGGTGACCGTGATGCCGCGCTGGGACCAGTTCAGCACCGAGGGCATGAACAGGTTCACCGTCAGGGTGCTGCCGTTGTGGAAGTAGATCGAGTCCATCAGGGTGGTGTTGCTCTCCAGGCCGGTGCCCTGACAGCACCAGAAGGAGTTGTAGTCCGTACTCCAGGTGCCGCCACCCCAGGCCGGTCCCACCCCGCGCCGTCCGCCCGGCTGCAGGGGGGTGAAGTAGGTGATGTGGCCGTGGTTGTCGGCCGGGTTCTGCGCGCCGATCAGGTGGTTGAGCAGGGCGCGCTCGTAGAAGTCGAAGTACGCCACCCGGTTCGGGTCGAGCAGCCACAGCTCCCGGGTGAGCTTGAGCATGTTGTACGTGTTGCAGTGCTCGCAGGTGTCGTTGCGCAGGTACCCGGAGATGGCGTTCGGGGCCCGGAAGTGTTCGGCCTGGCTGTTGCCGCCGATGGCGTACGTGCGGGTGTTGACGGTCAGGTTCCAGGCGTTGTTGGCGATGTCGCGGTAGCGGGTGGTGCCGGTGGCCTTGAACTCGCGGGCCGCCCCGATCCACTTGGGGATCTGGGTGTTGGCGTGCAGCCCGTTGAGCTGGTCGGAGTTGGCGGCCAGGGGGTTGAACACGGCGGCGTGGTCGAAGCGCTGGGCCACGGTCAGCCAGCGAGCGTCGCCGGTCTGCTGGTACAGGTCGGTCAGCACGGCGTTCATGCCGCCGAACTCGGTGCCGAGCATGGCCTGCATCTGGGCCGAGCTGAGCCGCCCGGTACGCCAGTCGACCCACCCGGCCAACGCCAGCAGCACGTCGCGGGCCTGGTTGTTGCCGATGTGCCGCCACACGTCGAGCAGGCCGACGAGGGTCTTGTGGATGGTGTAGTACGGCACGTTGCCGTTGCTGAGGGTGCGGGCCTCCACGGCGGTGAAGTCGGATTCGGGGTAGCCGCAGAGGTAGCCGGGGTTGAAGCCGGCGGCCGGATTGTTGGCCTGACACCTCGCCAGCTCAGCCACCAGGTAGTTGGCCTTGTCCCGGCAGGTGGTGTCGCCGAGCACAGCCCACATGTGTGACCAGGCGGTCAGGAAATGTCCCTGGGAGTGGGTGCGGAACGGGAAACTGGGTGCCTCCCAGCCGCCGAGGGCCGCCGCTCCGGCGGTGGACAGCCGGTGGTTGGCGCGGAAGTTGTAGAGCAGCCGGTTCACGTCGACGAAGCGCAGGTAGTTCAGGGTGCGGTTCTGGTTGTCCAGCCAGCGGCTGGCGGTCAGTCGCACCTGGCCCATCTCGAAGGGGTACGCGCCCACCCCGAGGTCGGGGCGGACCGGCGGGAGGGCCGCGCTGGCGGTGCCGCCGCCCAGGGCGGGGCCGACCGCGGTGGCCAGGGCGGCCGCGCCGGCGGCCTGGAGCACATGTCGACGGTTGAGGGACGGGTAGGGCATCACGGCCTCCGCAGTTGCGGGTGAGGGGGTGGCGGTACGTGCACGACCCGGGCCGGGAATTCGGTGCTACCCGGGCCGGTGGACCGTTACGAGGTGATTTGGTAGGTGGCGTGGCGGTGATCGGTGGTGGGGCACGGCGGAGCGTCGGAGACGGCGGAACCGCAGGCGATCCACGAGCGTCCGGCCGGGTGGTGTGCGTCCGCGGCGGCGGGGTGCCCTCGCCCGTCTCCACGGATGGAGTTCCGAAGCATTATGCATCGGCATCGATGTTATCGCTAACATATGGGTTCCGGTGACGGGTGCGCAAGCCTCGGGTTTCCGGCCGGACACGGGGACGAGATCCTCCCGCAACACGCCTGGTGTTCACGTCGGTCGGCGGGGGAGGTGCGGCGGGCATCGTACGGCGACCTGCTCAGGCGACCAGAGTTGTTCGTCGCTTTAGTGATGTGAGTACCGGTTTGGGGGCTTTTGTGGGCATAGTGCCCTCGGTGGTGAGATCCGTTCAATACGCTCCTGGATCCAGGGGAAGCCACGGAGATGCGTGAGGGACAGATGAAGGACGCCGACACCATCGTCCTGCCCCGAATCGATGTGCCGGAGGCCGCCGAGGACCCCTGGGGGGAGGGTCACGGCGAGGCGCCGGGCGAGCCGGTGAACGGTACCCGCCGAATGAGGCTGGCCGCCTGGCTGGTGCCGGCACTGCTGATGGGCGCGCTCGTCGCCGTACGGGCGGACGCGCCCGGGCCGCGGGTGGCGGAACTCGCGACCTGGGCCGGGTCGACATCGTCCTGGCGGGACACCTGGTCGATGCTCGGCTCAGGCGACGCCGTGCCCTACCACCTGCTGCTGCGGGCCTGGGCGGAGTACTTCGGCACCTCGGAGTCGGCGCTGCGGGGACTCTCCGTCCTCGTCATGGCCATAGCGGCGGCGCTCGTCGGAGCGCTGGCCGCCCGGATGTTCGCACCGGGCACCGGTGTCCTGGCCGGCGTCATCTTCGCCCTGCTGCCGACGTCCGCGCGGTACGCACAGGAGGCCCAGCCGTACGCACTCACCCTGCTCGCCGCAGTCCTCGCCACCTGGCTGCTCCAGGCCGCCGTGGATCGGCCGAGGCTCTGGCGCTTCGTGCTCTACGCCGCCGTGGCGGGTCTGCTGGGCCTGTGTCAGGTGACCGCACTCCTGCTCCTCGTCGGACACGGCTGGACCGTGCTCGCCTTCCGGCGCGAAGTGGCGCTGCGCTGGCTGGCCGCTGCGGTGCTGAGCGCGCTGCCCGGGGTCGGCCTGCTCTCGCACGCCACGCGGCAGGGGGTATCGCTCGCGCAGACGTCGAGCCCGAGCCTGACCGAGTTGGCCGCGACGCCGGGAGAACTGTTCGGCGTCACCGCGCTGGGTGCGGTGCTGCTGGTGCTGGTGCTGTTCAGCCTTCCGCTGCGCTACCCCGCCGCCGTGTTCACCGCCTGGGTGGCCGTGCCGCCGCTGGCCCTGCTGCTCGTTGCGCAGGCGACACCGACCTGGCGGCCGGAGTTCATTCTGTTCACGCTTCCGGCCTGGGCGACGCTCGGCGCGGCCGCGCTCGCACGATGCGCGTCCGCTTGTCGGCGGGTGTGCTTCTGGCGATGGCCGGGCGACGGTCCGCGACGCGTCGACGGGACTCATGTCGGCCCTGCTGGTGGATGAACAAACAGATATGTAGCCCTTTGGGGGCGAGCCAAGCTATCTGAGAAGTTTGCCGGTATCTGTCCCTACGATCAGCATGGCCGGGTTCGTGAAGGCCAGGGAACTGCGACCCTTGGGGGCAACGTGGGCGTCGGGACCGATACACGCCTGTCTCGGGACGTGGCGGAGAGGCCGCCCGGAAACGGGCCCGTGGAGAGCGCCGCGGTCCGGCCGTCACCCGCCCGACGCCCCGACCGTCGGCAACTCAACATCAGTGCTCGCATCGCGTACGCGAGTTGCGGGGCGAGCGCCGGAACTCTCGTAGCGCCTCGACATCCGCAGGCGGCGGTCGAGTTCCGATCCGTCCTGTCGCCCGCGGCGCGGCTCGTACTGACCCTGCTGGTCCTCGTCAACAGCGCGGCCGGACTACTGCTCGTCGGCTGGCTGCTGCTTCCCCAGCACGTACCCGGCTCCGGCGCAGCCGGGTTCGGCGACTGGCAGACCGCCGTGGCCCGGCTCGGCTTCTGCGTGATCGTCGGCGTCGAACTGATCCGCCTCGCGCAGAACATGGTCGTCTGGGTGTTCGCGTACCACGCCAAGGACCCGATTCCGGTCGATCCTCCGGTCGGCCTGCGGGTGGCGCTGCTCACCACGATCGTGCCGAGCAAGGAGCCGATCGACGTCGCCGAGCGGACCCTGCGGCGCATGCGGCAGATCGTCTACTGCGGGCAGGTCGACGTCTGGATCCTCGACGAGGGCGACGATCCGGCGGTGAAGGAGATGGCCGCGCGGCTCGGCGTACGCCACTTCAGCCGCAAGGGACGACCGGAGTACAACCAACCCGACGGAGAGTTCCGCGCCAGGACGAAGTCCGGCAACCACAACGCCTGGCGGGCCGAGCACGAGCACCACTACGACGTGGTCGCCAACGTCGACCCGGACCACGTGCCGCTGACGAACTTCCTGGAGCGCACGCTCGGCTACTTCCGCGACCCGGACGTCGCCTTCGTGGTGACGCCACAGGTGTACGGCAACATGCACCAGAACCTGGTCGCTCACGGTGCGTCCGTCCAGCAGTACCTCTACAACGGACTGATCGCCCGCGGTGGCAACGGACTGGACGCCCCACTGCTCACCGGCACCGGCCACCTGTACCGGCCGTCCGCCTGGCGCAGCATCGGCGGCTACCAGGATTCGATCATCGAGGACCACCTGACCAGCATCCGGATCCACGCTGCGGTGAACCCGCAGACCGGCAACCAGTGGAAGGGCGTCTACACCCCCGACGTGGTGGCCATCGGGGAGGGCCCGACATCGTGGGCGGACTACTTCAACCAGCAGAAGCGATGGGCGGCGGGCATCTGCGAGATTCTGGTCCGCCCCGAGCTGCGGGCGCCGCGCGAACTGCGGTCCCGACGGCGCTGGCACTACCGGCTGCTCCAGTTCTACTACCCGAGCGTCGCGGTCAGTCTGTTGCTGGGCAATTTTGCCACCGCCGCGTACCTGCTCACCGGGGTGAGCGCGGCCCGGCTCGACATCGCCGTGTGGTCGGTGCTGTGGGGCGCCACCATCTGCACCTGGTTCGTGCTCTGGCTCTGGTTGCGTCGATTCAACATCGCGCCGCACGAGCGGGAGGAGATCGGCCTGGTCGGCATGGCGTTGGCGCTGTTCGCCGGCCCGATCTACGTGGCGGCTGCCGTCGGTGCGCTGCTGCGCCGCAAGCTCGGATTCGTGGTGACCGCCAAGGGCGGGCTACGCACCACCGAATCGCTCGGCACCTTCCGGCTGCACCTGTGCTGGGCGGCCTTCGCCGCCGGCCTGCTCGCCGTGAGCTTCATGCTGGAACACGGCCGCACACCGCTGCGGGTATGGCCGGTCCTGACCCTCCTGACCGGCCTCGCCCCACCGCTGATCGCGTGCGGGTCGGCTCTCCTGGCCTGGCGTGCGCGCCGCGCCGGTCCGACCGGGCGTCATGCCGTCCGCAGCCGGCGGGTCCGGGCGACGGCACCGGTGGTCGCTTCCCGGGAGGTGCCATGGCACGGCTGACTCTGCCGCGGGTCGCCATGTCGCTGGTCGGCGCGCTGCTGCTGGCGTACGCCTTCGCGATCGCACCGGGCACCGGGTCCGGGAGGCGGGAACCCGCCCCGTCGGACCAGGCGGCGGTACGCGAACCGAGCCCTTCGCCATCCCCGCCGGAGGTCTTCCCGCCGACGAAGAAGGTGTTCATTGGCATCGCGACCAAGGAGGGACCGCACGACTTCACGCCCGTGGACACCTTCACCGCGACGGCGAAGCACCATCCACAGGTCATGCTCTTCGGTTCCGGCTGGGCGACCGACACCTTCGACCGGACGCTGTTCGACGCGGTCCGCGACCGGGGCATGCTGCCGATGCTGGCCTGGGAACCATGGGACTACCGGTTGGACGAGGAGGCCCGCAAGAAGGGGGCCGCCCGCGGCACGATCGACCGGCTCCGCTCCCGTCAGCCCGACTACCGGTTGTCCCGCATCACGCGCGGCGACTTCGACGACTACCTGCGCACCTGGGCTGAGGGAATCAAGGCACTCGACTACCCGGTGGCCATCCGGTTCGCCCACGAGATGAACGGCAACTGGTACCCCTGGTGCGAGAGCGCCAACGGCAATCGGCCGGGCGACTACGTCAAGGCCTGGCGCCACCTGCACGATCTGTTCAAGGCCGCCGGAACGACCAACGTGATCTGGGTGTGGAGCCCGAACGCCAGATGGGACGGCTCGACGCCGAAGCTTTCCGAGCTCTACCCCGGGGACGACTACGTCGACTGGATCGGCATCTCGGGCTACTCCGGCATGGGCGCCTTCTCGAAGTACCGGTCCTTCGACGCGATCTTCAAGGAGACCATCGGGGAGATTCGAGCCTTCAGCGCCAAACCGCTGGTCATCACCGAGACCGCGGCCTCCGACATCGCCGGCCGCAAGGCGGAATGGATCACCGAGACCTTCCGGCTGCTACCCGGGTACGAGGACATCATCGGGCTCATCTGGTTCGAGGTGAACAAGGAACAGGACTGGCGGATCGTCAGCTCCCCGGCCGTCTCGACGGCCTTCGCCCAGGCCGTATCCGATCCGCGCTACCGCTTCACCTGGTCGCCCGAGATGCTCCCGCGCACCGAGTCGGCCGACTGACGCTTGCCCGCCGGGGCCGCTCCCGTGCCGGCTTGACCCTCGACCGGGTCGAGGCCGGACAGTGCCGGACGCGAGATGCCGACCGGCGCCACCCCGGCGCCGGTCGGCGCGATGCGGTGATCGGGAGGAACTGTGGCGGCGACGTCTACCGGTAGGGCGCCAACGAGCGGCAGTGCGAGGGCGGTGCCGGGCGCGTACTGGGCATGGCTGGGCGGGACGACGCTGTCCCTGGTCGGCGTTCAAGCCATGGCGTTCGCGATGGCCTGGGTGGCGGCCGGAGAAGGTGGCGGCTTCGCCGCGCTGGTGCTCACCGCCGTCAACCTGCCCCGGGCCCTGCTCCTACTGGTCGGCGGTGCGGTGGCCGACCGGCTGGGCGCCTGGACCGTCATGGTGGTCTCGGACGCGGCGATGGTCGTCGTCACCGTGGCGTTGGCCGCCGCCGTGTGGTCGGCGGCGAATCCGTGGCTGCCACTGCTGCTGGCCGCCCTGGCCATCGGGGTCGTGGACGCCTTCTACCTGCCCAGCACGGGCTCGATGCCCCGGCGGTTGGTGGCACCGGCCGGGTTGGCGCGGGCGATGTCGGCCCGACACCTTGCCGGTCAACTAGCCATGTTCGTCGGGCCGGCGGCGGGCAGCCTGCTGCTGGCCGCCCTCGGGCTCGCCGCAGTGGCGCTGGCCAACGCCGCCGGCTTCGCCCTGATGCTGCTGGTCCTGATGGTGCTTCGGGCGGCCCTGACGGTGCGGCCGGGCGAGTCGCCGGGCCAGCCGGCTGGGCAACTGCCGGGCCGGCCGGTGGCGCAGCCACTGTGGCGGGCCGCCGTGGACGGACTGCTGCTCGCCGCCGCGCATGCCGTACTGCGGCCCGCACTGCTGCTGGTCGGGGTGGCCGCCGGTTTCCTGCTGCCGGTGTCCGGCCTGCTCGTACCGTTGCTCGGGCGGGAGCGGATGTGGTCGTCGTCGGCCACCGGTGCGGTCGTCGCGGCGTTGGCGCTGGGCACCGCGACCGTCGCGATCCTCGTGCTGGTGCGTGGCGCCCTGCCCGACCCCGGTCGGGTCAGCGGTGCCGCGCTGCTGGTGGCCGCCGGTGGCGTGGTCACTCTGGCGGCGGCCGGTTCGTTGCCGACCTCGGTCGCCGCCGGGATGGTGATCGGTGTCGGATCGGGTGGCTTCGCCACCCATGTCGGCCCGTTGATCCTGGCCGTCGCCCCGGACACACACGTGTCCCGGGTGCAGTCGGTGCTGGTGCTCGTGCAGAGCCTGCCGCTGCTGCTCACCCTCAACGTGCTCGGTTCGCTCGCCGAGGTCGTGCCGGTGGCGGCGCTGCTGTACGGCTGCGCCGGTGTGCTGGCCGTGGCGGCGGTGACGGCACTGACCTCGCCATCCCTGCGCCGCGCCGACCGGCGGTGACCGGCGTTGGGCTCTCGGCTGCCCGGTGGGGTGCTCCGGGTGTCGAGTGCGGACCAGCCCTACCGATGGGCAGAATAGTTGACTAAAGTCAGACAACATGGAGCGTGAACTGGTGGATGTGGTGCGGGGCTTCAACCGCACGGTGACCCAGCGCGTCGGAGCGCTGGACGACAAGTTCCTGGCCCGCGACCGGCCCCTGGCCCAGTCGCGGCTGCTCTGGGAGATCGGCCCGGCCGGGGCCGAGGTGGCGGCGCTGCGTAACCGGCTCGATCTCGACGCGGGCTACCTCAGCCGGCTGCTGCGCACCCTGGAGGGCGCGGGACTGGTGACGGTGACACCGGCCGAGGGCGACGGACGGGTACGCGTGGCCCGGCTCACCGAAGCCGGCCGGGCCGAGTGGGCGCTTCTCGATCGCCGATCCGACGAATTGGCCTGGTCGATGCTCGCCCCGCTGACCGTCGGCCAGCGTGACCGGCTCACCACCGCGATGAACGAGGTGCAACGGCTGCTGATGGCCTCCATGGTCACCGTCGAGGTCTGCCCGCCGACCGATCCGCGCGCTCGTGCCTGCCTGCGGGCGTACGCGGGGGAGCTGGCCGAACGCTTCCCGGCCGGGTTCACCCTGGACACCGACGACGACCACCAGTTCCTCCCGCCCGCCGGGGTGTTCCTGGTAGCCACCCTCGCCTCGGAGACGGTGGGCTGCGGCTCGGTACGCTTCGACCCCGACGGGACCGCCGAGATCAAACGCCTCTGGGTCTCCGGGTCGGTACGCGGGCTCGGCGTCGGCCGACGACTGCTCACCGAGCTGGAGAAGCACGCCGCCGCGGCCGGTGCGGACTGCGTACGCCTGGACAGCAACCGTGCCCTGACCGAGGCCATCCGGCTCTACCGCAGCGCCGGATACGAGGAGATCCCGCGGTACAACACCAGCCCGTACCCTGATCACTGGTTCGCCAAGCAGCTCCACCGCGCACCGGAGGCGTCCCCGTGACCACACACGAGGTGGCCAACCAGGTCCCCCCGCTGGTCGACTACGACACCGCGGACGATCCGGCACTGCTGGAGGGCCTCGTCCGGGAAGGTGCCGACTGGGCCGTCGGTGAGGTCCACGACCTCGGTAGGCTCGCCGGCAGTCAACCCGCTCTCGAGCACGGCCGGTTGGCCAACGAGTACCCGCCGGTGCTGCGCACCCACGACCGCTACGGGCACCGCATCGACCAGGTGGAGTTCCACCCCTCCTGGCACGCGCTGATGCGTACCGCCGTCGAACATGGCCTGCACGCCGCCCCCTGGGCCGACGAGCGGGCCGGGGCGCATGTCGCCCGCGCGGCCAAGTTCTACACCTGGCGTCCGGACGCCGGGCACGGCTGCCCGATCTCGATGACCTACGCGGCGGTGCCCGCGCTGCGCCACGCCCCGGACCTGGCCGCCGACTACGAGCCGCTGCTGACCACCCGGACGTACGACTTCGGGCTGCGCCCGCCGCGCGCCAAGCGGGGGTTGCTGGCCGGCATGTCGATGACCGAGAAACAGGGCGGCTCCGACGTACGGGCCAACACCACGGCCGCCCACCCGCAGCCCGACGGCAGCTACCGGCTGGTCGGGCACAAGTGGTTCACCTCCGCGCCGATGTGCGACCTGTTCCTCACCCTCGCCCAGGCACCCGGCGGGCTGACCTGCTTCCTGGTGCCCCGGGTGCTGCCGGACGGCACCCGCAACCCGATGCGACTGATGCGCCTGAAGGACAAGCTGGGCAATCGCTCCAACGCCTCCGCCGAGGTCGAGTACGAGCACGCGGTGGCCTGGCGGGTAGGTGACGAGGGTCGGGGCGTACGCACCATCATCGACATGGTCAACCTGACCCGGCTGGACTGTGTGATCGGCGCGGCCGCCGGGATGCGCCAGGGGGTGATCACCGCCGTGCACCACGCCGCGCACCGGCGGGCCTTCGGCCGGGCCCTGCTCGACCAGCCGCTGATGCGCAACGTCCTGGCCGACCTGGCGATCGAGTCCGAGGCCGCCACCCTGCTGATGATGCGGCTGGCCGGGGCCACCGACCGGGCCGCCCGGGGCGATCAGAGCGAGGCGGCCTTCAAGCGGATCGCCCTGGCGATCGGCAAGTACTGGGTCTGCAAGCGCTGGCCGGGACACGCCGCCGAGGCCCTGGAATGCCTGGGCGGCAACGGGTACGTCGAGGAGTCCGGCATGCCCCGGCTGTTCCGCGAGTCGCCGCTGAACTCCATCTGGGAGGGCTCCGGCAACGTGGCCGCGCTGGACGTGTTGCGCGCGCTGGCCGGTGCACCCGAGGTGCTGGCGGCGTTGCGCGCCGAACTGGAGGCCGCCGCCGGGGCCGACGCCCGCCTGGACGCGGCGGTACGCCAGGTCGAGGCCGCCCTAGCCGACCCGGCCGACCGGGAGGTACGTGCCCGGCGGCTGGTCGAGCAGTTGGCCCTGGTGTTGCAGGGTGCCTTGCTGGTGCGCCACGGCCACCCGGCGGTAGCCGACGCCTTCTGCGCCTCCCGACTGGCCGCAGACCGGGGCCACGCCTACGGCACCCTGCCGCCCGGCGTCGACTTCCCCACCATCCTCGCCCGCGCCACCCCGACGTTGAGCTGACCCCGCCCGCTGCCCCTGCCCTGTTCACTGCGGGCAACCCGGCACCCAGACCACAACGCCACCGGCCCTGTCGAGCTGACCCGCCTGCGCTATCAGGCTGCGGGGCTGGCTTTGGGTACATCTGTTGTCGCCAGGGCAGCAACAAATGCACCCAAAGCCGAGGTGACTGTCCCGACCGGTCGGGACTCGGTCAGCGAATCGCCGGTGCGGGCCAGATGGGGAAACGGCCGGCTCTCATACCCCGCTCCCGTGCGGGAGGCTCGCCTTCGCCGGATGTCCCGGTGCAGGTGGATCCCCGGCGCGGTGTTCGGGATGGCCTCGGCCCGAAGGTGGGTGGGCAAGAGGCGTTGAGTGATCGCCGTACGCTGTGCCATTCTGATCCGTCGATGTGTTTGTCGGGCGCGAGTGGCCGTCATCCGATGGGCAGCCGGGGCCGTTCTGGCCTGCGGCGGGTGACGGCAGGTGAGTTGGTCGTTCTCGTATCGCCGCTGGTCGTGGGCTTCGGCCGGGCGGCTCCCGCTTGTGATCGAAAAAGGACATCCATGAGAATTCCGAACAGGCACGGTGTTCGACCCTCCGCCCGATCGAGGCGGCTGCCCCGGCGCGGAGGCGCGCTGCTCGTCGCGGGCCTGCTGCTGACCACCGGCGCACTGACCGGGGCCACCGCCCCGAGCGCTGACGCGGCGGTCGCGCCGGTGACGGTGACGGTGAATACGCGGGCCGGGCTGGCCACCGTGCCCGACACCGCGCTCGGCGTCAACCACGCCATCTGGGATCAGTATCTGGCCACCGAGGAGACCTCGGACCTGCTGCGCGACGCCGGGGTGCAGATGCTGCGCTACCCGGGTGGCTCGTACGCCGACATCTACCACTGGCGCGACCACACCGCGCCCGGCGGCTACGTGGCCCCCGGCACCGATTTCGACACCTTCATGGGGGCGGCGCGTCGGGTCGGGGCCGAGCCGATGATCATCGCCAACTACGGCACCGGCACTCCGCAGGAGGCGGCCGACTGGGTGCGGTATGCCAACGTGACCAAGGGCTACGGCGCGCGGTACTGGACGGTCGGCAACGAGAACTACGGCAACGGTCACTACGGGTCCGGCTGGGAGGCCGACCACCATCCCGACAAGAGTGCCACCTACTACGCGAACCTGGTGGTCGACTACGCCGAGGCGATGAAGGCCGTGGACCCGACCATCAAGGTCGGCGCGGTGCTCACCATGCCGGCCAACTGGCCGGACGGCCTGACCGCCGGCAACGACCCGGGCCCGTGGAACCAGACCGTGCTGTCCATCGCCGGGCCCTCGATCGACTTCGTGGACGTGCACTGGTACCCGGGTGGCAGCCCCGCCGAGTCGCTGCCCCGGACCAGCCACATCAACGACGCGGTGTACCTGCTGCGCCAGCAGATCACCCGGTACGCCGGCCCGAACCCCGGCCGCATCGGGATCAGCCTCACCGAGGTCAATGTCACCTCCGAGGGCATGACCAGCCAACCGGCCGCCCTGTTCCTGGCCGACGCCTACAGCGGTCTGCTCGCCAACGGGGTGTTCACGGTGCACTGGTGGAACGTGCACAACGGCATCGGCCGGGTGAGCACGGTGGCGGGGCAGACCGACTACGGCGACTTCGGTTTGCTCTCCAGCGGCACCTGCACCCCGGACGGCTCGGTCTGCGAACCCCCGGTCAACACCCCCTTCGCGGCCTACCACGGGTTGACCATGATGAGCCGGTTCGCCCGCAGCGGTGACCAGTTCATCCGGGCTGAGACCGACCAGCCGCTGGTCAGCGCGCACGCGGTGCGGCGGGCCAACGGGGAGGTGGCGGTCCTGCTGATCAACAAGGACCCGGACAACGCCCACCCGGTCACCATCGACTACGCCGGGTTCGTCCCGGCCGGCGGGGCGCCGACGGTGCACACCCACACCAACGGGGCCACCGAGGTCACCACCGCCCGCAGCGGCGAGGCGACCAGCCGTACCCTGCCGCCGTACTCGCTGACCACCCTGGTGGTGCGGCCGGCGACCGCGGTCACCGGGGCCCCCGGCGCCCCCGGCCAGCCCACCGCTACCGGCGTCACCGACCGGGAGGTGACGATCACCTGGCCGGCCGCCACCGCCGGGGCCGCCCCGATCGCCAAGTACGAGGTGCACCGGCAGAACGGTGCGGTCAGTGAGCAGCTCGGCGAGACCTCCGGGACCAGCCTGACCGTCGGCAACCTCGTCCCGGGGCGCAGGTACACCGTCAACGTGCTGACCCGCGACACCGCCGGACGGGTCTCCTGGTCCTCGCCGCCGCTGACCTTCACCACCGGCAGCCCGGCTACCAGCGGCTGCACCGTCCGTTTCGCCAGCACCACGGACTGGGGCAACGGCTACGTGGCCAACGTCGACATCGTCAACGACAGCGAGCACACCATCGACGGGTGGACCCTGACCTGGACCTGGCCCACCTCCTGGCAGCGGGTCGGCAGCGGATGGAGCGCCACCTGGGAACAGGTCGGCGACACCGTGCGGGTGACCAACAACGACGACAACCGTCGGCTCTCCGCCGGGGCCTCGACCACTGTCGGCTTCGTCGGCGAGTACAGCGGACCGAACGTCGTACCGACGGCCTTCCGGCTCAACGGCACCCTCTGCACCATCGGCTGACCCCGAGCGGTCCGCCGGCGGCCATCCCGCCGGCGGACCGCACCGGTCGCCCTGACGAGCCCGACCTGGTCGCGCCGGCCGGGCCCCGCGCGAACCGAGGAGCGACAGATGACCCACTGGGCGTACGACGACATTCCCGACCAGCGGGGGCGCACGGTGATCGTCACCGGGGCCAACAGCGGGCTCGGCCTGGAGACGGCGCGAGCGTTGGCCGGCAAGGGTGCGCGGGTGGTGCTCGCCTGCCGGGATCGCGGCAAGGGTGAGGCCGCGGCCGAGACGATCCGCGCCCGGCACCCGCACGGCGAGGTGCACTGCCGTCGCCTCGATCTGGCCGACCTGGACTCGGTGGCCGCCTTCGCCACCGCCTACCGGGCCGAGCACGACCGGCTGGACCTGCTGGTCAACAACGCCGGGGTGATGTATCCGCCGTTGCGGCGTACCCGGCAGGGCTTCGAACTTCAGTTCGGCACCAACTACCTGGGTCATTTCGCGCTCACCGGCCGGCTGCTGCCCCTGCTGCTCGCCACCGGGCAGGCCCGGATCGTCAACGTGGCCAGCAACGCGCACCGCACCGGGCGGATCGACCTGGACGACCTGAACTGGCAGCGGCGGCGCTACGCCCGGTTCGCCGCCTACGGGCAGAGCAAGCTGGCGATGCTGCTGTTCACCCTGGAGCTGCACCGACGGCTGACCGGGGTCGGATCGTCGTTGCGGGTCACCGCCGCCCATCCTGGGTGGACCTACACCGGGCCGAGTCAGGGGCGGGACCGGCTCGTCACGATCGTCAACGGCATCGGCCGGTACCTGGCGATGCCGTTGGCCGAGGGGGCCCTGCCGATCCTGCGCGCCGCCACCGACCCGGAGGCCGAGGGCGGCAGCTACTGGGGCCCGGCGCACCGGGCGGAGAACGTCGGCCCGCCGGTGCGCGCGACCCGCAGCGCCCGGGCCCTCGACGTCGGGGTGGCACAACAGCTGTGGGCGCGAAGCGAATGCCTGACCGGCATCCCGATCGACCTGCCGCCGGTCGACGCGACGACACCCTGAGCGGTACGCCCTGTGCCAGATGGTCGGGGAGGAGCGCCGGTGCCCCGGCCGATGACGGCCGGGGCACCGATCTGGTCGAGGGGTCAGCTACAGGCTGCCCCGTTCAGGGTGAAGCGGTCCGGCGGGGTGCTGGTGCCGGTGTGGGTGGCCTGGAAACCGAAGGTGATGCTCTGGTTGGCCCCGATGGTGGCGTTGTAACCGACATTGCGGGCGGTCACCTGGTTGCCGGTCTGGGTGATCGTGGCGTTCCAGGCGTTTGTCACCTGCTGGCCGCTGGCCGAGGTCCACTGCACCGTCCAGCCGTTGATCGCGACCGGGCTGGTGTTGGTGACGGTGAGGTTGGCGACCAGGCCGTTGTTCCAGGTGTCGGCCGTCCACTGCACCCGGCAGGAGGTGGCACCCGGCGGCGGGGTCGTCGGCGGCGGAGTGGTGGGCGGCGGCGTGGTCGGCGGGGGAGTGGTGGGCGGCGGAGTCGTCGGCGGGGGAGTCGTCGGCGGCGGGGTGGTGGGCGGCGGGGTGCTGCTGGTCAGGCCGAAGAAGTCGATCGCGGCCCGGGCCATGCCGGTCGAGGGCAGGCTGTGCCCGGCACCCTGGATGGCGTACGCCTCCACCCGCACCGTGCCGGTGGAGTCGGCGAACTGACGCCGGTTCCAGTTCGCCTGCGGGGTGTCCGTGCGGGTCGGGTTCTGGCTCAGCCCGGCCACGTTGGTCCACTGCTCCACCGACTCCTGAAGGAGCTGGAAGGGGATCAGGTTGTCGTTGGTGCCGTGCCACAGCTGCACCCGAGGGCGAGGCCCGGTGTAGCCGGAGTACGCCTGCCGGACCGCGTCACCCCACTGCTGCGGGGTCCGGTCCATCCGGCCGTTGACGCACTGGCTGTTGGTGGGCGGGAAGTCCGCGGCGTTGGCGAAGCAGTTGAACGGCACCCCCATGAACGCCGCGCCGGCCTTGTAGACGTCCGGGTAGAGCGCCATCAGGGCCTGGGTCATCATGCCGCCCGACGAGCTGCCGGTGGCGTACACCCGCTGCGGGTCGCCGCCGTACTGGCGCTGGGCGTAGCTGACCATCGACATGATCGACACGGGGTCACTGCCACCGTTGCGCACCTTCGAGGCGGCGGACCACACGTCGAAGCAGTTGCCGAAGCCGGCCTGCTGGGTGGCGGTGGGGTAGATGACCACGAAGCCGTACTGGTCGGCGAGGCGGCCGAACTCACTGCCGGAGTAGAACCCGGGGCCGTTGCCGCCGCAGCCGTGCATGGCGACCACGACGGCGGGATTGGCGGGCCGGACGTCCGGCACATAGATGTGCATCCGCATGTTGCCCGGGTTGGTGCCGAAGTTGGTCACCTCGACCAGGGACGCGGCGGAGGCCGGTGACGGGGCGAAGAGCACGCCCGTCACGGCGAGAAGGGACGCGGCAGCCAGGGATCCCAGCGCCGCTACGGTTCGTTTCACGTCCACCTCCATGGACTACGACAGCGCGCCGGACCGGGCCACGGCAAGCGTGGACCGAGGACGAGGACCGGCGTCGCGATGCGCGAGGTGCTGCCCTACGGAGCCTGGTGTCCGTCCACCTCGCCGTACCAACGGTGCAATTCGTGCCAATCCGCTGCTTCGCGTGTAGCCAAAGTATGGGCGCGCACCATGGGTCGGAGCAAGATGCTTGTGAATATCGATAATTCCGGTCATCCATGATCCCTCTTTTCCACGGTCCTCTCCGGCCGGTCGGTCGCCGCGCACCGGCGACCTCGCGCGGGGGCCGAGCGAGGGCGCGGGGTCTGCGATGATTCGGCGGTGACGGGGGTGGAAGAACCAGTAGCGACCACGCAACCGGCCGGCTCAGAGTCGACCGGTGCGGAGTCGAGCGGTCTGGGCGGCCGGTACTGGCGGCTGTGGTGGGCATCGGCGGTGTCCAACCTGGCCGACGGGGTCGTCAAGGTGGCTCTGCCGTTGGTCGCCGTCGGGTACACGACCTCACCGGTGCTGGTCGCCGGGGTGGCTGCCGCGTTCAGCCTGCCGTGGCTGCTGTTCGCCCTCCCGGCCGGCGCGCTCGTCGACCGGCTCGACCGGCGGCGGGTGATGGTGGCCGCCAACAGCCTGCGGGCGGCCCTGCTCGGGGCGCTGGCCCTGGCCGTGGCCCTCGACGCCGGCTCGATCTGGCTGCTCTACCTGGTGGCCTTCGGCGCGGGCGTCGCCGAGACCCTGTACGACACCTCCGCCCAGTCGATCCTGCCGCAACTCGTCCCGCGAGCGGCGCTGTCCCGCGCCAACGGACGGCTGTACGCCGTCGAACTGGCCGCCAACCAGTTCGTCGGCCCGCCGCTGGCCGGCTTCCTGGTCGCCGGCGCAGTGGCGTACGCGATGCTCGGGCCGGCCGGGCTCTGGGCCGCCGCGGTGGTCGCCCTGCTGCTGGTCGGCGGCCGGTTCCGGGTCGCGCGACAGGGCACGAGCACACTGCGCGCCGACATCGCCGAAGGCGTACGGTTCCTCTGGCGACACCGACTGCTGCGGACCCTGGCACTGATGGTCGGGGTCAGCAACCTCACCACCACGGCCACCTTCGCGGTGCTGGTGCTGTACGCGGTCGGGCCGAACTCGGCCATCGGGCTCAGCGAGCCGGGCTACGGCCTCCTGCTGACCACCCTGGCGGGGGGCATCGTGCTCGGGTCACTCGTCGCCGCGAGGATCGAGCGGCTGCTCGGCCGGGCCCGCGCGCTCGGCGTAGCGATGGTCGCGATCGCGGTCGTCGTGGGCGCTCCGGCGCTGAGCACCAACCCGTTCGTCCTCGGCGGAATCTTCTTCGTCGGCGGGATCCTGCTCACCGCCTGGAGCGTCATCACGGTCTCGCTGCGCCAGCGGATCACCCCGGACCGCCTGCTCGGGCGGGTCAACAGCGGATACCGGCTGCTGGCCTGGGGGAGCATGCCGGTGGGAGCGTTGGTCGGGGGCGGGCTGGCCGAGCTGTTCGGCCTGCGGGCGGTCTTCGTCATCATGGGCGTACTGGCCCTGGCCCTGCTGGTCGGCATGCGCTGGGTCACCGACGCCGCCATCGAAGCCGCCGAACGCGCCACCACCTGACCACCGGGCGGAGCATTCTCGACCTCAGACCCGCCGGGTCGTGACGCACCCTCGCAACGGACGCGGCTTCGCCGTTCGTTTGCGGCTGGGCCTTGCCGTTTACTCATCGATGCGGATAGAACCAGGCGGATAGATCCGATGTCTGGCCGAAGGGTGTGCCGTGAAGCTACTTCGAGTGGGAGCCCTCGGGCGGGAACGGCCCGCCGCGCTGGACCCGGCCGGTCGGCTGGTCGACCTGTCCGGCCTGGTGTCCGACATCGACGGGGCCTTCCTCGACGGCGACGGCATCGAGGAGGTACGTGCGGCGGTGCAGGGCGGCAGCCTTCCGCAGGTTGATCCCACGGTCCGCATCGGGGCCCCGGTCGCCCGACCCGGCAAGGTCGTCTGCGTCGGGTTGAACTACTTCGATCATGCCGCCGAGATCGGTGCGAGACCACCGGCCGAGCCGGTCCTGTTCCTGAAGGCGTCGTACACCGTGGTCGGCCCGAACGACCAGGTGCTGGTACCCCGGGGCAGCCGCAAGACCGACTGGGAGGTCGAACTCGCCGTCGTGATCGGCCGCACCGCCCGCTACCTGACGAGCCCGGCCGAGGCCCTGGCCTGCGTCGCGGGGTACACGATCGCCAACGACCTCTCCGAACGCGAGTTCCAGCTGGAACGCGGCGGCCAGTGGGACAAGGGCAAGTCCTGCGAGACCTTCAACCCTCTCGGACCCTGGCTGGTCACTCCGGACGAGGTGCCCGACCCGCAGCAGCTGGGCCTGAGGTGCAGTGTCAACGGCATCCTGCGCCAGGACGGCAACACCAAGAACATGATCTTCGGGGTGGCCGAGATCATCCACTATGTCAGCCAGTTCATGGTGTTGGAACCGGGCGATGTGATCAACACCGGCACCCCGGCGGGGGTCGCCCTGGGGATGCCCGACCCCAAGCCGTACCTGCGCGGCGGTGAGGTGATCGAGATGGAGATCGACGGGCTCGGTCGGCAACGCCAGCCGGTCGGCACCGCGTGAGCGGGGAGTTCACCGGGCTGGCCGCCGTGGTGACCGGCGGAGGATCGGGCATCGGCCTGGCGACCGCCGAGCTGCTGGCCGCGCGGGGTGCCGCCGTGGCCTGCCTGGTCCGGGTCACCCGGGCAGCTTTGCCGTACCTGCGGGTCTCCTCGGCCGCCGCGATCGTCAACATCTGCTCGATCGCGGCGACCGCCGGCCTGCCCGGCCGGGCCCTCTACAGCGCCACCAAGGGCGCGGTGCAGGCCCTGACCCTGGCCATGGCCGCCGACCACCTAGCCGAGGGCATCCGGGTCAACTGCGTCAACCCCGGCACGGTAGACACCCCCTGGGTACGCCGACTGGTCGACGCCGCCGCCGATCCCGCCGCCGAGTACGCGGCCCTGCGCGTCCGCCAACCCCTCGGGCGGCTGGTCACCCCGGTCGAGGTGGCGGCGGCGGTGGCCTACCTGGCCGGTCCCTCGGCCGCCGCCACCACCGGGACGGTGCTCGCGGTCGACGGCGGAATGCACGGCCTGCGGCTGCGCCCGGCGGGATCCACCGACAACCACCCCCACCGGTGAATCGAGACCTCATGAGGCGGCTGGGCAGTACGCAGGTAACGGTCAGTCAGCTCGGCTTCGGGTCCTCCGGGATCGGCAACCTGTACCGGGCCGTGGACGAGGAGACCGCCCTCCGCACCGTGGAGGCGGCCTGGCAGGTGGGCGTCCGCTACTTCGACACCGCCCCGCACTACGGCCTCGGCCTGGCCGAACGTCGGCTGGGAGCCGCCCTGGCCGACCGGCCCCGTGCCGGGTACACGGTGTCCACGAAGGTCGGTCGGTTGCTGGTGCCCTCGCCACAGACCGCCCACCTGCGCGATGAGGAGGGCGGCTTCGACGTCCCGGCCGACCATGTCCGGCAGTGGGACTTCAGCGCCGAGGGGGTGCGCCGGTCTCTGGAGTCCAGTCTGGACCGGCTGGGCCTGGACCATATCGATGTGGTGCTGCTGCACGACCCGGATGAGCACTGGCGGCAGGCGGTCGAGCAGGCGTACCCGGCGTTGCACGAGCTGCGGGCCCAGGGGGTGGTGGGTGCCATCGGCGTCGGAATGAACCAGTGGCGGATGCTGCACCGGTTCGTCCGGGAGACCGACATCGACACCGTCATGCTGGCCGGGCGGTACACCCTGCTGGACCAGTCCGCGCAGGACCATCTGCTGCCGGCCTGCGAGGAACGGGGGGTGTCCGTGCTCGCCGCCGGGGTCTTCAACAGCGGGGTGCTGGCCACCGAACAACCCGGCCGGATGTACGACTACCGTCCGGTGCCGCCGCCGATCCACAACCGGGCGGTACGCATCGCCGCGACCTGCCGACGGCACGGGGTGAGCCTGCCGCAGGCGGCGATGGCCTTCGTGGCCCGGCATCCGGCGGTGGCCACTCTGGTCGTCGGGGCCACGAGTGCCGAGCAGGTGAGACGCAACGCCGACCTGCTCACCAGGCCGGTGCCGGACGCCCTCTGGGTAGACCTGGTGGCCGAGGGTCTGCTCTCCTCCTGAGCCGGTCAGCGCGGCTCGACGAGCAGTTCCCGGCCCTCGATGCAAACACGCACCGGGGCCCGGCGCCGGGTGCGATCGGCGGTGATCGTGAAGTCGGTGACCCGACCGGCCCGCCACACACAGTCGACCCGGTAGCCGCCCCGGGCCCGCAGCCCCGCGAAGCTGCCGTCGGCCCAGTGCGGCGGCAGGGCGGGCAGCAGGTGGATGACGCCCTCGTGGCTCTGCAGCAGCATCTCCGCGATCGCCGCGGTGATGCCCAGGTTGCCGTCGACCTGCATCGGGGGGTGGGTGCAGAGCAGGTTGTCCAGGGTGTTGTGCCGCAGCAGACCCCGGAGCATGGACCAGGCCGGCTGCGCCTGGCCCAGCCGGGCGAAGATCGCCACCCGCCAGGGCCAGGTCCAGGACCGGCGGCTGTCGCCGGTGACGGTGTCGTCGCTGACCGGGCCGCCGTCGCTTCGGCCGCAGCGGGCCCGCAGGGACACCAGGGCCGCGGCGGCGAGTTCCGGGGTACCGGCGGGGGTGATCTGGCGGCCCGGGTACACCCCGAACAGGTGGGAGGTGTGGCGGTGCCGGTCGTGCGGGTCGTCGCGGTCCGCCCGCCACTCCTGAAGCTGACCCCACCGCCCGATCTGGTGCGGTGCCAGCCGGGCCTGCCGGTCGGCGACCGTGGCCTGGAACTCGGCGTCGACCTCCAGGGCGGCGGCGCAGTCCAGGTAGTTCTGGAACAGGTCCCAGATGATCTGGTGGTCGTACGGCACCCCGTCCTCACGGGGGCCGTGCTCCGGCGACCATCCTTGCGGGGCGAGGAGGTGGCCGGTGCCGTCGTCGACCAGCCGGTCGGTCCAGAAGCCGCAGATCTCCTTGATCAGCGGATAGGCGGTGTCCCGCAGGTATCCGAGGTCCTGGTTGAAGGCCCAGTGCTCGTAGAGGTGCTGGGCGTACCAGGCGCTGGCCACGGTGTTCCACTCCCATGAGTTGCCACCGAAGATGCTCTGGCTGGTGCGGGCCGTCCAGCCCCGGGTCCGGGCGCCGAAGGCGTTGCGGGTGGCCACCCGGCTGGGTACGGCCACCTGCCGGATGAACTCCACGAGCGCCCGGTGGCTGTCGCCCAGGTCGGTGGTCTCGGCACACCAGTAGTTCATCTGGACATTGATGTTGGTGTGGTAGTCCGCCGCCCAGGCCGGCTGATTGCTGTCGTTCCACAGCCCTTGCAGATTGGCGGGCAGCCCGCCGGGTCGGGAGGAGCTGTGCAGCAGGTACCGGCCGAACACGAACATGGTCTGCTCCAGTTCGGGGTCGGCGTCGCCCGCCCGGTAGCGGGCCAGCCGCTGGTCCGTCGGCAGGGCGGTGACCTCGTCGGGGCTGGCCCCCCAGTGCACCCGTACCCGGTCGGCTGTCGACCGGGCCTGCGCCACATGGGCCGCGCGGAGCACGGCATGAGGTTGCCCGGCGGCCCGGTCCAGGGTGGCGCGTACCACCGGCTCCGGATCTGCCCCCCGCCACCGCGCGGCGGCGTCCAGCCGGTAGTCCGTACGGGCGTCCAGCAGCAGGGTCAACCGGGTGGCCGAGCGTACCCGCAGGTGGTGGCCCTCGGCGGTGACCTGCCCGTCGGTGGCCGCCACCCGGACGGCGGCGGCGTACCGCAGCCCGTTGCCCAGCACACCGCGAAAGGCGATGGTCCCGGCGTGGGCGGTCGTGGGTGCCTCCTGGGCGCTGGTCAGCGTGATGTCGCAGTCCAGGGCCCCGGGCCGCTCGGCGGTGTAGTGCAGGACCAGCAGGTCGGCGCCGCGACTGGCGAAGGCCTCCCGCCGCACCCTCTGACCGGGTGCGCCGAAGCGGGTGGTGTGCAGGCCGGATTCCAGGTCCAGATCCCGGCGGTAGCCGATGTCCGGCTGGGGGTGGAAGCGCAGGTGCAGGTCGCCGAAGGCCAGGTAGCAGCCGAACCCGGTCATGCTCGGGTCGAAGACCTCGTCGGGCTGCCCGGCCAGGGCGTTGTCGTAGTCCGCTACCCCGCCCCACAGGCTCTGCTCGTTGAACTGGATCCGCTCGTGGTCGGGCCGGCCGAAGATCATGGCACCGAGGCGACCGTTGCCGATCGGCAGGGCCTGGGACTGCCAGTCCACGGCGGGCCGCCGATACCAGAGCAGGTGCCGACCGGTCGGGGTGGCGGCACAGGAGTCGGTGCCTATCGCCGGAAGGTACCGCCGCCGGTGCCCGGCCGACAAGACCCGCCGGCGTCAACCGGGTTGACCGACCCGGCCCGGTGCCACTACGGTCGTACTCATGATCATCGCATTCATGCGCCTGCGTTCCGCCTGAGGCGACGCCTGACGCCGGTCGTGCCTCGACCGGCGCCTTCCTCGGCCCGACGACGCCCTCGCCCCGGCGAGTGGCCCGGGCCCGGTCCGCGTCGCCTCCCTCGGATGACACCGTCTCTCCGACTCGACAGGACCTTTTTCCAATGCGTAAGCCAGCTCATATCGCCATGGTCGGCGCCACCGCGCCCAGCCACATCTACCCCTCCTTGGCGCTGATCCGCGAACTGGTCGACCGGGGTCACCGGGTGACCTACGCGGTCGGCGAACCCCTGACCGACCTGGTCGCCTCTACCGGGGCCGAGCCGATCGCCCACCCGACGATCCTGCCCCAAGGCGACACCCCGTGGCCGGAGGACCCGGCCACGGCCATGCGGGTGTTCCTCGACGAGGGCATGGCGGTGCTGCCCCGACTGACCGCCCGCTACGACACGGACCGGCCGGACCTGGTGCTCTACGACATCGGCGGGCTGCCCGGCCCACTGCTGGGCCACCGGTACGGGGTGCCGGCGGTGCAACTGTCACCGACGATGGTCGCCTGGACCGGCTACCAGCAGGACATGGCGGACTTCTTCACCGCGCTGACCTCCTCGGACTCCGGGCGGGACTACTACGCCACCTTCGACGCCTGGCTGGCCGAGCACGGCATCCCCGCGGATTCGCGTACCTTCGTCACGTTCCCCGAGCGGGTGCTGTCGCTCATTCCCCGGGTGATGCAACCGAACGCCGACCGGGTCCCGGACACGGTCCGGTTCGTCGGCCCGTGTCTGGACCCGGCCCGGCTAGCCGAGCCGGGGTGGACCCCACCGGCCGACGGGCGGCCGGTCCTGCTGGTCTCCTTCGGTACGGCGTACAACGACCAGTTGCCGGTCTACCGGGCCTGCCTGGAGGGGTTCGCCGACTCGCCGTGGCAGGTGGTGATCGCCCTGGGGGACAAGGTGGACCCGGCGGACCTGGGGCCACTGCCCGGCAATGTCGAGGTGCATCGCCGGGTGCCGCAGCTGGTGGTGCTGGCCCACGCCTCGGCCTTCGTCACCCACGCCGGCATGGGGGGCTGCACGGAGGCCCTCTGGTTCGGGGTGCCCACGGTCGCGGTCCCGCAGGCGGTCGACCAGTTCGCCAACGCGCAACAGCTGGTCGACGCCGGCCTGGGTCGGCTGCTGCCCGCCGAGGAGGTCACCCCCGAGACCCTGCGGGCGGCGGTCGACGCGGTAGCCGCCGATGCCTCCGTGCGGGACCGCCTGGCCCAGGTCTGCGCCGAGGTACGGGCCAACGGTGGTGTCACCGGAGCGGCCGACGCGGTGCAGGACCACCTCACCAACCACTGACCCCGACCGGTCCGCTCCGGAGAAGCCCTCTGGAGCGGGCCGGCGGTCGACCCGGCGGAATGTCGGAGTACGGTGGGCCCCGGCGCGCGATCTTCGGCGGGCCGGGGTGCCGAAAACCGCCCCTGAGCAGGTACGGGGCGAACGGGGTGAGGCCGATGGCCGAGGTGGTGCTGCGGCCGATGACGGCCGCCGACGCCGACCGGGTGCTGGCGATCTACCAGGCGGGGCTGGACGGTGGACAGGCCAGCTTCGAGACCCTTGCCCCCAGTTGGGCCGCCTTCGACGCCGGGCGGCTGCCGGCCCACCGCCTGGTGGCGGTCGACTCCGGCGGCACCCTGCTCGGCTGGATCGCGGTGTCACCCACCTCTACCCGGCAGGTGTACGCCGGGGTGGTGGAACACTCCGTCTACGTGGACCCGGCGGCACAGGGGCGGGGAGTGGCCCGGCTGCTGCTCGACGGGCTGATCGCCTCGACCGAGGCGGCCGGCATCTGGACGATCCAATCCGCGGTCTTCCCGGAGAACACCGCCAGCCTGGCCCTGCACCGTCGGGCCGGCTTCCGGGTCGTCGGGGTCCGTGAGCGGGTGGCCCGCCACCACGGCCGCTGGCGCGACGTGGTGCTGCTGGAACGGCGCAGCCCGGTCGTCGGCTGACCGGCCGTCACACCTCCGCCAGCCCGACGTAGTTCTCGGCCAGGCTGGTGGCGTACGCGGGGGAGGTGGTCAGGTAGCGCAGGTTGGCCTCCTGGAGTTTCGCCTCGTACGGGTCGTCGGCGTTGAGGCGGTGCAGCATCGAGGTCATCCACCAGGAGAACTGCTGGGCCCGCCAGACCCGGCGCAGGGCGGTACGCGAGTAGTCGTCCAGCAGGTCGGTGCGACCCTCGGCGTACCAGGCGGCGAAGGCGTCCCCGAGCAGCGCCACGTCGGCCAGGGCCAGGTTCATCCCCTTGGCGCCGGTGGGGGGCACGATGTGCACGGCGTCCCCGGCGAGGTACAGCCGTTGCCACTGCATCGGCTCGACCACGAAGCTGCGTAGCGGGGTGATCGCCTTTTCCAGGATCGGGCCCTCGTTGAGGGTCCAGCCCGGCACGGTCTCCAGCCGGGTCCGCAGCTCGGCCCAGATCCGCTCGTCCGGCCAGTCGGCGATGTCCTCCTCGGCCGGGACCTGGAGGTACAGCCGGGAGATCTGCGGTGACCGCATGCTGTAGAGGGCGAAGCCCCGTTCGTGGTGGGCGTAGATGAGTTCCTCGACCGCGGGTGCGGCGGCGGCGAGGACGCCCAGCCAGGCGAAGGGGTAGGTGCGCTCGTAGGTGTGCAGCACCCCCTCCGGCACGGCCGCCCGGCTGACCCCGTGGAAGCCGTCGCAGCCGACCACGAACTCGCAGTGCAGTTCCTCCTCGCGCCCCTCGTGCCGGTAGTGCACCACCGGCGCGGGCGAATCCAGGCCGGACAGGCCGGTCGCCTCGGCGGAGAACAGGATCGTGCCCCTGGCGGCCAGCCGGGCGGCGATCAGGTCCTTGACCACCTCCTGCTGCCCGTACACGGTGATCGCCCGGCCGGTCAGGTCGGTCATCGCCACCCGGTGGGACTCCCCGGCGAAGCGCAGTTCGATGCCCTCGTGCCGCAGGCCCTCCCGGTCCAGCCGGGCCCCCAGGTCGGTGGCGCGCAGCAGGTCGACCGAGCCCTGTTCGAGCACCCCGGCGCGGACCCGGTGTTCCACGTACTCCCGGCTGCGGCTCTCCAGCACCACCGAGGAGATGCCGCGCCGGTGCAGCAGGTGCGACAGCATGAGACCGGCCGGTCCCGCTCCGACGATGCCGACCTGGGTACGCATCCGTGCCTCCTTGATCGTCGGCGACCTCGTCGCCGTCTCCCACCGCCCTCAGCCTGCCCGCTGCCGACCCGGGCCGCCGCTGTCGGTTTCCGCCCAGTGGAAGGCTGATCTCCGCCGTACCGGCTCCCTGCGCCGGGATCAGGCGGTGGCGCGCTGGGTCGCGGGCGGTTCGTCGGCCAGTCGGGCCGCCACCTGGTCGGCCGCCGCCCGCAGCGCCGGGACCAGCCGCTGCGGCCCCCCACCGAGGCTGTGCCCGACCACCCCGATGGCGGCCAGGGCCGTGCCGTCGGGCCCCCGCACCGCGACCGCGACCGAGCAGGAACCCAGGGTCATCTCCTCGTGGGTCCGCGCCCAGCCGCGTTCGCGGACGGCGGCCAGCTCCCGAGCCAGCCGACCCGGCTCGGTGATGGTGTACGGGGTGCAGCGGCGCAACGGCCCCCGCAGGTGGGCGGCGATCACCTCCGGCGGGGCGTACGCCAGCAGGGCCTTGCCGACCCCGGTGGCGTGCAGCGGCAGGCGGCCCCCGGCCCGGGAGACGGTCGGCACCGCCCGATGGCCGGTGACCTTCTCCACGTACAGGGCCTCGTCGCCGTCCCGGACCGCCAGGTGCACGTTCTCCTGCACGGTGGTGTACAGCTCCTGCAGGTAGGGCAGGGCCACCTCGCGGAGTTGGCCGTGCAGCGGGGAGAGCAGCCCGATCTCCCACAGCCGTACCCCGATGCGGTAGCTGCCGTCGGCGGCGCGCGACAGGGCCCGGCCGCTGACCAGTTCGGCGACCAGCCGGTGGGTGGTGGCCAGCGGCAGGCCGCTACGCCGGGCGATGTCGCTGAGGGTCAACGCCGGATGGGTGGCGTCGAAGGCGCCGAGCACGGCCAGCACCCGTGAGGTCACCGAGGCGCCGGGGGAGCGGCTGCCGCCCGCCATCGCTGCCTCCCGGAGCTGTTCGGAAGCCGAACGGTTGTTCTCTTGCAGAACATGGCACGTGCCCTCGGCTTAGTCAACGTCACGCCGGCGGGCATCCGCGCACCGTTGTCCGGCGCGTTGACGGACCTCGGCTCGGGCCACTACGTTCGAGATGTGTACGCGAGTCCGCATGCCGAACACTCGGCGGCGGGCCTGGACCTCAACGAGGGCGGAAGCTGATGGCGAAGCTCGTCTCGCTGGCCGAGGGGGTGGCGGACCTGATCCGCGACGGGGACATGGTGGCTCTGGAGGGATTCACCCACCTCATCCCCTTCGCCGCCGGCCACGAGATCATCCGGCAGCGGCGACGCGACCTGACCCTGGTCCGGATGACCCCGGACGTCATCTACGACAAGTTGATCGGGGCCGGCTGCGCCCGTCGGCTGGTCTTCTCCTGGGGCGGTAACCCCGGGGTCGGTTCCCTGCACCGGTTCCGCGACGCCGTGCAGAACTCCTGGCCGGTGCCGCTGGAGTTGGAGGAACACAGCCACGCCGGGATGGCCAACCGGTACGTCGCCGGTGCCAGCGGCCTGCCCTTCGCGGTGCTGCGCGGCTACACCGGCACCGACCTGCCCCGACACACCGCCAACATCCGCCCGATCGAATGCCCCTTCACCGGGGAGACCCTGACCGCGGTGGCCGCCCTGCGACCGGATGTGACAGTGGTGCACGCCCAACGCGCCGACCGGGCCGGCAACGTGCAGATGTGGGGCATCACCGGGGTACAGAAGGAGGCCGTCCTGGCCGCCCGGCGGTCGCTGGTCACCGTCGAGGAGATCGTCGACGACCTGGAGCCGGTACCCGGGCAGGTGATCCTGCCCGGCTGGGCGGTCACCGCGGTGGCACACGTGCCCGGCGGAGCCCACCCCTCGTACACCCAGGGTTATTCGGTCCGGGACAACGACTTCTACCTGGCCTGGGACGCGATCAGCCGGGAGCGGGCCGGCTTTCAGGAGTGGATCGCCCGGCACGTGCTCGATGCGGAGGTACCGGCGTGAGCCCCGACTACACCGCCGACGAGATGATGACCGTGGCCGCCGCCCGCCAGTTGCGCGACGGCACCGCCTGCTTCGTCGGCATCGGCCTGCCCAGCACGGCGGCCAACCTGGCCCGGGTCACCCACGCCCCGAACCTCGTGCTCATCTACGAGTCGGGCTGCCTGGGCGCCAAGCCCGACCGGCTGCCGCTGTCCATCGGCGACGGGGTGCTCGCCGACACCGCCGACGCGGTGGTCTCCGTGCCGGAGGTCTTCAACTACTGGTTGCAACCCGGCCGCATCGACGTGGGTTTCCTCGGCGCCGCCCAACTCGACCGGTACGGCAACATCAACACCACCGTCATCGGCGGCGACTACACCGACCCGAAGGTACGCCTGCCCGGTGCCGGTGGCGCTCCGGAGATCGCCGCCTCCTGCGGCGAGGTGGTGGTCATCGTCCGGCAGAGCCTGCGTACCTTCATCGACCGGGTCGACTTCGTCACCTCGGTCGGCTACGGCACCGGTCCGAGCGACCGGGAGCGGCTGGGCCTGCGCGGCGGCGGCCCGAAGACCGTCATCACCGACCTGGGTGTGCTGACCGCCGACCCGGTGACCTGCGAACTCACCCTCACCCGGTTGCATCCCGGTGTCACGGTCGACCAGGTCCGGGCGGCGACCGGCTGGCCGTTGGCCGTCGCCGAGGAGGTGACCGTCGGCGAGCCGCCCACCGCGGCGGAACTCACCGTGCTGCGCGCCCTGGAAGCGACCAAGAAGGCCCCGCACTGATGCGCCGGCCCCCGGAAGGGACATCCATGAACGAGACCACCCCGGCGCTGCTGCTGCCCGACTACCGGCGCGACGACGTCGAGGCCCACCCCCCACTGCTCAGCCCCGGCTACAAGTCCACCGTCAGCCGGGCCCCAAGCCAGCCGTTGATCTACCTGCCGCAGCGGCTCACCGAGATCACCGGCCCGCTGCTCGGCGAGGGTCGCCTCGGCGAACTCGACCACGACCTGACCCGGCAGCACGACGGCGAGCCCCAGGGGCAGCGGATCATCGTGCACGGTCGGGTCCTCGACGGCGACGGCCGGGCCGTACCGCACACCCTGGTGGAGATCTGGCAGGCCAACGCCGCCGGCCGCTACCGGCACGCCGTCGACAACTGGCCGGCCCCCCTGGACCCCCACTTCACCGGGGTCGGGCGGGCCCTCACCGACGACCAGGGACGGTACGAGTTCGTCACCGTGCAGCCCGGGGCGTACCCCTGGCGCAACCACGACAACGCCTGGCGGCCGGCACACATCCACTTCTCGCTGTTCGGCCGGGCCTTCACCCAGCGCCTGGTGACCCAGATGTACTTCCCGGGCGACCCGCTGTTCTCCCAGGACCCGATCTTCAACTCGGTGCGTGACCCGCAGGCCCGGGAGCGGATGGTGGCCCGCTACGACCACACCGCCACCCGACCGGAGTGGGCCCTGGCCTACCGGTTCGACATCGTGCTGCGGGGCCGGGAGGCCACCCCCTTCGAGGACGAGGACGACGATGAGTGACCGCCTGGGCGTGACGCCCGCCCAGACCGTGGGGCCGTACCTGCACATCGGTCTGAGCTGGCCCGACGGCCCGTACGTGGTGCCGGAGGGCACCCCGGGGGCCTGCTGGATCCGGGGCCGGATCACCGACGGCAACGGCGCCCCGGTGGTCGACGCGATGGTGGAGAGTTGGCAGGCCGACCCGGAGGGGCAATTCGACCACCCCGACGACCCGCGCGGTCCCCGAGCGGCCACCCTGCCCGGCTTCCGGGGCTTCGGCCGGGCCGACACCGACGCCGAGGGCTGCTACGCCCTGCACACCGTACGGCCCGGACCCCTGCCCACCCCCGAGGGCGAGATCGAGGCCCCGCACCTGAACCTGTCGGTGTTCGGCCGAGGGCTGCTGCACCGCCTGGTCACCCGGATCTACTTCCCGGACGAGTCGGCCAACGCCACCGACCCGGTGCTGCGTACGGTCGAGGCCGCCCGCCGCGACACCCTCGTGGCCCGGCCGGCCCCGGACGGCTACCGGTTCGACATCCGCTTGCAGGGAGAGCATGAGACCGTCTTCTTCGCCGTCTGAGGCCCTGCTGCGCGGGCTGTCCGGCGCGGTCGAGGTCGACGCCGAACTCGACGACCGGCACCTGTTGCAGGCCCTGCTGGACGCCGAGGCCGCCCTGGCCCGAGCCGGTGCCGAGGCCGGTCTGCTGCCCGTACCGGTAGCCGAGGAGATCGCTGGGCACTGCCAGGCCGACCGGTACGACCCGGCGGCCCTCGGCGCGGCCGCCGAGGCCGCCGGCAACCCGGTGGTCCCCCTGGTCCGCCGGCTGACCGAGGCCGTGTCGCCTTCGGCCCGCCCCTGGGTGCACCACGGCGCGACCAGCCAGGACATCCTCGACAGCGCCCTGGCCCTGGTGGTGACCCGGGCCGCCGTACCCCTGCTGGGTCAGGTCGACACCGCCGCAGGCGCCGCCGCCGACCTGGCCCGGGCCCACCGCGACACCCTCATGGTGGCCCGCACCCTGGGCCAGCAGGCCGCCCCGACCACCTTCGGACTCAAGGCCGCCGGCTGGCTGCTCGGCCTGCACCAGGCCCGGGACCGGGTGGCCCAGGCGTGCGCCGCCCTGCCGGCGCAACTCGGCGGTGCGGTGGGCACCCTGGCCGGGTACGGGTCGACCGGCCTGGCGGTGGCGGACCGGTTCGCCGCCCACCTGGGCCTGGCGGCCAGCCCGCTGCCCTGGCACACCCGCCGACAGCCCGTGCTCGACCTGGCCGCCGCCCTCGGCGGGCTACTGGCGGCCACCGGCAAGATCGCCCTGGATGTCGGCCTGCTGGCCCAGACCGAGATCGGTGAGGTGACCGAGGGTGGGGCGGGACGCGGGGGCTCCTCGGCCATGCCGCACAAACGCAACCCGGTCGACTCCGTGCTGGTAGCAGCCGCCGCCCGGCGGGGTCCCGGACTCGTGGGCACCCTGTTCGCCGCCGCCGGGCAGGAACACGAACGGGCCACCGGCGGCTGGCACGCCGAATGGGAACCCCTGCTGGACCTGGTGCACCTGGCCGGCGGGGCGGCCGCCCGTACCGCCCGGATGCTGACCGACCTGCGGGTGGACCCGCAGCGGATGCGGGCCAACCTGGACGCCACCGGTGGCCTGCTGCTGGCCGAGGCCGTCGCCACCCGCCTGGCCCCGGCCCTGGGCCGGGCCACCGCACACCAGGTGGTCGCCCGCGCCACCACCGGCACCGGCTTCCGGGAGGCCCTGCTGGCCGACCCGGAGGTGACCGCCCACCTGTCCGAGGCCGATCTGGACGCCGCGCTGGATCCGGCCGGGTGGCTCGGCTGCGCCGCCGAACTCGTGGACCGTGCCCTGGCGATCCATGAAGGGGGGAGCGGATGAGGTTGCACGCCACCATCGACGGGCCGCCCGAGGCGCCGGTGCTGCTGCTGGGCAGTTCCCTGGGCACCACCGGTGCCATGTGGCAACCCCAGGTGGCCGCGCTGGCGGCCCGGTTCCGGGTGGTCCGCTACGACCACCTGGGTCACGGCCGTTCCCCGGTGCCCCCCGGGCCGTACACCATCGACCTGCTCGGCCGGGCGGTGCTGGAGCTGCTGGACGACCTGGGGGTCGTCTCCGCGCACTATGCCGGGCTCTCCCTCGGCGGCATGGTCGGGATGTGGCTGGCCGCGCACGCCCCCGACCGGATCGACCGGCTGGCCCTGCTCTGCACCTCGGCCTTCCTGCCCCCGGCGCAGGGGTGGCGGTCCCGGGCGGAGACCGTCCGGGCCGGCGGGTTCGGCGACATCGTCGACCCGGTAGTGTCCCGCTGGTTCACCCCGGGCTTCGCCGCCGCCCGACCCGACACGGTCGCCGACCACCGGGCCATGCTGACCGCCACCCCGGCGGCCGGCTACGCCGCCTGCTGCGAGGCCATCGCCGCGATGGACCTGCGGGCCGACCTGGCGGGGGTACTCGCACCCACCCTGGTGATCGGCGCCGCCGAGGACCCGGCCACCCCACCCGAGCACGCCGCGGACCTCGCCGCCCGGATCCCGTCCGCCCGGCTGGTCGTCCTGGACGATGCCGCCCACCTGGCCAATGTCGAACAGCCCGCCGTCGTGGCCCGGCTGCTCGGCACCCACTTCACGCCGGAGGGCGGGAGGAACCCGTGAACGACCAGCAGCGACACGAGGCCGGCATGGCCGTACGGCGGCAGGTGCTCGGCGACGCGCACGTCGACCGGGCGATCGCCAACACCGACGAGTTCACGGCCGACTTCCAGGACCTGATCACCCGCTACGCCTGGGGTGAGATCTGGACCCGGCCGGGTCTGGATCGGCGTACCCGAAGCTGCATCACCCTGGCCGTGCTCGCCACCCTGCATCATGACGAGGAACTGGCGATGCACGTCCGGGCGGCGTTGCGTAACGGACTGACCCCCCAGGAGGTCGGCGAGGTGCTGCTCCAGGTGGGCGTCTACGCTGGCGTGCCGGCCGCGAACCGGGCGTTCAAGGTGGCTCAGGAAACCCTGCGGCAGGAGGCCCAGTGACCGACGCGGCGCGATCGGGGGAGTTCGTCCAGTCCCTGGAACGGGGCCTGGCCGTGATCCGCGCCTTCGACGCCGAACACCCGCAACTCACCCTCAGCGAGGTGGCCCGGGCCACCGGACTGACCCGGGCCGCCGCCCGCCGGTTCCTGCTCACCCTGGTCGAGTTGGGTTACATGCACACCGACGGGCGACTGTTCGCCCTGCGCCCGCGCATCCTCGACCTCGGCTACGCCTACCTGTCCAGCCTGAGCCTGCCGGAGGTGGCCCAGCCCCACATGGAGGCCCTGGTCGCCGAGGTACACGAGTCCTGCTCGGTCTCCGTCCTGGACGGCGACGAGGTGGTCTACGTCGCCCGGGTACCGACGAAACGGATCATGACGGTCGGGATCAGTGTCGGCACCCGATTCCCGGCGTACGCCACCTCGATGGGGCGGGTGCTGCTGGCCGCCCAGCCGACCGAGTGGCTGGACCACTACCTGGCCACCGCGCAGCTGCGCCAGTTGACCCGGCGCACCATCACCGACCCGGCGAAGCTGCGTACCGCCCTGAACCGGATCGCCGGCCAGGGGTACGCCATCGTCGACCAGGAACTGGAGGAGGGGCTGCGGTCCCTGGCCGCCCCGATCCATCGCGAGGACGGCGCGGTGATCGCCGCGGTGAACGTCTCCGCCCACGCCAGCCGCGGCACCTTCGACGCCATCCGCCGGGAACTGCTGGCACCCCTGCTGGCCACCGCCCGGCGGATCGAGGAGGACCTGGCCGCCGGCTCCCGCCGGTAGCCGGCGAATCGACCCGGTGAGCCCCCGGCGCGTACCACCATGTGGTGGGCGACGAACGGGGGCGACATGCACGAGGTGCTGCTGGCCATCATCCTCGGGGCCACCGTGCTGGTCGGTACGACCATCGGTGGCCGGTACCGGGTAGCCCCACCGGTCCTGCTGATCAGCTTCGGTGCCCTGCTGGCCCTGCTGCCGCCCTTCGCGCGGGTGACGCTCGCGCCGGAGGTGGTGCTGCTGATGTTCCTGCCGGCCATCCTGTACCGGGAGAGCCTGACCACCAGCCTGCGGGAGGTGCGGGCGAACATCGTGGTGATCGCCGCCCTGGCGGTCGGGCTGGTCGGGGTCACCATGGTGGCGGTGTCCCTGGTCGTGCAGCGGTTCGGGGTAGACCCGGCGGTGGCCTGGGTGCTCGGGGCGGTGCTGGCCCCGACCGACGCGGCGGCCGTGGCCGGGCTGGCCAAGCGGATGCCCCGGCGGCTGCTCACCACCCTGCACACCGAGAGCCTGATCAACGACGGTACGGCCCTGGTGCTGTTCGCGGTCGCCCTCGGTCTGCTCGGCGGCGGGACCGCACCGAACGCCCTGGAACTGGTCGAACGCATCGGCCTGTCCTTCCTCGGCGGCATCGCGGCCGGGGCCCTGGTCGGGGTCGTGGTGATCGCGATCCGGAAACGGCTCGACGATCCGCTGCGGGAGGGGGCGCTGAGCGTCCTGACCCCCTTCACGGCCTTCTTCCTCGCCGAGGCCATCCACGAGAGCGGGGTGCTGGCGGTGGTGGTGTCCGGGCTGCTGCTGGCCTACGCCAGCCCCCGGGTGATCCGGGCCCGGTCCCGGGTGCTGGCCCTGTCCTTCTGGGACCTGACCACCTTCCTCATCAACGGCGGGCTGTTCGTGCTGGTGGGGCTCCAGATCCCCCGGGTGGTACGCGAGGTCACCAGCCTGGCGCTGACCCGGGCGATCGTCATCGCGGCCGTGGTGGCCGTGGTGCTGGTGGTGGTCCGCATGCTCTGGCTGCACCTGACCGCCGGGGTGACGCGCCTGGTGGACCGGCGTCGGGTCGGCCGGGAACGGCGGGTCAACTGGCGGATCCGTACGGTGGCCGGCTGGGCCGGGTTCCGGGGTGCGGTCTCCCTGGCGGCGGCGTTGGCGGTTCCACTGAACATCGACGGCCGACCGGTCCCGGACCGAGACCTGATCATCTTCTGCGTCGCCGTGGTCATCCTGTTGACCATGCTGGTCCAGGGCACCACCCTGCCGCTGCTGATGAGCTGGGCCAAGCTGACCCCGGATTCGGACCACGCCGACGAGAAACGGCAGGCACAGAGCCACGCCATCCGGCAGACCCTGCACGCCCTGCCGGACATCGCCGACCGGGTCGGGGCCGACCCGGACACCGTGCGACGGATCCGCGACGAGTACGAGAACCACCTGGACCTGCTCGATGCCGACCAGCAGGACGACACGGCGGCGGCCCGGGAGACCGAGCGCCAGTTGCGCCTGGCGGTGCTCGATCACAAGCGACGCGAGATCACTCGACTGCGGGACCGCCGGCAGATCGACGACGCCGTACAGCGGGAGCTGGAGGCGCGGCTGGATGTCGAGGAGATCCGGCTGCTCGGACCCCGGAACCTGGAGTGATGCGCCCGGTCAGCCGGCGGGGGTGGTCGCCCCCGGCAGGGCCAACGCGACCGTGAGGTCCAGCAGGCTACGCGGGTCGGTCAGCCGTTCGCCGAAAAGCTGACGCAGCTGCCCCATCCGGTAGCGCACCGTCTGGGGATGCACGAACAGGTCGGCGGCGATGTCGTCGCGTCGCCCCTGGTGCAGCAACCAGGAGCGCAACGTCTCGGTGAGCCGTTCCGCGGTGGCCGCGGGCAGTTCCGCCAGCGGTTGCAGGACCCGGGCCCGCAGGTCCGCCAGGGCCTCGGCGTCGGCGCTGAGCAGCAACTCGGCCAGGTGCCGCTCGGTGTCCAGGGGGTCCCCCTCGGTGGGTGGGGCGATACCCAGATCGAGCACCCGTACCACCCGGCGGTAGGAGGAATTGGCCTGCGCCCACGGGCGGGCCGGGCCGAGCACCGCACGGCGGCCGTGCAGCATCCGGGCGAGTTGACGGCGCCGGTCACCGTGCATGTTCGGCACCAGCAGCACGACGGTCTCCTCACCGGCCTCACCGGCGGGCAACTCCTCGCTGCTCTCCAGGGTGTGCTCGCCCAGCAGCGCCAGGGCGCCGCGCAGCTTCGCCTGCGGCAGCAGCACCACCGTGAGGGTCTCCGGGACGGGCCAGTTCGCCCGCTCGGCGCTGCGCAGCAGCACCTCCTGCGGCTCCCCGGCGAGCAACTGCTGGGCCAGTCGTTCCAGGTTGCGGCGCTGGGCCCGGCCGGCGCTGGCCAACTCGTCGGCGTGCCCGGCCACGCTGGCTGCGGAGAGTTCGTCGATGTAGGCGAACATCAGCTCGGCGAACTCCGCTACCGTGGCCGCCGGCAGCCCCAGCGAGACCGTGGCCGCGGCCATCTCCCGCCAGGAGACCCGGGCCCCGATCCGGTAGGCGGCCAGCAGGGCGTCCACGCTGCGACCGGAGCGGGCCTCCCCGCTGCCCAGCGCGTACGCCGCCTCCAGGGCCGGCACCAGGGGAGTGCTGGCCGCACCGGCGTGCGGACGTTCCAGCAGTTGCAGGAAGGTGCCCAGCGCGATCTGCACGGCGTTCTCGATCTTGTCCCGCATCTGGCCGGTCAGGGTGCCGGAATAGCTCGGCACCTCGGCCGTGATCGCGCTTACCGTCTGCGCGGCTACCAACGGTAACCGGTCGACCAGTTCACGGGCGACCCGCCGCTCAAGTGCCAGGCGGGCGACCCGATCAGTGGTTCCGGAGTTCTCCGCCACGTTGTTCTCCCCGCACAAAAGGGATGGAGTGCTTTACCTTCGCTGGCCAAGATTTTATGCCAGCGGGCCGCGACGATCGTTGTATGGCCGCCACCGCTCCACCACCGGGCACGAAGGGATCCTTCCGGCGCCGCCTGATGCGGCTCGCCGAGACGGTTACCACCCCGGTACTGCCCGCAGACTACCTGGACATGGTCGCCCCGCTGCGGGCCGGCGCCGACCTGCGCGGACGCATCGTCGAGGTCCGTCCGGAGACCCCGGACGCGGCGACCGTGGTGATCCAGCCCGGCCGTAGCTGGCGCGGCCACCAGCCGGGCCAGTACATCCGCCTCGGGGTCGACGTCGACGGGGTACGCCAGTGGCGGGCCTACTCGGTGACCTCCCCGCCCGGCGGACGGACCGATCCCATCTCGGTGACGGTCAAGGCCATCCCCGACGGGGTGGTCAGCAACTTCCTGGTGCGACGGGTCCGTCCCGGCACCATCGTGCAGCTCGACCAGGCGACCGGTGACTTCGTCCTGCCTCAGTCGGCGCCGTCGCGGGTGTTGTTCCTGACCGCCGGCAGCGGCATCACCCCGGTCGCCGGGATGCTGCGCAGCGGTGCCCTCACCGGCAGCGACGTGGTGCTGATCCACTCCGCGCCGACCTCGGCCGACGTGGTGTTCGGCGCGGAACTGCGGGAGCTGGCCGCCAACGGCGCCATCCGGCTGGTGGAGCGGCACACCTCCGTCGACGGCCTGCTGGAGGTGGCCGAACTCGACACCCTGGTGCCGGACCACTGCGAACGCGAGACCTGGGCCTGCGGCCCGATCGGTCTGCTGGACGCGGTCGAGCAGCACTGGGCCGCGCGGGGCGCCACCGACCGGCTGCACACCGAACGCTTCCGACCGACCATCATCACCGCCGGTGACGGCGGCACGGTCACCTTCACCCGCTCGTCGGTCACCATCGAGGCCGACGGCGCCACGCCTCTGCTCGACGCCGGAGAAAACGCCGGCGTTCTGATGCCCTCAGGCTGCCGGATGGGTATCTGTTACGGCTGTGTGCTGCCGATGCGCCAAGGCGCGGTCCGTGACCTGCGTAACGGGCAGCTCACCACCGCCCTGCCGGGCGACGGCGTACGCGTGCAGACCTGCGTGTCGGCCGCGGCCGGCGCCTGTGAACTCGAAATTTGATCGGAGAACGTCGACGTGACCGTCATCCAGAAGAAAGCCGTCAACCCGATCGCGCACCTCAGCGCCGAGGACATCGAGACCCTCGGCAAGGAACTCGACGCCATCCGGGAACGGGTGATCGCCGACCGGGGTGAGCGGGACGCCGCCTACATCCGCAAGGTCATCTCGACCCAGCGCAAGCTGGAGGTCGGCAGCCGGGTCGTACTGCTGTTCTCCCTGTTCCCGCCGGCGTGGATCGTCGGCACCGCCGGGCTGTCCCTGGCGAAGATCCTGGAGAACATGGAGATCGGGCACAACATCCTGCACGGCCAGTGGGACTGGATGCGCGACCCGAAGATCCACTCGACGACCTGGGAGTGGGACCACGTCAGCCCCGCCGAGCAGTGGAAGCAGTCGCACAACGAGCTGCACCACCGCTACACCAACGTCGTCGGCAAGGACAACGACCTCGGCTACGGCATCATGCGGGTCGACGAGGACCAGCCCTGGCACCCGGCCCACCTGGGTCAGCCGTTCTACAACTTCGTCAACGCCTGCTTCTTCGAGTACGGCATCGCCGCGTACGACCTGGATCTGGGCACGAAGCTCAAGGACGGCAGCTACAAGAACAACCCGGAGTTCCGGGCCAACCTGAAGGCCACCGGCCGCAAGCTGCGTCGCCAGGTGCTCAAGGACTACGTGCTCTTCCCGGTGCTGTCCGGTCCCTCGTTCTTCCACACCATGGCGGCCAACTTCACCGCGAACCTGGTCCGCAACCTGTGGAGCCACGCGGTGATCATGTGCGGGCACTTCCCGGAGGGGGTGGAGACCTTCGAGAAGAACTCGATCGAGGGCGAGACCCGCGGCGAGTGGTACCTGCGGCAGATGCTCGGCTCGGCCAACATCAGCGGCAGCCGGCTGATGCACATCATGACCGGCAACCTGTCGTACCAGATCGAGCACCACCTCTTCCCGGACCTGCCGAGCAACCGCTACCAGGAGATCGCCCCGGAGGTGCGGGCCCTGTTCGACCGGTACGGGCTGAAGTACGTCACCGGCTCGCTGCCCCGCCAGGTCTTCTCCGCCTGGAAGAAGATCTTCCGGCTCTCCCTGCCGAACCGTCGTCGGCGCGACGTCATCGAGGAAAACCCGACCCCGGCCCTCGTTCCGGCCGGCACCTGATCCCGATGCGGCCTGCGGTGGCGCGGCGCTTCGACGGGCTGGACCCGGCTGAGCGCGCGGCCACCGCAGCGCCGTCTGATCAGTGCCGACTCGGGTAGTTCTGCGCCGACTGGCGACCCCGCACGAAGGCCAGGACGATCACCACGGCCAGCGCGATCAACCCGATGATCACCAGCCAGCGGACGGCCTCCAGGACCAGGCCGAGCAGCAGGATGATTCCCCCGACCACCCCGACGACCCACAGCAGCGCGCGCATTCCTCCACCTCCCGAACCCGCCGCCGGTTGGATCCGGACGGCCTACCGGGTCAGCTACCCGGCAAAGGCCCAGCTCATGCCGAACGACGGCGGTGGGCAGGGGAGGGCTGTCGCAACTGAGGGTCAGCGAGACATCGACGCAACGCATATCCTGTCCGCCGATCCGCTCGCCGGAAGGGAAGCGATGCCGTCGCGGCAGGACCAGCTGCACTCGTACCAGTTCACCCTTCAACGGGTGGTCGCCGCGCTGGTGATGCGGGAGACCGACCCCGCCCAGTCACCGTTTCGCCGGCTGGCCGGGGCGGGGCTGGCCAGTGTCCTGGTGGCCGTCATCGGGCTGGGCGGCTTCGCCCTCTACGGCCTGTTCACCGGTGGGGGCACCACCTGGCGCGACACCGCGGCCGTCATCGTGGAGAAGGAGTCCGGGGCCCGGTTCGTCTACCGGGAGGACCGGCTGCACCCGGTGCCCAACTACACCTCCGCCCTGCTGGTCATCGGGGCCGAACAGCCGAAGACCGTGCTCGTGTCGCGGCGGGCCATCGACGGGGTACCCCGGGGGCTGCCCCTGGGCATCGCGGACGCCCCGGACTCCCTGCCGGCGGCCGACCGGCTCTCCACCGCGCCTTGGACGGTCTGCTCGACCGGCCCGCAGACCGGGCGGCGTGATCCCCGGTCGGTGCTGCTGATCGGCACCGGCGACCCCGGCGGGCGGGCGTTGGGCGACGAGGCGCTGATCCTGCGGGACCCGGACGGCCGGCTGCACCTGGTACGCCAGCAGCGCCGACACCTGATCCGCGACCCCGACCGGGTGCTGGCCGCCCTGGCCACGACCCGGGCCCGGGCTCTCCCGGTGGCTGCGGCCGTGCTCAACACCGTGCCCGCCGGGCTGGACCTGGCCCCCCTGACCCTGCCCGGCCTGGGGGAGCCCTCCGACCGGGTGGCCGACTCCCGGATCGGGGACGTCCTGCTGGTCAGCAACTCCGGCGGCGGACGCCAGTACGCCGTGGTGCTGCGGGACGGACTAGCCGGGGTCACCGAGCTGCAGGCCGCCCTGCAACTGACCCGGACCGGCCAGCGGGCCCCGGAGCAGATCAGCCTGGGGCGGTTCGCCGCCCTGCCTAAGCTGCCCGACCTCGCGCCCACCGGCCCCGAGGCGCCCCCGAGCACGCCGCCCCGACTGGCCGCCCCCGCCGCCCCGGTGCTCTGCGCCATCGTCGGTGCCGAGACGACCGAGGTAGACCTGCGCCTGGACGCCACCCTGCCGGACCTGACCGCCGCCACCCCCACCGTCGCGGCGACAGCCGGTCGGACGGTGGCCGATCATGTGCTGGTCGAGCCGGGGCGCGGGGCCCTGGTAGAGGCCGTGGCGACCCCGGGGGCGTCCGGCGGTGCCCTCTGCGTGATCACCGACCTGGGGCGGCGCTACGTGCTCGCCGACCCCGAGGTCTCCGCCATGCTCGGCTACGGGCAGACCCGTCCCGTCCGGCTACCGGCGGGCCTGGTCAGCCTGGTCCCGGCCGGAGCGAGCCTGGACCCCCAGGCCGCCCGCCGGGCCGTAACCTCCTAGGCTGCCTCGGCGTCGGCCCGTGGCGCGGCCACCTCCCAGGCTTCCTTGGCGTCGGCCCGTGACCCGGCCAGCTGCTCGGCGTACGTCAGCGCTCGGGCGGTGGCCTCGGCGGTGGCGGGCAGCAGTGGTGGACGCGGTGCCGGTGACGGGATGCGTCCCTGGGCGTGCAACACGGCCTTGATGACGGCCGGGTTGGGTTCGGCGAACAGCGCCGCCGAGAGGGTGGCGAGCCGGTGCCCGAGCGGCCGGGCGCGGGGAAGATCCCCCTCGCGCCAGGCCGTGACCAGGGCGGCGTGGTCGGCGGTGGCCAGGTGCGCGGAGGCGACGATGCCGCCGGGTGCGCCGAGGGCCAGCAGCGGCGAGAGGTACGCGTCCTCGCCGCCGAGCACCGCGAAGTCCGGTGGCGGGTCGGCCAGCAGGGCGATGGTGTCCGCGTCGATGCCGCCGACGGCGTGCTTGACCCCCACCACCTGCGGCAGCTCGGCTAGGCGACGCAGCGCCCCGACGGAGAGAGTCTGCCCGGTGCGGTACGGCACGTGGTAGGCGACCAACGGCACCGGGGAAACCTCCGCCAGCCGGGCGAAGTGTGCCAGCACCGCCTCCTCCCCGGGTCGCAGGAACGGCGGCACCAGACAGAGCGCCGCGGTGACGCCGGGCCGCCCGGCCAGGGCGCGCAGATCCTCGGCGGTGTGCGCGCCGACCATGAACCCGGCGCGGTGCCGCCGACAGGTCGCCCCGACGAGGTCGAGCACCGTCCGTTGCTCGGCGGCGTTGAGCGCGTGCGGTTCGCCGGTGGTGCCGAGGGCCACCAGACCCTCGGCCCCCTCGGCCAGCACCTGGTCGGCCAGGCGGGTCAGTGCCTCCTGGTCGACCTCGCCGCGCGTGTCGAAGGGCGTGATCAGCGGTACGTACAGTCCGGTCGGTGTCATGTCACCAGCCTGTGACCGCACAGGATGAAGCACCAGTTCCGATTACTCCACCAATCCGTAAGCTGAGCTGATGCTTGACGTCCGTCGCCTGCGTCTGCTGCGCGACCTGGCCCGGCTCGGCACCATCGCCGCCGTCGCCGAGGCGCACACCTACTCACCCTCCGCGGTCTCCCAGCAGTTGGCCGCGCTGCAACGGGAGACCGGCGTCGTGCTCCTGGAACGAGCCGGTCGAGGGGTACGCCTCACCGCCACCGCCACCGCACTGGTCCGGCACACCGAGGTGATCCTCGCCGGGCTGGAGGCCGCCGAGGCCACCCTGGCCGCCGCTCGCGGTGGACTGCTGGGCACGGTACGCATCGGGGCGTACCCCAGCGCGGTGCGTCCCCTGCTGCTGCCCGCCCTGGTCGAGCTGGCCCGCGAGCACCCCGGGCTGGATCTGCTGGTCACCGAGTTGGACCCGGTGGCGGTGCCGGCCGCGCTGCGCGAGCGGCGCCTGGACGTAGCCCTCGTGCACGACTACGACATAGTGCCGGTGGCCCCCGATCCGGCCCTGGACTCGACCCCACTGCTGGACGAGACCGTGTTCCTGGCCCTACCCGCCGCCGATCCGGTGCCCGCCGATCCGATGCGCGCGGTACGCGACGCCGACTGGATCATCGGCAGCCCGGGGACCCTCTGTCACGCGGTCACCCTGCACGCCTGTGAACTGGCCGGATTCCGCCCCACCGTCCGCCACCACGCCGACGACTTCACCGCCGTGCTGGCCCTGGTCGCCGCCGGTCAGGGCGTCGGCCTGGTGCCCCAGTTGGCCGTCGAGGGACCACCCGCCGGCACCCGCCTGGTCCCCCTGACCATCCGCCGCCGCACCCGGATCGCCTACCGCCAGGGCTCCGCCGACCATCCCGCGGTGCTCGCCAGCGTCGCCGCCCTGCGCAGCGCCGCCACCGATCTACCCGAAGCACCGCCACCCAGCTGAAGATCCCACCCCCAGCGCTGGCCCCACCCATGCCGCACCCAGCGTTGATCAACACGCGCAGACTGAAGGAGGGAGGGCGTCAGCGTGGGCCGGGCCAGTGGTAGGTGAGGTCGGGTTCGTTCTCCTCGTTGCGGCTGCCGTCGTTGCTGTCGACCGGGCGGAAACCGTGCCGCTCGTAGAACGCCCGCGCCTCGGTGTTGCGGGTGAAGACGCGGAGGCTGAGACCGCCTGGGCTGGCCTGCTGGGCCTGGGCCAGCAGGGCGGTGCCGATGCCCTGCCGGCGGGCCTCCGGCCGCAGGTACAGGTGTTCCAGCAGGTCGCCGTCGAGGGCGGCGAAGCCGAGGATCTGGCCGGTCGTCGTGGACTCGGCCACCCAGGTGGTGCTGCCCGGCAGCATCACCTGGGCGATCCACGCCCTGGTCTGCGCGTCGTCGTACAGTCGCGGAAGGTAGGGCATGGCGGCCGCCCGGGAGGCCAGGAACACCTCGGCCACGGCATCGGCGTCGCTGTCGCGGGCAGGACGGATCACGATGGGGTCCGTCGCGCCCGCTGGGAGGACGCTCACGAGGCGGGGCGGGCGCCCCGGACGGCGTACCGGTGCATCGTCACGCCCTGGTCGAAGGAGGCCTGTTCCAGCAGGTCCAGTTGCAGGGGCTCGTCGTGGCTGTCGAACAGCGGTCGGCCGCTGCCGAGCACGACCGGATGGGTGAACAGCAGCAACTCGTCGAGCAGCCCGGCCCGCAGCAGTTGGGTGGCCAGGGTGGCCCCGCCGACCCCGATGACACCCTCGGTCTCGGCGCGTACCTTCGCCAACTGGGCGATGGCGTCCTCCCCGCCGATGATCCGGGTGTTGTGCTCGGCGTGCTCGCGGGTGCGCGACACCAGCACCTTGGGCGTCGAGGTCCAGATCTCGCCGTACTCGCGCAGGAAGTCCGGCAGCGAGTCGTCATGGCGGGCGGCCGGCCAGAAGGCCTCCATCGTCTCGTAGATGGTGCGTCCCTCCACCGCCAGCGACATCGCCCTGGCCCGCTCGTTGAAGACCCGGTGCAGCGACTCGGTGATGCGCATCCAGTCGCCGCCGCCCGCCTCACCCGGGGCGTACTCGATCCGCAGGTCGAGGGAGACATTCATCCAGTACACGAACCGACCCTGCATCCTGGTCCTTCCGGCGATGACGATGACATGCTGCTGCCCGCCGACGACCGTAGTGGAATCGACCGGCCGGTGGTTGCCCGAAACGCGATCAGCGCAGCACGAGCAGATCGAGGGCGTCGATCACCGGTCCACTCTCCACCTGGGCGGCCCGGTGCAGTCGTCGCAGCCCTGCGGCGTACGCCTGGTCGTCGATCAGTTGCAGCAGGGTGTGCGCCTCCCGCCGCAGGCCGGCGGCGGCCTCCCGCAGGGAGGCGGCGGTGAGTGCGGGTACCTGCTCGACGGCCACGGTGGCGAAGCCCGCCTCGGCGAAGGCGGCCTCGACCTGCGCGATGCTCGGATAGGTGTCGAGCACCCCGACAGCTTCCGGGAAGTAGCGGAACAGGGTGATCCCCTCGGGTCGGCCGGCGAACACCGACCGGATCAGCACCGGGGCGCCGGGCCGCAGCACCCGGCGGATCTCCTGTGCGGCTGCGGTCAGGTCGGGAACATGGTGGATGACGGTGGAGAGCCACCCGGCGTCGATGCTGCCGTCGGGCAGCGGGATCTGCTCCGCGTCGCCGGCCAGGACGGGGGTGAACACACTGCGGGCCCGCATCGCCGCCGAAGGCTCGACCGCTACCACCTCGACCTCGGGCCACCAGGTGTGGAAGGCCCGGGCCCAGCTTCCGGTGCCGGAGCCCAGGTCCAGCACCCGCATCCCCGGGTGGGGGTCCAGGTGCCGGACGATGGCGGCCCGCCAGGCGGCCAGACCGTCGTCGGTGAGGTGCCGGTTGACCTCGAAGGCCGCCGCGTCGGCCGCGTTGTATGCAATCCGCGCCATACCGACCAGTCAAGTACCGCAACCCACTCACCAGCAAGCAGTACATGGCACAGGTCACCGGAAACGACCGACGAGGTCAGGTCTGCTGGAGTCCCTGCTCGTACCAGGCGATCTTCTCCGCGACCCGGGCCTGCCAGAGCCGGAGCTGGTCGATCTGGGTCTCGACCGCGGCGGCATGTTCGCGCAGCAGGGCCACCCGGTCGGCGACGCTGTCGGGGTCGCGGCACAGTTCGCCGTAGCGGCGCAGCCGCTCGATGGGCATCCCCGCGTCCCGCAGGCAGCGCAGGAAATCCAGGGTGGACAGGTCACTGTCGCGGTAGATCCGGTGTCCACCGGGGGTACGCGCAACCGGTGCCAGGATGCCCTCCCGCTCGTAATACCGCAGGGTGTCGATGGAGAAGCCGCTGCGTCGGGCGGCCTCGGCGGGGGTGTACGTCGTCACCCGTGCGACCGTACCGCTTGACCTGGAGCGCACTCCAGGTTGAATCGTGGTCCCATGACTTCGGCTCACCTCGATGAGACTCCACGCCCGCCCGTCTCCGCTCTCGTGCTCGGCGCGATGAACTTCGGCACCCTGGTGGACGAGAAGACCTCCTTCGCCCTGCTGGACCGGTTCGTGGAAGGCGGCGGCGAATGGATCGACACCGCCGACTGCTACACCTTCTGGCTGAGCCCGGACGGGCGGGGCGGGGACAGCGAGCGGGTCCTCGGCCGCTGGCTCGCCGCCCGACCCGGGGTGCGGGAGCGGGTACGCATCGCCACCAAGGTCGGCGCGGAACCCCTGTGGCAGGGCTCCTGGCCGCAGCACCGGGCGGGGCTGAGCCGCCGGGCGATCAGCGAGGCCTTCGCCGGCAGCCTGGACCGGCTGGGGGTCGAGCAGGTCGACCTGCTCTGGCTGCACCAGGAGGACCGGGCCACCCCGATCGAGGAGACAGTGGACGCGATCGCCGAGCAGGTCGTCGCCGGCACCGTACGCCGGGTGGGGGCCTCCAACCACCCGGCCTGGCGCATCGAACGGGCCCGGGCGTACGCGGCCACCCGGAACACCCTGCCGATCGACGCCCTCCAACTGAACGCCACCTACCTGCGGGTACGCCCCGGCACCCGACCCGACGGGGTGGTCCACCCGCACGGGGTGCTCAGCGACGAGCAACTCGACTTCGCCCGCGCCCACCGGATGGAGGTCTGGGCCTACACCCCGCTGCTCACCGGGGCGTACGACAATCCGGCCAAGCCGATCCCGCAGGTCTACGACCACCCGGGCAACACCCGTCGACTGGCGGCGCTGGAGGAGGTGGCCCGGGACACCGGCGCCACCCGCAGCCAGGTGGTGCTGGCCTGGCTGGTCAGCCAGGGCATCCGACCCATCCTCGGCGGCAGCAAACTGCACCAGCTGGACACCGCCCTGGAGGGGGTCGCCCTCACCCTCGAGGAGGCGCACCTGGCCCGGCTGAACTCGGCGGACTGACCGCCCACCCCAGCCGACCCGGCCCTGACCCACGGCACCGGGCCGTGCCTCGGGCCAGGGCCGGGTCGGCTGCCCCCGTGGGAACCGGTCCCGCCGCCACGCCGACCTCCGCCGACCGGACCGGTCCGCGAGGCCGCCGACCGGACCGGTCAGGGAGTTCAGGCCGGCAGGGGCCGGTCGCGGTTGGAGGCGCTGCTCGACGGTGCCGGTGAACGGGTCATCGACCTGCACGGCCAACCGCCCACCGAGCTCGCGCACCGGCTCGACCAGCCCTGGCGGACCCGCCTGATCTCCGGCCTCTACCAGGCGGAGCGCGACGAGGAGCACTACTACGAACTGCCGTCGCTGACCGAGAGCTTCGACGCGATCGCCTACCTTCCGACGATCACCCCGATCCACCCGCTGTCGACGGGCCGCACGTCCCGCGGCGAGGCCGTACCCGGTCAGAAGCGCGGCGGGGCCGCGGTCGGTCAGGAGGGCGGCGCGGCCCGCGACTCGTGACGTGGTCAGGCTGGGCGGCGTAGCACGCTGACGGCGAAGTCCGCGCCCTCGTGCCACGGGCGCAGGTCCCAGGTGGCGAAGCGGTGCTCTGCGTGCAGCCCGGCGGCGGCCACATGGTCGTCGAAGTCGCGCAGCGAATAGCCCCGGTCGGTGCCGAAGCCGACCGCGATCACCCCGTCCGGGCGCAGGTGGGCGGCCACCCGGCGCAGCACCGCCACCTCGGTGCCGGCGGCCACGAAGGTCATCACGTTGCCGGCCAGCACGGCCCCGTCGAACGGCTCGGACTGGCCGGTCGCCGCCAGATCCAGCTCCGCCAGGTCGGCCACCAGCCAGCGCGGCCCGGGATGGTCGGCGCGGGCGGCCTCGACCAGCACCGGGTCGGCGTCCACCCCGACGACCGTGTGGCCTCGGGCGGCCAGTTCGGCGCCGACCCGGCCGGTGCCGCAACCGGCATCGAGGATCCGCGAACGGGGCGGCACCAGCGCGTCGACCAGTCGGGCCTCACCGGCCAGGTCGGCCCCCTCGGCGGCCAGGTTCCGGAACCGGTCGACGTACCACTGGGAGTGCTCCGGCCCGGTGTCGGTGGCCCAGCGGGTCGGTCGGCCCGTGGCGGTGCTGTGCTCGCTCATCGGACCACCGTATCCAGGGCTGGTCAGGGCAGTCGGGCCACCGTCACGAACTCGTTGTAGGTGAACACCCGCCCGGCGGCCCGGGGGAACGGGAAGGAGTACTGCCGCTGCACGGTCAGGCCCAGGGCCCGGCAGTCCTCGGCGGCCTCGGCGAAACCGACGAACCGGACGTGCGAGGAGTCGCTGTCGTACCCCCGTTCCTGCGGGGTGATGAAGACCGCCCGGCCGCCGGAGCGGACGAAGGGCAGGTAGGAGGCGACCACCTCGCGGGCCTGCTCGGCCGGCATGTGCTCCAGCAGGTGCGCGGCCAGCAGGGAGTCGAAGGTGCCCGGCCGGGCGTGCTCGGAGGCGAAGAACTCCTCCGTGGTGTACGCCTGGAGACCGAGCGCGCGGCTGTGCGCCACCGAGGTCGGGTTGTGGTCCACCCCGACCGCGCCCTCGCCCAGGTTGATCAGGTTGCGGCCGAGTCCCGAGCCGACATCCAGGGTCCGGCCCAGTCGCAGCCGCCGCAGGTTCCACCGGTAGGGGGCCTGCACGTCCAGGACCTGCTTCCAGCGAGCACCGCTGAGCTGCTGCAACCTCTCGGTGTAGGCCACACCCTCGGTGCCGGTGGGTCCCTGCCGCGACTGCTTCATCCGGGGCTCCTCTGCCTCGTGGTGCCACTCGACCCGCGGCGCCCCGGGCCCGAGGATCGACGCGGTCCATCGAAAATCTTCGACCGGTATGCGTCGGTTCATAGATTATCCCGTCGGGGCCGCTCACCTGCAGGGCGGCGGCGGTGTCGCCGGAACCTACCGCCCTCGATGCGTGCCGCGGTTGCCGGGCTCTATTCTGAAGCCCAGCGCTACCGGGAAGTGACACATGGTCAAACACGTCGGATCGCCGGTCGAGCCGGTGCCGACCCCGGCTGTCGACCGCCCACCACGGGATCACCCCGGGCTGGTCGCCCTGGCCCGGGCCACCCTGGAGGCCAACTGGGCGCAGGCACACACCGTGCCCTCCCGGACCCTCTACCCGCACCAGTGGAGCTGGGACTCGGCCTTCATCGCGATCGGCTGGGCCCATCTCCGCCCGGAGCGCACCTGGTCGGAGCTGACCAGCCTGTTCGAGGCGCAGTGGCGCGACGGGCGGGTGCCGCACATCGTCTTCAACCCCGCGGTCTCCGACGAGGCGTACTTCCCGGGGCCTCGGTTCTGGGGTTCGACGCTGATCGAGGGGGCGCCGGCCCGGGCCACCTCCGGGCTGGTCCAGCCGCCGGTGCACGCGCTGGCCGCCTGGCACGCCTACCGCCGGGCACCCTCCGAGCGGGGCCGTGCCGCCCTGGGCTGGCTCTATCCGCGCCTGGTGGCCCAGCAGCACTACCTGAGCAGCCGTCGGGACCTCGGTGGTGCCGGGTTGGCCAGCATCGTGCACCCCTGGGAGTCCGGCCTGGACAACAGCCCGGCCTGGGACGAGCCGCTGGCCGCCGTGCCGACCGAGGAGGCGGTGCCGGGTGCGTACCGTCGGCGCGACATCGTGCACGCCGCGGCCGCGCACCGCCCCACGGACCTGGACTACGCCCGCTACGTCGCGCTCGTCACCGCCTATCGGGCGGGGGGTTACCGGGACGAGGACCTAGCCGATCGGCATCCCTTCCTGGTGGAGTGTCCGCTGTTCAACGCGGCCATGGGGGCGGCCGAGTCGGCCCTGGCGCAGATCGCCCGGGAGATCGGGGCGGATCCCGGCCCGCACCACCGGCGGGCCGCCCGGATCACCACCGCCCTGGTGGACCGGCTGTACGACCCGAGAACCGGCACCTTCCACCCCCGCGATCTGCGTACCGGCCGACTGACCCCGGCCCGGACGGTGCTCGGGCTGACGCCGGTGATCCTGCCCGACCTGCCGGCGGAGCAGGTCGAGGCGATTCTCGCCGAGGCCGGCTCATCCCGCTTCGGGCTGGCTGCCCGGATGGCCCGGCCGCTGCCCAGCCACGACCGCACCGCGGCCGACTTCGAGCCGCTGCGCTACTGGCGGGGCCCCAGCTGGATGAACATCACCTGGCTGGTCCGGTACGGGCTGCTGACCCACGGTCACCCCCGGTTGGCCGACGGCCTGGCCACCTCGATGATCGAGGCGGTGGCTACCGCGGGGTGCCACGAGTACTTCCACCCGGAGACCGGGGCTGGTCTGGGCTCCCCGGCCTTCAGTTGGACCGCCGCCCTCCTACTGGACCTGCTCGCCGAGACGAAGGGACGAGCCCTCGGTTGACGGCTGGTGCACAGCCGGGACCCCGGCTGACATCGGCCGGCGGGCGCGGGACGGATTCGGCGGGTAGGTTGCTGGCCAGGGCCCGGCGGACGCGCTTGCAGCGCCGTCGGTGTGGCGGCGGGACGGCCGCGGCCCCGGGTACGCCAACGGAGGGGCGATGGGTCGGGACAGCTTCGACGAGCGCCTCGACCGCCTCACCGGGGTCCTGGCCAGGATGAGCCGCGACGCCGGTACGGCGATCCGGCAGGCCAGCGTCGCCCTGCTGGACGTCGACCGGTACGCCGCCGAGACGGTGATCGCCGGTGACCTCGTCCTGGACCGCTGCCGCGCGCAGGCCGAGCAGATGATCCCCGAGGTGCTGGTACGGCACCAGCCGGTCGCCTCCGACCTGCGGCTGGTGCTGTCCGCGCTGCGGATCGCCGCCGCCCTGGAACGGATGGGTGACCTGGCCGCGCACATCGCGAAGGTGGTCCTGATGCGCCACCCGGTGGGGGTGGTGCCGCAGCCGGCGGTGCCGGTGCTGGCCCAGATGGCGGAGGCGGCGGCCCGGATGGCCGACAAGACGACCGTGCTGCTGGCCACCCGCGACCGGCTGGACGCCATGCAGTTCGGGCTCGACGACGACGAGGTGGACGCCGCGCAGGAACGCCTGCTGTCGATGCTGGTCTCCGATTGGCCCTACGGGGTGGAGTCCGCGATCGACCTGGCGCTGGTCGGCCGCTACTACGAGCGGTACGCCGACCAGGCGGTGAACATCGCCCGCCAGGTCGTCGACCTGGACGCCGGAACCCTGCGGCGCTGAAACCGGCGGTTGCCGCAGGGTCCCTCCGGCGCTGATCAGGCCGGCCTTATCCGGACATCCGGCGCCCAAGTGCCGGAACGTCACATCTCGTCGCCGGTGGGCCACCACCGGGGACACCGAGTTCACTCTTCGTTCACCTGGTTCCAGGGGTCCGGCTACCTGGGCCTGGCACCTTGACTCTCGTACGGCCCGGACGGGCTGATGCACCCCGATAGAGAGGCTTACCTGGTGAACCGCAACGTGCTTTCGCGGCGCGTCCTCGCTGGCGTCGCGCTTGCCGCGCTCGCGCTTACCGGCTGCGCAAGCAACGACAACAGCACGGAGCCCAGCGGCGGCGACGGCGCTTACGCGAACCTGTCCGGCGAGTTGAAGGCGTCCGGGGCGAGCTTCCCCGACGCCTACTACCAGGAGGTCGTCGAGGCCTTCAAGGATGAGGCCGGCAAGGTGACGGTCACCTACAACGCGACCGGCTCGGGCACCGGCAAGAAGCAGTTCGGTGAGGGTCTGGTCGACTTCGCCGGTACGGACAGCCTGGTCAAGGAGACCGACGGCGTGGCGCCGGGCTCCTTCCTCTACATCCCGACGGTGGCGGCGCCGATCACGGTCTCCTACCACCTGCAGGGCGTGGACAAGCTCCAGCTCAGCCCGGAGACCCTCGCCAAGATCTTCCAGACCGACATCAAGACCTGGGACGATGCCGCGATCAAGGCGGACAACCCGGGTGTGGAACTGCCCAACACCCCGATCGTCGTCGCGCACCGCTCGGACGGCTCGGGTACCACCAGCAACTTCACCAAGTACCTCGAGGCCGCCGCGGCGGGCACCTGGAAGCTCGGCAGCGGTGACACCGTGAACTGGCCGGCCAACACCCAGGGCGGCGAGAAGAACACCGGTGTCGCGCAGATCGTGCAGCAGACCAACGGTGCCGTGGGTTACGTGGACCTCAGCGACGCCAAGGCCACCGGCCTGAAGTTCGCCGCCATCAAGAACAAGGACGGCCAGTTCGTCGAGCCGACCCTGGAGGGCACCACCGCCGGTCTGGAGGGCGCCGAGATCGCCGAGGACCTGAGCTACAACCCGCTCAACGCCGCCGGTGCCACCGCGTACCCGATCACCGCGCCGACCTTCATCATCGTGCAGACCTCCTACGGTGACGCCGCCAAGGCGGACCTGGTCAAGGGCTTCCTCACCTACCTGCTCAACGACGGCCAGGACCTGGCCAAGGAGATCGACTTCGCGCCGCTGCCGGCCTCCCTCAAGGAGAAGGCACTGGCCCAGGTCGACAAGATCCAGAGCTGATCGAGACCAAGATCGCAGAGGGCGTCCAGTTGGGGACGGGATCACCGGATCCCGTCCCCAGCGGGGTACCCGAGCTGGAGTGAAGATGACCTTGACGAACAAGACCCCCGTCTCCCGGTCGACGCTGGCCCACCGCGGCGGCAGCGCCCTCGGCGACCGCCTCTTCTCCTGGTGGACCCTCGGCACCGGTCTGCTGGTGCTGGCGATCCTCGGGCTGATCCTGATCACCACCGTCCGCGAGGCCTGGCCGGCCTTCGACGCGATGGGCCTGCGCTTCCTCACCGAGCGGACCTGGGACCCGAACCCGGCAGCCGGCGACGCCATCTTCGGCGCGCTGTCCTTCGCGTACGGCACGGCCGTCTCGTCGCTGATCGCCCTGCTGTTCGCCGTGCCGGTCTCGGTCGGCATCGCGCTGTTTCTCACCGAGCTGGCGCCGCGCCGACTGCGCGGACCGGCGGTCACCGTGATCGACCTGCTGGCCGCCGTACCCTCGGTGGTGTTCGGCCTGTGGGGCATCCTGGTCGTCGCCCCCGCCATGGTTCCGGTCTACCAGTGGGCCCACGAGGTCTTCGGCGGCGTCCCGGTGCTGGGCAGCATCTTCGGCCCGGTCAGCAGCGGTCGCAACTTCATGACGGCCGGTCTCATCCTGGCGATCATGGTCACGCCGATCATCACCTCGATCACCCGCGAGGTGTTCAGCACGGTGCCCCGCGCGGACAAGGACGCCGCCCTGGCCCTCGGCGCCACCCGCTGGGAGATGATCCGGGGCGCGGTGTTCCCCCACAGCTTCGGCGGTCTCGTCGGCGCGGTGATGCTCGGTTTGGGCCGGGCGATGGGGGAGACGATCGCGGTGGCCTTGGTCATCGGCGGGGCCACGAACATCTCCGCCAACCTGTTCGCCCCCGGCAACTCGATGGCCGCCGTCATCGTGCAGCAGTTCGGTGAATCCACCGGCACCTTCACCGCCGCCCTGATCGGCCTCGGGGTGGTGCTGTTCGCGATGACGGTACTGATCAACGTGCTGGCCCGGACGGTCGTCCGTCGGGCCGAGGCCCGGATGAAGGGAAGCGTCGCGTGAGCGTCACCGCACCCCCGGCCACCCGCCCGGCAACCAGCGGACCCGACCTGACCCGGGCCGCCCTGTCGGGTCGCCGCCGCTTCACCAACCACCTCGCCACAGCCCTCATCTGGGGCGCCGTGCTGCTCGCCGTCATCCCCCTTGCCCTGGTGACCTACACGGTCGTCAGCAAGGGAGCGGGGGTGATGAACCTGTCCTTCCTGACCGAGGACATCCCGAACTCGTACCGCCGGGTGGGCGGCGGGATGGCGCCGGCCATCGTCGGCACCCTGCTCATCACGGGGGCCGCCGCGCTGATGGCGATCCCGCTGGGGGTCTTCGGGGCGATCTACCTCAACGAGTACGGCAAGCAGCGGCCACTGGCCCGGGTGATCCGGCTGATGGCCGACGTGATGACCGGTGTCCCGTCCATCGTGATGGGGCTTTTCGTCTATCTCAGCTGGGTGCTGCTCGTCGGCCAGCAGACCGGGTTCGCCGGGGCGCTGGCCCTGGCCTGCCTGATGCTGCCGGTGGTCATCCGCAGCAGCGAGGAGATGCTCCGGCTGGTCCCCGACGAGTTGCGGCAGGCCAGCATGGCCCTGGGTGCACGCAAGTGGAAGACCACCCTGACGGTGGTGCTGCCGGCGGCGATCTCCGGCATCACCAGCGGGTCCCTGCTGGCGGTGGCCCGCGCCGCCGGCGAGACCGCGCCGATCATCATCGTCACCGGCATCGTCTTCACCCCCAACTGGAACCTCTTCGACGGCTCCAACACCGCCCTGCCGGCGCAGATCTTCCGCAACGCCAGCACCTCCTTCCCGGCCGCCCAGGACCGGGCCTGGGGCGCGGCCCTGACCCTCATCGTGATCGTGCTCAGCTTCACGATCATCGCTCGTTTCATCTCCAGCCGGTTCGCCATCAAGGAGCGCTGACATGGCCAGCTACGACACCACCCTGACCACCCGTCCGTCCGTAGCGATGCACGCCGCGGGCAACAGCGGCGCCGAGTCCACCGAGGCGCCGGTGATGCAGCTGCGCGACGTCAGCGTCTACTACGGCAGCTACGAGGCGGTTCGCGGCACCACCATGCCGATCCAGCAGAACCAGGTCACCGCGATGATCGGGCCCTCGGGCTGTGGCAAGTCGACAGTGCTGCGGGCCCTGAACCGGATGAACGACCCCATCCCGGGTGCCCGGGTCAGTGGCGAGGTCTCCTTCCACGGCCAGGACCTGTACGCCCGCGACGTCGACCCGATCCAGGTCCGCCGCCGCATCGGCATGGTGTTCCAGAAGCCCAACCCCTTCCCGAAGTCCATCTTCGACAATGTCGCCTACGGGCTGCGGATCAACGGCATCAAGGGCCGCCTGGACGACCATGTCGAGGAGGCCCTGACCAAGGCGGCCCTCTTCGACGAGGTGAAGGACAAGCTGCGCAAGAGCGCCCTGGCCCTGTCCGGCGGTCAGCAGCAGCGGCTGTGCATCGCCCGGACCATCGCGGTCAAGCCCGAGGTGATCCTGATGGACGAGCCCTGCTCGGCGCTCGACCCGATCGCCACGGCGAAGATCGAGGACCTGATGACCGAGCTGACCAGCGACTACACCATCGTGATCGTCACCCACAACATGCAACAGGCGGCCCGGGTCAGCCACTACACCGCCTTCTTCACCGCCGAGGTGGACGACCAGCAGGTGCGGCACGGCCGGCTGGTGGAGTACAGCCAGACCGGCAAGTTGTTCACCAACCCCGCGGACAAGCGTACGGAGGACTACATCACCGGTCGCTTCGGCTGAGTGACGGCGTCGCGTTGGCCGCCCATCGGGTACGCGGACACCATCACCCGTACGCCGCCGAGGCCCTGCTGGACGTCGGCGCCCTGCAACCGGACGCCGCCGTGGTCCTGGTGGCCGTGCCGGTGGCGTACCTGCCGCAGGTCACCCGCCTGCTGACCGACCTGGAAGCCCGGCGGCGACACGGATCGGTGTCGCGACGCCGCCCCCCTGCCGGGCCCGAGGCCCCGGCCGAGGGGTGGACGATCGAGGACCTGCGGCGGTTCAGCCTGGGCCGCAGCGCCACCCACCGTACGGTCGCGGCGCTGCTCGACGCCCTGGCTGCCGAGCCGGGACGACAGTTCACCGTCGAGGAGTTGAGCCGACGCACCGGGCTGCCCCGGCAGAAGATCGTCGGGGCGATGGCGGGACTGACCCGGGTGTTGAAGATCCACCATGACTACCCGAGGCGGGGCCTTCCCTTCGACCGGGTACCCGGGCGGCCGGAGGCCCCCCGCGAGCGGTGCTACCGGGTGGACCCGGATCGGGCCGCCGACTGGCACGCGGCCCGCCGCTCGCGCCCCGACCGAGGAGGGGCCGTCGTTTAGTCGGACCGGGCGGGGGTAACCAGCGCCGCTCGTGACGAGGGGAGGGTGCGGTGCGGTTTCCCCTGTTCGTCGACGCGGTGTCGCGTCGGTCCGGGCTGTCGACGGACCTGTCCGCCGCGGTGGCCCGTGCGGTGCTGGGCACCCTGGCGGAGCGGATGACCGGCGAGCCGACGACCGATCCCACCGGGTACCTGCCGCAGGAGTTGAGCGGGCCCTCCGGTGAACTGCTCACCGACGGGCCGGGGGACTTCCTGCGCCGGGTAGGGGCCCGGGCCGGAGTGGACGAGCAGACGGCGGGCCTCGGGGCGGCGGCGGTCTTCGCGACCCTGCGCGAGGCCGTCACCGTCGACGAGTTCCGGGCCCTGGTGGCCGGGCTGCCCACGGCCCCGGACGGCACCGTGGATCCGGTCGCCGGGCCGGACCAGACCTGGCCCTGAGCGGCCGGCGGCCAGCAGTCCGGTCGGGTACGCCTCCCTGCCGCCGGGAGGGTGGGCCCCGGCCGGTAGGCTGCCCGCCGTGGCAGGTCTGTTGAGGAGTATGGCGGCTCGTGTCGGCGCGGTGATCCCGTCCCCCCGGCGTTCCGGGCCGACCCCGGCGAAGGTCGCGCGGCCCCGTCAGGTGACCGCGCTGCAACGCCGTCAACTGTCCTACGCCCCGGAACCCGACGGCCAGGCCGACCCGGGGGAGATCGTCTGGACCTGGGTGTCCTACGAGGACGATCCCCGTCAGGGTAAGGACCGGCCGGTGCTGGTGGTGGGCCGCCACAGCAGGACCCTGTTCGGGCTGATGCTCTCCAGCCGGGATCGCGACGGCGAGCGGCACTGGCTGGCCCTCGGGCCGGGGGAGTGGGACCGGGAGAACCGACCCAGCTGGGTGCGGCTGGACCGGGTGCTGACCATGCGGGAGGACGGCATCCGACGCGAGGGCGCGGTGCTGGATCGGGCCCGTTTCGACCGGGTGGGCGCCGCCCTGCGTAACGGCTACGGCTGGCACTGAGATGCTTCTATAGCTGTCAAGTGGTGCTGGTGGCTGGGTGGGCGCTGTTCAGGGTCCGGAAGAGTTGCCGGCTGATGTAGCGCTTGAGGCTGCGCATGATCTCGCGTTTGGTGCGTCCTTCGCGTGTGCGGCGGGTCACGTAGTCGCGGGTGCGGGGGTCGTGGCCCATGCGGACCAGCGCGACGGTGTAGAGCGCTCGGTTGAGGCGTCGGTCGCCGCCGCGGTTGAGCCGGTAGCGGGTGGTGTTGCCTGATGAGGCCGGTAGTGGTGACGCGCCGGCCAGGGCTGCGAACGCGGCTTCGGAGCGGACGCGGCCAGGGTGGGACCAGGCCAGTAGGACGGTGGTGGCGACGACGGCGCCGACGCCTGGCAGGGCGAGCAGTTGTGGTGCTTGTGCGGTGACAGTTTCGTGTAGCGCGGTGTGGTTGGCGGCGAGTTCTGCGTCGAGGGCACGGATGCGACGCGCTAACCGGGTCGCCTCGGCGCGGCAGACGGCCAGGGTGGCGTTGTCGTTGCGGGTGCGCCAGGCCGCGATGGCGGCGATCGTGGTGGTGGTCAGGGTGCGGCGGGCGTCGATGTCGAGGTTGACGGTGCGTAGCAGCGCGGTCAGCGCGGTCAGCGCGTTGACCGCGCGGGTGCGTTCGCCGTTCATCTGTTCGCGAGCCGCTGTCAGGACGCGCAGGGCTGTGCGATCGCCGCCGGCCCGTGGCCAGCACAGTTCGTTGATGTCGAGGCTGCGAGCTGCTTGGGCCATCGCGACGGCGTCCACGACGTCGCTCTTGCCCCGGCGACGCCGGGTGGTGGCCGCGACGTCGGGGGCCTCGGCGACGGTCAAGCCGGCTGCAGTTAGCTGCTCGGTGAAGGTGGCGCCGTAGGAACCAGCGCCGTCGATGACGATCAGCGTCGGCGCCTGGTGGGTGTGGCGTTGGATCCCGTCGACGGCACGGCGCAGCCCTGACGGGCTGGTCGGGAATTGAGCCTGCTGCCCGAGTGCGCCGGTGCCAGCGGTGATCAGGGCGAGTGTGTGGGAGGCGGCGTGGGTGTCCACGCCGATGACGAAGTCGTACTGGTCTGCGACGATGGCCATGGCGGCGTACTGCCTTCCCGGGAGACGTCGTGACGGCGTCGGCCCGGGAGATGTGTGCTCTCGAGGCAGGACTGTGATGAGCCACGATCCGCTGCAACGGACCGGGCAAGCTTCTGATCAAGCCACCGAGAGGGGCAGGGCCGGCGCCCGACCACGGACCGGATGGGCAGATCTCACTGAGAGCACCCTGTGGGGCCACCATTTTCATGAGCCACACCCAGCCGCGATCATCACGCTGACCCAGCCAGCCAGCCAGCCAGCCAGCCAGCCCCAGGCCAGCCAACACCTACCTTCAAAGTAAAATCCAACGGCTGACCTACGCGATTCTCGACGACACCCTGTCCCGATCTACCGCGTGTACGAACAAAAGCCGCGCACTACTCTGGGAACCGACTGTATGGGATAAACGTGCAGGTCATCGCTGGCACTGCCGAACGCTTCGTCTGGACGTCGGCGGCGATGACCGGCGAGGCACACGACGTGACCGTCGCCTGCGCCCGATAGCGGAGAAACTCTACCTTATTCCTCGGTGGTTGGCCATTATGAAACAGGCGCAAAATCACGTCGGCAACTGCCTATGATGCCGAGTTCTGTAGCAGCCAAGTAGCTATTAGCGCGGACGTGAGCGGCGCGTTGAGGAAATATTCACGAGGCTTCCGGGGTTGTTACATGAACCACTGAAAGAGGTTGCAGCTCACCGCTCCACCTGAGGTGACCACTCGCCCGCAAGTTTTTCAAACCCCGAACCACGACCCCAAACGGGAACTCTTGCCCAGCCGCCGTCACCACCGCCGCAGCAACACAGCCATCGGATCCAGCCTTGCTTATCTCATGCAGGATCGCTCGGTGAACGACCTCGTCACGAACCATCAACCCAGCATCCACCGAGTGCCTGATCGCCGTATCAACTGCGGCATGAAGTTCCGAGGCGCCGCTACCTGTCACCGAGGTCACTTTAGAGATATCCGCCAGCAGTTGCTCCCTCAGCGAAGTCATCTCCTTAGTTAGCGTGGCCGCGATCGTGGCCGCACTATCGTCCGTTGTGTCATCGTTGCGGGTCGACCAGACTGCAGCTCGCATGTCGCCGAACGTCTCTCTAACGAGCGAAAATGTGTCAGCATGGAGATAACGCAACTGCTCATCTAGAACTGAAACGGCCTTTTCGACGCGCTCCGCAGTCCCTCGGATCTGCTCTTGAGCGTCATTGCTGAACCGATAGAGAACAACACTGAGCCAGACAGCAAACATACCCACGATAAGAGATACGATGCCCGTGACGAAAGAAATTATAGTTACCGCTGTGTTCATGAAATGGACGCCATCCTCGCGGCATCACGCTGCGCCGTTAGGCGGATACCCGCCGCCCTCAGAAGCAAAATGCGGGCCAACTTGTAGCGCAACAATTCAAGAGCAAGCCACACCTGATTCAGACGCTCATCGCCACTGCGCTCCCGGCCCACCCGCCCACTCTCGGAAAAACGTGGATCACGATGATTATCTAACGATTCCCTCACCCTAGAGTCGCTCCCTGACGCCGACCGCCGGAGTTCTCTTGCATAAATCCTCGCTCCACTCAGCGACAGTGCATCTCGCCACCCGCCGTTGCGAATCCGCAAGTTCTGTAGGAGCCGAGCGAAAATGCGGGCTTCCAGGTCGCTGGGCGTGACTCCGCTGCGTTCAATCCTGCCGAAGTTGATTGGTGCAATTCTTGCACCCTCCACGACGTTCTTTTCACTCTCCGTTGATCGCTCAATCGCTGTCACCGATTCTAGAGAATGCGGGTCGAGGAATCCATCCTGGGCCTTGCGTTCTGGACTCATTACTGGCTCCCTTGCTCCATCGCTCCTTGATGCTTCGCTCGATGTCGACAACCTGGGCGTTTCGCAACCTGGCCTGCTCACGGATCTGCGCACCTACCTCTAGGGCAGCAGGGCTGGGCGCGTTGTACGTCGTAGTCCGCATCGTGAAAGGAGTGGTCGGAACGTCGTCCACTAGCAGTTGCGCTACGCAGAATCTGTTTTGGAGGCTACGTAGCGTGGCTGAATCAACCGGCGTGCCTAATTCATCGGCAATCCTTCCAGCGTCCGTGCCCACGCGAAATGAAATCATCGTCCCGACGTTACCGAAAACAGCTCGCTCTATTCTGTTTCCGAGCCGCCCCATCGCATGCAACTGTCCTAGGTGCTGATGCGCTACCACAAGATTGAGCCGATATTTCCGAGCCTCGGAAAGAATCGTTTCAAAACTGTCGGACGTAAAGTTTTGAAACTCGTCAACATAGAGGTAAAAATCTCTTCGAGACTCTTCGGGGTCCCAAGCCCTGCGCGTCGCTGCCCAGAGCATTTTGCTCACCACCATGCCGCCAAGTGCCGCCGAGTTCAGGCTGCCAAGCTTGCCCCGCGACAGATTGACCAAAAGTATCTTTCTCTCATCCATCACAGCCTTAAAGTCGAACGTGGAGCGCGTCTGTCCGACGACTCGCTGAACGGACGGCGCTGAGATAAACTGCTGAAACTTTGACGTAAACCAGTTCATCACCTCCTGCTTTTGGTATTCTGTCTTTGTTTGCCACTCTTCCCTCCACCAACGCTGGAGCTCGTCATCGGCGATTTCGGAAAGAACCGAGTTCCTGAACTTGTCGCTGGCGAACAGGCGTGGAACCTCAAGTAGGGTTGCCGGCTCGCGTAATGCCATGAGGGTCTGACATGCTATCCGGGTCATCTGCTGCCCTACTGGTCCATACATAGACACGTCATAGTCGACCATCCGCATGACCATCATGATGATCTCTTGAACAAGGAAGTCCTTCTCGCTGGTCAGATCGTTCGACGTTGCTTCGAGGAAGTTCAAACCTGCCACTCGCTCTGGATCAGCCGGATCGAACAAAATGACGTCATTGGCGCGACTCTCAGGAATGTGGCCGAATACCGCCTCGACGAGATCGCCATGTGGATCAACTACACAGACACCGGACCCCTTGTTAATATCATTTACGATCATGTTCAGTAAAAGCATCGATTTGCCGGTTCCAGTCTTGCCGATAATATAGACGTGTCGGCGACGGTCGGCCTTCTTGATGTGGACAGGAAGGGGTTCCTGATAACTCGGATGCTCGGCTTCGCCGAGCAGTAGTCCATTCGACGGCAAGTTTGCGACAGGCGCATGGTAGGTTCGAAATGTACGCTCCCGGGATGTGGCGATCCGCTCTGTAGGTAGTCGGAACACCGACAATGCCTCGCTAAGCGCAAACTTGTCCAACAGGTTCTGCAAGGATGGCGGAAGTATATCTCGACCGTACGAAGTTGTAGAGCTAAAGAACCGCAGATTCGCCAGCGATTCTGTTGCGCCTCCCAGTTCGTCTCCCGTGGGGCGCACGTATGCGTAGGATTTGCGGCCGCTAACCTCGGTTCCTAGGAGGTTAATTACATATTGTGATATTGGTCGGTCTGACGCAAGGCGGACCGCAACCCGAAATGGTGTGCTCGTGCCACGCTGGCCTCCGCCATCTTCTGTTAGCAGCAGTCTAAGGTCCTTGAGGTCGCGATCATCCGATGGGAGGATGTCGCTCTCGTAGCCAAACAATTCAAGCTCACGGCTTTCGTCCTCGGTCAGCTCATGCGGCTCAAGGTAGGTGGAGAAGCACACTTGTCCTTCCTGGCGAAGCAGCATGTCCACCGTGCGACTCATCGGGCTTCGGCCCTCGAACCTAGATGTACGGAGTGGGCGCAGCTTTGTCACCCGACGCTGCAGCTCTACATAGTCCGTCACTTCGAATGGCTGCAGGTACATCCAAATGTCGCCGCTGTCGATATGCGTGACCCGGTAATCATATTCTTCGAGGTGGAGGCTGAGCAGCTCGCCGAACTGGTGTCTGAAGTTTGTGGCGATGGCCTTCTCTCGAGCGACTCCACCTGGCGCGAAGTTGAGGCGACACAACAGGGCGACGACGAGCTGTTTCCCAGTTAATGACGAGTCTTGGATCGCGAGATACCGCAGATCGAACGCCAAGCTATTTACGCCCGGTGGCGGATAGGCGAGAGACGACAGCAAGCTTTCCATATCGACATCTAGCCGCTGCTTGTCGTCGCTGAGGAGAGTTCGTGACGGGGTCACGCGATATCCTACAAGATCGTAATTGTCGACCGAGCCGTACCCGTCCTGCTTTCCGCTGACCCTCGCCACCATTCGATCCCCCAAGGTCATTCCAACGCGGGCTAGACTCCGGCTGTCCTTGCCAGGCTCATTCATTCAGGTGAGCCGATGCTAGTGCATCTCAGTTGTGCTGTCGCCCGGATGAGAGGCTGGGGTGTCTGGCCTTTCGCATGGTCTTGACGGTCTATACGTCCGAAGGAGCCTATGGCAGGGCCGCCGACGATGCTGCTGGTCGATCTGGGGAGATGAAGACTGAGCCGTTCCCAACCTGATGGTGCAGGTCAGTGGTGTGGAGGAGGCCGGTGGTTGGGTGAGGTGAGGCTCCCGGTAAGACAGCGAGCGCTTTTCATCGTGGGTTTTGGCTGGTCGGGCTGAGGTTCCCCCGGTAGCTCGGAGACTTTCGATCGTGGTCTTATAGGCCCTGACCAGGAGGTTCTCTGTGCCCGCCCCTCGTAAGTACCCGGACGAGCTGCGCCAGCGTGCGGTGCGGCTCTACCGGGAGTCCGACCCCAAACCGGTGATCAAGCGTCTGGCCGAGCAACTCGGTGTGCATCCCGAAGCGTTGCGTAACTGGATCCGCCAGGACGAGGCCGATCACGGTGAGCGCTTCGACCGGCCCACCACCGACGAGGTCGAGGAACTGCGCCGGCTGCGCAAAGAGAACGCCGAGCTGCGCAGAGCCAACGAGATCCTGAAGGCCGCCTCGGCTTTTTTCGCATCGGAACTCGACCCGACCCGGCGATGGTCATGACGCTCGTCAACGAGCTGAAGGGCCGCTTCGGGGTCGAGCCCATCCTCCGGGTCCTGAACATCGCGGCGTCGACCTACTACGGATGGCTGGCCCGAGACGCCGCTCGCGGACCGCGGGAGGTCGAGGATCGCGGTCTGCTGTCAGAGATCGTCGACATCCACGACCGGTCCGGGCAGACCTACGGCAGCCCGCGCGTGCACGCCACCCTCGCCCGCCGGGGCATCCGCGTCGGCCGCAAGCGCGTCGAGCGGCTGATGCGTGAACACGACCTGCACGGCGCGTTCCTACGCAAGGGCTGGCGGGGCGGGTCCACGAAGCAGAACCCGAAAGCCGATCCGGCGCCGGACCTGGTCAACCGGAACTTCACCACCGACGCCCCGAACCGGCTGTGGGTGGCCGACGCCACCCGGATCGTCACGGGTGACGGGGTGTTGTGGCTGGCCGCGGTGCGTGACGCATTCTCCAACCGAATCGTGGGCTGGAAGACCTCCGACCGGTGCAACACCGACCTCGTCCTGGGCGCACTCGAGTACGGGATCTGGTCACGTGACGTGCGCGACGGACAGTTGATCCACCACTCGGATCGCGGGGTAACTACACCTCGTTCCGCTTCACGCAACGCCTGGCCGACAACGGCATCCTGCCCTCGATGGGGTCCGTCGGCGACTCCTACGACAACGCCCTTATGGAGAACTTCTTCTCCACCCTGAAGATCGAACTGGTTTACCGATGCTCGTGGCGCACCCGCGACGAGGCGGAGAACGCGATCTTCACCTACATCGACGGCTGGTACAACCGCGAACGCATCCAGAAAGACCTCGGCTGGCTGTCCCCGGACGAGTACGAGGCTGCCTGGTACGCAAAGAACGTCGATCCAACGAACCCCGTGAACACCACCCATGAGCAGGCCGTGGCCTGCTAACCAGCCCTCCGCGTGATCGGGGGTACCTCACAGCGTGATGATCGCGGCTGGGTGTGGCTCATGAAAATGGTGGCCCCACAGGGTGCTCTCAGTGAGATCTGCCCATCCGGTCCGTGGTCGGGCGCCGGCCCTGCCCCTCTCGGTGGCTTGATCAGAAGCTTGCCCGGTCCGTTGCAGCGGATCGTGGCTCATCACAGTCCTGCCTCGAGAGCACACATCTCCCGGGCCGACGCCGTCACGACGTCTCCCGGGAAGGCAGTACGCCGCCATGGCCATCGTCGCAGACCAGTACGACTTCGTCATCGGCGTGGACACCCACGCCGCCTCCCACACACTCGCCCTGATCACCGCTGGCACCGGCGCACTCGGGCAGCAGGCTCAATTCCCGACCAGCCCGTCAGGGCTGCGCCGTGCCGTCGACGGGATCCAACGCCACACCCACCAGGCGCCGACGCTGATCGTCATCGACGGCGCTGGTTCCTACGGCGCCACCTTCACCGAGCAGCTAACTGCAGCCGGCTTGACCGTCGCCGAGGCCCCCGACGTCGCGGCCACCACCCGGCGTCGCCGGGGCAAGAGCGACGTCGTGGACGCCGTCGCGATGGCCCAAGCAGCTCGCAGCCTCGACATCAACGAACTGTGCTGGCCACGGGCCGGCGGCGATCGCACAGCCCTGCGCGTCCTGACAGCGGCTCGCGAACAGATGAACGGCGAACGCACCCGCGCGGTCAACGCGCTGACCGCGCTGACCGCGCTGCTACGCACCGTCAACCTCGACATCGACGCCCGCCGCACCCTGACCACCACCACGATCGCCGCCATCGCGGCCTGGCGCACCCGCAACGACAACGCCACCCTGGCCGTCTGCCGCGCCGAGGCGACCCGGTTAGCGCGTCGCATCCGTGCCCTCGACGCAGAACTCGCCGCCAACCACACCGCGCTACACGAAACTGTCACCGCACAAGCACCACAACTGCTCGCCCTGCCAGGCGTCGGCGCCGTCGTCGCCACCACCGTCCTACTGGCCTGGTCCCACCCTGGCCGCGTCCGCTCCGAAGCCGCGTTCGCAGCCCTGGCCGGCGCGTCACCACTACCGGCCTCATCAGGCAACACCACCCGCTACCGGCTCAACCGCGGCGGCGACCGACGCCTCAACCGAGCGCTCTACACCGTCGCGCTGGTCCGCATGGGCCACGACCCCCGCACCCGCGACTACGTGACCCGCCGCACACGCGAAGGACGCACCAAACGCGAGATCATGCGCAGCCTCAAGCGCTACATCAGCCGGCAACTCTTCCGGACCCTGAACAGCGCCCACCCAGCCACCAGCACCACTTGACAGCTATAGAAGCATCTCACTGACTCCCGGCGCACCGACTGCACCCGCACTCGGCCGTGTCGGTCAGCACTCGGCCAGGTGCGGTGTTTCGCGTAACGCCCGGCGGGAGCGGGCCGCCCCCAAACTCTTGGCTTCGTACATCGCCGCGTCGGCACGGTCCAAAGCCTCGATGAGCTGGGTCCCGTGCACCGGTGCCAGCCCGACCGAGGCGGTCACCCGGACGGTGGTGGGGCCGAGACAGATCGGTGCGGCGAGCATGTCGTACAGGCGCCCGGTGGCGTGGTCGATCCAGCGGTGGTCGACCGTCGGGCTGGCCAGCAGACCGGCGAACTCGTCACCCCCGAGCCGGGCCACCAGATTGTCTCCGGCGAAGGTGGCCAACCGCTCGGCGACACTGATCAGGACCTTGTCTCCGGCCGCGTGGCCGTACCGGTCGTTGATCTGCTTGAAGTCGTCCAGGTCGAGGATCACGGCCACCAGGGGTCGGCCGGCGGAGTCGGTGAGCAGCGCAGTCGCCAGCCGGTAGAAGGCACGCCGGTTGGGTAGACCGGTCAACGGATCGTGGCTGGCGGCGTGCCGCTCGGCGGCGAGTTCAGCCTGAAGGCGGCCGATCTCGGCCTCGGCACGTACGGCTCGGCGACCCATCTGCCACGAGGAGAGCAGGGCACCCACCGCACAGATGCCGGAGGCGACCGTCAGCGGATCCGGCACAAGATCCTCCCCTCGCCGTCACACGCGCCCACCCCTGGCCGACGAGCGTCGCCAAACATGTCCGTTTCCCCTGGTGGAAACCAGGTTTGCGTAACAGATTGTGAGCGGATGGGCACCACACACATGCGCTATCATGCTCGCTGTCCATTGCAGATGCAATAGCAGATGCACGTGCAAATGAACGAGAAACCACATCCTCGTGCCGCTACCGCTCCTCCCACGGCGTCGGCGCCTACCGGAGAGAACAGACACCCCATGCAACAGCCGCCCAACGGTGTCCCCGCCAACGAGTTGCCTCCCCTCGCCTGGCTGAAGAGCCGTCGCAGTAATCCCAGTGGGAACTGCGTCGAGCTGGCCCAGTTGCCTGGGGGGGCGGGTATCGCGATGCGCAACTCCCGACACCCCGAGGGGCCGGCGCTGATCTACACGGTCGACGAGATCGCGGCCTTCGTGCGCGGGGCCCGCGATGGAGACTTCGATCATCTGATCGGCTGACCCGGGATCCCACCGACGGGATTTGTTGTGCACGGGGATGGATGTTCACCTCACTGAAGGTTCATGGCATGCTTACACGTCGGTCGGGCCGGTCCACCGGCACGATCGACGACGGCATGCGGAGGGCGGCAGGTGACCATGGTTTCCGCCGAGGAGGGCGCGGCGGTAGGCCCGACCGTGTTGCGGATGCTGCTGGGCGCACAGCTGCGGCGGCTGCGGGAGTCGTGCGGGGTCAGCCGGGAGAGCGCCGGCTGGGAGATCCGCTCATCCGAGTCGAAGATCAGTCGGATGGAGCTGGGCCGGGTCGGCTTCAAGGAGCGCGACGTCGCCGACCTGCTGACCCTCTACGGGGTCACCGACGAGAAGGAACGCGCCGCCCTGCTCAAACTGGCCCGGGACGCCAACAACCCAGGGTGGTGGCACCGGTACGGTGACGTGCTGCCCTCGTGGTTCCAGTCGTATCTCGGCCTGGAGGCGGCGGCGGCGCTCATCCGCAGCTACGAGGTCCAGTTCGTCCCGGGGCTGTTGCAGACCCGGGAGTACGCCCGCGCCGTGGTGCGACTCGGCCACGGCCAGGCCGATCCGGCGGAGATCGAGCGCCGGGTGGACCTGCGGATGCACCGCCAGGAGTTGCTGCGTCGACCGCGTCCGCCCCGGCTGTGGGCGGTGGTCGACGAGGCCGCGCTGCGCCGGCCGATCGGCGGGCCGAAGGTGATGCGGGGTCAGTTGCAGGCGATGCTGGAGGCGACCCGTACCCCTAACGTCCGGTTGCAGGTCGTGCCCTTCGCCGCCGGTGGACATGCCGCCGCCGGGGGCGCCTTCACCATTCTGCGTTTCGGCGACCAGGACCTGCCCGACATCGTCTACATCGAACAGTTGACCAGCGCGCTCTACCTGGACAAGCGGGAAGACCTGGACTTCTACGCGGTGGCCATGGAGCGCCTCTGTGTGGAGGCCGAGCCGCCGGAGCGTACCCCGGAGATCCTGGAAGGGATCATCGCGGAGTTCGCGGACGACTGATCGGTCGCTGCCCCACCGTCACTTTCCGTCATTCGATTGACATCCGTCGGTTGGTGCGGCTAGTCTCTGGATCGATCCAGTCTGAATCGATCCAGAAGGGAGGGGCCGGTGAAACCCACCCTGCGCGCGGTGGCCGAGGCGGTCGGTGTCTCCCGCAGCACCGTGTCGAATGCCTACAGCCGCCCGGACCAGCTCTCCAGGGAACTGCGGCAACGCATCCTCGACACGGCCCGGGAGATGGGCTACGCCGGCCCGGACCCGACCGCCCGGTCACTGCGCCGCGGCTACGTCGGCGCCATCGGGGTGCTGTTCACCTCCCGGCTGTCCTACGCCTTCACCGATCCCTTCGCCACGCAGTTCCTCACCGGCGTGGCGCAGGCGGCCGAGCGGCACGACAGCAGCCTGCTGCTGGTGCCGCTGCCCGCCGACGCGGCCGGTGCCCGCAAGGCCGTGGAGAACGCCGCCGTCGACGGGTTCTGCGTCTACTGCGGCGGCGACGAGGAGGGGGAGATCGTCGACACGATCCGTGACCGTGGACTGCCCTTCGTCACGACCTCGGCCCGCCCCCGGGCGGAGGACCGGTGGGTGGGCATCGACGAGCGGGCCGCCGCCCGGTCGGTGGCCGAGCATCTGACCGGGCTCGGCCATCGGCGGATCGCCCTGCTAGCCGACAGCGTGCTGCCGGACGCCGCGCCCGGGCGGGTCCGGGTCCGCGAGGTGGCCGAGGTGCCGCACCCCACCACCCGGGAACGCCTGGCCGGTTTCGCCGACGCCCTGGCGGCCGTCGGGGTCGACTGGCCGCACCTGACGATCCTCTCGGCGGCCGACAACAGCCGTCCCGCCGGTGCCGCCGCCGTGCGCGCGCCGGATGCCCTGCCCGAGCCGATCACCGCCGTGCTGGCCTGCGCCGACGTGCTCGCCCTAGGCACCCTCGACGCCCTGCGCGATGCCGGCCGACACCTCTCGGTCACCGGCTTCGACGACATCGCCGAGGCCGCGCCCGCCGGCCTGACCACCGTGCGCCAACCCGGCGTGGAGAAGGGGCGTCGCGCGGCGGAACTCCTGCTAGACCCGCCCGTGGACCCCGACGCACACCAGATCCTGCTGCCCACCACGCTCGTCGTCCGGACCAGCACCGGACCCGCCCCGAGGAGTTGACCATGGAACAGCCCACCGGCTTCGTCTTCGCCATCGACGCGGTCACCCGACACGTCAATTCCGCTCGGCCGGACGCGCCGATCATTCCCGATCCGCCGCGTACCCCGCGCCTGAACGGTGCCCGCCACCTCGCCGCCGTGACCCTGCGGCGACTGGCCGACCAGATCCAGCCCGCCCCGCGGACCGCCACCCCGTACTGCACCCGGTAGCGACCGACACCGCAGACACCTACGGCCCGGCCCGCGCACCACCCGCACCGCCGGGTGGTGCGCGCACCGACCGACCAGGCAGACTGGGCGCTGATGTCCTCCTTCACCCCCCACCTGCGCCTGCACGACCGGTACGTGGTGCGTGAGCGCATCGGCCTCGGCGGCATGTCCGAGGTGTGGCGTGCCGAGGACGAGGTCCTCGGCCGCCCGGTGGCGGTTAAGGTGCTGGCCGCCAGCTTCGCCGCCGACCCCGATCTGCGGGCCGCCATCCGCCGCGAGGCCCGCGCCGCGGCCCGGCTGGCTCACCCCCACGTCACCCAGGTGTACGACTACGGTGAGGCCGCCCTGGACGGGCGGGTCGTGCCGTACCTGGTGATGGAACTGGTCGAGGGGCGCAACCTGGCCGACCGGCTGGCCGAGGGGCCGCTGGCCTGGCCGGCGGCCCTGCGGATGGCCGCCCAGGTCGCCGCCGCCCTGGCCGCCGCCCACCGGATCGGGGTGGTGCACCGCGACATCAAACCCGCGAACGTCATGCTCACCGACACCGGCGCCAAGGTGCTGGACTTCGGCATCGCCGCCCTGGCCGGGCCGCCGTCCGCCGCCGGGACCGTCGGTGAACCCATGATGGGCACCCCCGCGTACACCGCCCCCGAGCGGCTGCGGGCCGCCGCACCGGATCCGGCCAGCGACGTGTACGCCCTGGGGGTCCTGCTCTACCGCGCCCTCACCGGTGCGGTGCCGCTGCCGGTGAGCAGCTGGGAGGACGCCCTGGTGGTGCACGCCAACCGGCGTCCGGTGCCGCCGCTGCGGGTGGCCGGGCTGCCGGCCGACTCCGCCGCCCTGGTGCTGGCCTGCCTGGACCCGGAACCCGGGCGGCGACCCACGGCCGGGCAACTCGCCGCCCGATGGCACACCGCCGCCGCGAGCGCAGCCGGCCCCACCACGGCCGTGCTGCCGATCATCCCCGGCCACGACGAGCCGACCACCGCCCCGGCGGGAGCAGCGGGTCATCCACCGACCCTGGTCGACCGTCCCGACCCGGAACAGCACAACCACGCGGGGCGCTACCCCCAGCAGGCGACCGAGCCCTGGTCCGCCCGCCCGACCCCTGGGCCACTGTCCCCCGTGGACCGGTCCGGCGGCCCCACACCGGCAATCCCCGGCCCACGCCGCCGCCCTCCGGTCGGGGTGGTGGCCGCCGCCCTGGTCGTCCTGGTGGGGCTGGGGGTGTTGCTGGTCCCCGACGGGGCCGACGATCCGGCCCCCGCGGCTGCGCCGGCCAGTGCCCCGGCCGCCGCCCCCACCTCGGCCGCGCCCGCGACGAAGCGCCCCAGCCCGTCGCAGGCACCCCCCGACCCGGTCAGCCTGCGGGAGTTCGCCACCGAGTTCATCGCCCTGCTCACCGAGGCGCAGCTCACCGACGGTCTCGACCGCAAGGTGGCCGACCGGCTCCGCAAGGACCTGGCCAAGCTCGCCGCCGGCAAGGCCGAGGATCGGCAGAAGCGGATCGAGGACCTGCGGGAGCGCCTGGAGAAGGAATCCGACCGGGGTCGGATCCCGGGCGACTTCGCCGACCGCATGGACGACCTGCTCGACCGGGTCGAGGACGCCCTGCCCCGCGACGACTGACCCAGGTCAGGTCAGGATCGCCAGGGCGTACTCCCCGGGGTCGCCGCCGGCCCGGGCCAGCACCGTACCGTCCGGGGCCCACACCGCCGAACGGCCCGCCGTCTCCCGGTAACCGCCGCCGGTCGGTCCGGCGAAGCTGGCCACCGCTACATGCACCCCGTGGGTGGTGGCCGTGCGTAGGGCCCGTTGGTCGGGTACGGCCACATCGGCCGCCGACTCCAGCACGGCGGCCAGGTAGACGTCCACCCCCAGGGCACAGGTACGGGCGGCGTGTTCGGCCACCCCGGTGTCCTTGCAGATCGCCAGCCCCAGCCGCCAGCCGTCCACGGTCAGCACCACCGGCTCCGCACCGGGCAGGAACCGGCGGGGCTCGTACCCACCGAGCCACATCTTGCGGTACGCCACCCGGGCCCCGGTGCCGTCCACCGCGACCAGGGCGATGTGGTCCCCGGCCACCGGTGCGCCGACCAGGGCCAGTGACCCGGCCGCCGCGCAGGCCTCCACCAGGGGAGCCAGCCGGGGATCAGCCGGATCGACCGGGGCAGCGTCCAGCTCATATCCGGTCAGGGACAGCTCCGGAAAAACCACCACCCGGGCCGCCGCCGCCTCGACCAGGGCCGCGTGAGCGGCCACGTTGGCCCCGATGTCGTACGCCCGACACCGGGGTTGGGCCACCGCGAGCCGCAGGCGGTCACGGCCGAGTTGATTCTCCACTGTCGCCCACCCTAGGTTCTCCCCTCATGCCGAGTCGATACCCACACAGCGCCATCCCGCGATGGTTCGTAGGGTGGTACAGGTGATTCACATTCCGCGTGCCGCGTCCCCTGTCGGCGTCGTCAGTCAGTCCGCGCCGCCCGAGGACGGGCTGGTCGGCTTCGTCACCGACCTGGTGGAGCGCCTGGGCGGACCGGGCGCCGGCCTGGCCGTGGCGCTGGAGAACCTGTTCCCACCCATTCCCAGCGAGGTGATCCTGCCGCTGGCCGGGTTCGTCGCGGCCCAGGGCCGGATGAGCGTGGTCGGCGCGATCTTCTGGACCACCCTCGGCTCCGTGCTGGGGGCGCTGGCCCTCTACTGGATCGGCGCCAAGCTGGGCCGGGAGCGGGTCCGCGCGATCGCCGCCAAGCTGCCCCTGGTGAAGCTCAGCGACATCGACCGCACCGAGGAGTGGTTCCTCCGACACGGGGTCAAGGCGGTCTTCTTCGGCCGGATGATCCCGATCTTCCGGAGCATGATCTCCATCCCGGCCGGTGTGGAGCGGATGCCGCTGCTCACCTTCGTGGTCTACACCACCCTGGGCAGCCTGATCTGGAACACCACCTTCGTGCTGGCCGGATACCTGCTCGGGGACAACTGGCACCTGGTCGAGTCGTACGCCGGCATCCTCCAGAACCTGGTCATCGTCGCCTGCGTACTCGGGTTGGGGTGGTTCGTGGTGACCCGGCTGCGCCGCTCCCGCCGGTCCGGTGGCCTGCGGTCCAACGACAGCGGGGCCGGGCTGACCGACGCGGAACCGGCCAGCGTCCCCGACCCGCAGGGACGCGGCACCATCTACCGCAGCGCCTGGGCCCAGGACCACCGACTGGACCGGGAACCACCCCGCTGACCGGCCCTCGGCCCTTGGCAGCTGTGGCAGTGGAGCTGTCCGACACGCCGGGTGCTCAACAGCCCCACTGCCACAGCCCCGGCCCGGCGGGCCTCCGTGGGAGCTGCCGGTGCGGCAGACTGGGGCGATGGAGGGTGGACCGGGCTGGGCGGACGAGGTCGGGGTGGTCGAGTTGCCCGGCGGGGTGCGGGTACGCGGGCGACGGATCGCCGATCCCGCCTCCCCGGCCGACTTCAGTCTGCTGCTGGCCCCCGGGCCGGCCCCGGCCTGGGCGCACCGGCGGGTGCGCTGGCCGGACTTCTGGGTGCCGACGGACCGGGCCGACGCCCTGGCGGCGTTGCGGGAGGCGCTGCGGCGCGGATACGCCGGCCAGCGGGTGGAGGTGGCCTGCCGGGGCGGCACCGGGCGTACCGGCACTGCCCTGGCGGCGTTGGCGATCCTCGACGGGCTGCCCGCCGAACAGGCGGTCACCTGGGTCCGGGCCGCCTATCGCCCCAAAGCGGTGGAGACCCCGTGGCAGCGCCGCTGGCTGCGCCGACTACCCGAGCACCTGAGCCACCCCACATGAGGTGATCCCGGTGTGCGCGGTCGCCGGTCGACCGGTAGGACCAAGGCCAACGGCCCGGGGTGAAGTGAGCGCGGTCCGGGGGTGAGGTGCCGAGCCTGAGGTGGAGTGAGCGCGGTCCGAGGTGGAGTGAACCTGGGGTGGAACGGGTGCGGCCCGGGGTGACGGCGTCACCCCGGGCCGTTCGGGTTTGTCGGGATCAGCGAACCACGCAGGGGCGGGCCAGGTTGACCAGGTCACCCGGCCGGTTGCCGTTGACCCGGCCGATCGCGGTGGCGATCCGGTTGATGGCGGCCACCCGCCGGTCCTCCAGCGGGCCGACCACGGCGTTGCGCACGAAGTTCGGGCCACCCTCCGGCCGGACCGCCAACTGCGCCAGCCGGGCGTCGGCCTCGGCGATCTGCTTGTCCAGGTTGGCCAGCTCGCGTTGGACCTCGGCGACGGCCTGAGCGGGTACGGCAGGCAGCCGGTCGCCGACGCTCGGGCAGCTCACCTTCTGGGCGACCCCGACTCCACCGTTGCCGGCATTACCGTTGCCCGCGTTGCCGTTGCCCGCGTTGCCGTTGAGGGCGCTGGGGGTGCCCGGGGGGTTCAGGCCGCAGGTGGCCAGGCTGGCCAGGTCGGGGCGCTGTCCACCCACCCGGTTGATGTTGATGCCGATGCGGTCGAGGGCGGCCACCCGCTTGCTGGCCAGGGGGCCGAGGATGGCGTTGGAGATGAAGTTGGCGCCGCCCTGAGGGTTGGCGGCCTGCTGGGTGAGACGGGCGTTGGCCTCCTCGATCTGCTTGTCGAGGTTGGCCAGTTCCTGTTCGACTCCGGCGGCCGCAGCGGCGGGCACGGAACCGAGCTTGTCCCGTACCGTCGGGCAGTTCGCCGTCTGCGCGGCGGTCCTGGCGCTGTCATCGGCCGAGGCCAGCGTCAGACCGGCTCCGAGCAGGGTCACCGCGAGCAGGCCGACCCCGCCGACCTTCAAGGCCGCGTGCTTGTGGTGCCGTAGCGTACGCCTGACCATGCGTCTCTCCTCATGATTGACCGGCCGGAGGGGTCGACGAAGGTCGCCCGCCGGCTGATGCGACGTGTGGGGCCCGGGGGCGGTACGACGACGGCGGTCGGCCCGCCTGCGTGTCGTGCTCCGGGTGGGACCGGACGTGTGTCGGGAGCGCTCCCGCCGCAGGTCCGGGGTGACTGTGGTTCGCCGGTGAATACGGCAGGGGGGATCTATCAGTTCAACGGTCTCGCGGGGTGACTGCGCGCCGATGCCGCACCGCCCCGGGTGCTGGGCGCCGGCTGGCCGTTAGTCTGCGTGTTCATGAAGCTCAGGGCGCTGGTGACCGTCTTCGTCGTCCTCGCGACCCTCGTCGCTCCGGTGACTCCAGGTGCTGCGGCGGCCACTGAGAGTGCCGTTCCTGCCGTGCCGCCCTGCCCGAAGGCGAAGGCACCCAAGGTGGTGCGGTCGCCGCGACCGACGCCACCACCCACGGTGGCGCAGCATCGGGTGGTCGGCGGCGAGGCCCTGGCGACCCCGGGGCTGGTCGTGCCGCCGCAGGCGCCGCCGCCACCGAAGGTGACCGCCACCTCCTGGCTGGTGGCCGATCTGGACACCGGGCAGGTGCTGGGTGGTTGTGGGCCGCACGAGTACGCCACCCCGGCGAGTGTGCAGAAGCTGCTGCTGGCCGCGACCATGCTGCCCCGACTGGACCCGACCCAGGTGGCCACGGTGACCCGCGAGGACCTGGACATCGCCCCGGGCAGTTCCGCGGTCGGGTTGCTGCCCGGTGGCCGGTACCGGGTGGAGACCCTCTGGCTGGGGCTGCTGCTGCAGTCCGGCAACGAGGCGGCCAACGCCCTGGCCCGCCTCGGCGGCGGGCCGGAGGGGGTGGCCGGTGGGGTGCGGGCCATGAACGAGTACGCCCGCCATCTGGGTGCCCTGCAGACCCACGCGGTCACCGCCTCCGGACTGGACGGTCCGGGACAGTTCACCAGCGCGTACGACCTGGCGCTGATCGCCCGGGCCTGCTTCGCCGATCCCACCTTCAACAGGTACGTGCGCACCGAGCGGGCCCGGATCCCGGCGCAGAAGGCCCTGGGCGCCAAGGGTTTCCAGATCCAGAACAACAACCAGTTGATCTACCGCTATCCGGGTGCCCTGGGCGGCAAGACCGGCTTCACGGACTACGCCCGGCACACCTATGTCGGTGCCGCCGAGCGCGACGGACGTCGGCTGGTGGTCACCCTGCTCGGTGCCGAGCCCCAGCCGCTGCGGGGCTGGGAACAGGGTGCGGCCCTGCTCGACTGGGGATTCGGCCTGCCGCCCGAGGCGACGGTGGGTCGCCTGGTCGACCCGGGGGAGTGGGAGGCCGAACCGACCCCGACCCCCACCCCACCCAGCCAGGACCTGCCGCCGGCGCAGGTGACCACCTCGGCAGGGCTGGACGACACCCCCGGCGGGGGCCGGTACGTGCCGTTGGCCGTGGGAGCGGTTCTGATCGTGCTAGCCGTGGTTCTCGTATGGCGGATGCGAGGCAGCGCCCGCCGTCGGTGACCCACGCCGGGTCGAGGGCCGGCGGGAGGTCCGTGCTGGTCGATTCGCCGGACTGGCCGGAATTCACCCGATAGTGTCAAGGGCTGTGAGAGTCTCCGGCCTGGCCGTGGCGGTGACCGCGGCGCTCATGACATCACCACTGGTGCCTACCACGGGTGCCACCGCGGCGGCACCCGTGCCGTGCCCACGACCGGCGCCACCCGCGCCCGGCCCGACACCCTCGGCGACACCGGCACCGGATCCGGTGGCCCGAGCGGTCGGGGGCGCCCGGTTGGCGACCGCCGGACTCGTCGCCCCGCCGCAGGTGTCGGCGCCACCGAAGGTGGCCGCCACCTCCTGGGTGGTGGCCGATCTGGACACCGGGCAGGTGTTGGGTGGTTGTGGGCCGCACGAGTACGCCACTCCGGCGAGTGTGCAGAAGTTGCTGCTGGCCGCGACCATGCTGCCCCGGCTGGATCCGGCCGAGGTCGTCACCATCACCGCGGGCGACCTGGACATCGAGCCGGGCAGTTCGGCGGTGGGACTGGTGGCGGGTGGCCGGTACCGCGTGGACACCCTCTGGCTGGGGCTGCTGCTGCGCTCCGGCAACGAGGTGGCCAACGCCCTGGCCCGCCTGGGTGGGGGCGCGGACGGGATGGCCGGCGGCCTGCGGGAGATGAACGAGCAGGCCCGGCGGCTCGGGGCGTACCAGACCCATGCCGCGACACCCTCCGGACTGGACGGTCCGGGGCAGTTCACCAGCGCGTACGACCTGGCGTTGATCGCCCGGGCCTGCTTCGCCGACGAGCACTTCCGCCGGTACGTGGCCACCCGGGAGGCGGACATCCCGGCCCAGCCGGGACACCGCGCCAAGGGCTTCACCATCGACAACGACAACCAGCTGCTCTACCGCTACCCGGGCGCGCTGGGCGGCAAGACCGGCTACACCGACCTGGCCCGGCACACCTATGTCGGTGCCGCCGAACGCAACGGACGCCGTCTGGTGGTCACCCTGCTCGGCGCGGACGTGATCGACAAGCGGGCCTGGGAGCAGGGGGCCGAGCTGCTCGACTGGGGTTTCGCCCTGCCCCGTGACGCCTCGGTCGGGGTGCTGGTGCCCCCCGGCGCCACCACGGCCTCCGCGGCACCGAGCACGGTGCCGCCCCAGGCGCTGCCCGGTGGTGCCTCCGGTGGTGAGGCCGCCGGTGGGCATCCGCTGGCCGACCGGCTCCGCTCCGGCTCGTACCTGCTCCTGGCCGTGGGGTTGACCGTCCTGGTCGCTGGCTTGATCGTGCGGCGGCGGCTGCGTACCGACCGGCGTGCCCCGACCTCCCGCGGTTGACCGGCGGATGGCCGAACGCCGCCCTGCCGACCGGCCCCGACCCGGGCGGCGGCCGGGTCGGACGGCAGCGGTGCTGGTGGTCGGGCTGACGGTGGGCCTGGTAGCGGCGGCCGGGTGCGGCCGTCGGACGCCCGCACCCCAACCCTCCCCGACCCCCACCCCCTCCGCGACAAGCACGACCGGTCCGGACTTCGTCCTGCTCTCCGAGGCCGACCCCCGGATCCTGACGGACATCAGGTACGCCGGGCCGCACAACTTCATCGGTCGGCCGGTCACCGGATATGCCGAGCCGGTGTGCCTGCTCACCGCCCCGGCCGCCGAGGCGCTGCGCCGGGTGCAGGACGCCGCCCTGGCCACCGGCCACACCCTCAAGGTGTACGACTGCTACCGCCCGCAGTCCGCGGCCGAGGAGTTCCTGACCTGGGCCGGTCGCCCGGACGATCAGCGGATGAAGGCCGAGTTCTATCCCCGGGTGGCCAAGTCGGACCTGTTCGACCAGGGCTATCTAGGTGCGCCGACCGCGCACAGCCGGGGCAGCACGGTGGACCTGACCCTGGTCGGCCTGCCCCCGCCCGCGCAGGCCCCCTACGTCGCCGGCCAACCACTGGTGGCCTGCGCGGCCCCCGTGCCGGAACGCTTCGGGGACAACAGTGTCGACATGGGCACCGGGTTCGACTGCTTCGACCCGCTGGCGCACATCGACGCCACCGGGGTCAGCGCCACCGCCCGGGAGAACCGGCGGCTGCTGCGGCAGTTGATGACCGAGGGCGGGTTCGTCGGCTACGACCGGGAGTGGTGGCACTACCGCTACGGCGACGAACCCTGGCCGGACACCTACTTCGACCTGCCGGTCGCCCGCTCCTCCGCCGACTGACCGCCCGCAGGGCAGCGCCCGGCACCACAGCGCGACCCGCTCGGGTGTGGGCCGCGCTCATGTCGCCGGTGACCTGGATCACGCTAGCGTCGCCGTACGCCGACGTCCTCGCCGGCGCTCACCGGCCCCAGGGAGAGCGTCATGCTGAAATCCGTCCTGCGGCTGCTCGCCGGAGCCGTCGCGGTAGCGCTGATCACCCCCACGGCAGTGCTGATCACCCCCACGGCACCGGCGTACGCCGCCACTGTGCACACCAAGACCCCGGTGGCCGGGACCCTGTCGTCGTACCGGGTCTCCGGGGTGTACGTCGCCGGGGTCTCCTCCGGGGCCTACCTGGCCACCCAGCTCCAGGTCGCCTACTCGCAGCGGATCAGGGGAGCGGCGCTGTTCGCCGCCGGCCCGTACTACTGCGCCCAGAACAATGTGGCCCAGGCCCTGTACGGCTGCGGCGACAACCTCTACCCGACCTACCTGAGCGCCCTGCAGACCTACACCCGCACCTGGGCCGGCTACGGCTGGATCGACCCGGTCAGCGGGCTGTCCGGGGAACCGGTCTACGTCTTCCACGGTCGCTCCGACAGCACCGTCAAGCGGTCGGTCAGCGACGACCTGGTCCGCTACCAGCAGCACTTCGGCGCCAACGTGCAGTACGACAACACCTCCTCCGCCGGGCACGGCTGGGTCACCCCGTACGGGACGGTGGGCTGCACGGGCACGGCCGCACCGTTCCTCAACAACTGCGGCACCGACCCGCAGAACACCCTGCTGCGCAAGCTGTTCGGCACGGTGCAGCCGCCGAACACCGGCCCCCTGGGCGGCACCCTGATCCGGTTCAGCCAGCACACCTTCGCCCCCGGCGGCCGGGCCACCGCCCTGAGCATGGACGCCGAGGGGTTCGCCTACGTTCCGGCCTCCTGCGCGGCCGGGGCGAGCTGCCGCCTGATGGTCGCCCTGCACGGCTGCCTGCAGGGGCGCAGCCGGGTCGGTACGGCCTTCGTGGACCGGGCCAACCTCAACCAGTACGCCGACACGAACGCGATGATCGTGCTGTACCCGCAGGCCGTCACCGCCACCGCCAACCCGAACGGCTGCTGGGACTGGTGGGGCTACCTGGGGGCGACGAACTACCCCATCAAGGGCGGGGCCCAGGTGGAAACCGTGATGAACATGGTCCGACGACTGGGCGGATGATGACGCCCGGCGTCGCCCCGTAGGCTGTCGGTCATGACTGCCGTACGTCGATACCTGGGTGACGCACGGTGGCTGGCGCGGCCGGCCCCAGCGCTCGTGCCGAGGTCAGTGACCCGGTGAACGGTGCGCAGGTGCCGGCCCCGCGCCGCGGGCCGGTCGACTCGTCACGGCCTGGGCTGTTCGAGGCCTGTGCCCGGATCTCCGCCTCCCGCCCGTTCGAACTCGCGATCGTCGCGGTGATCCTGGCCAACGGGGTGGTCCTGGGGCTGGAGACCTATCCCGATCTGGGTGCGGCCGGCACGGCCCTGCACGCGGTCGAGTGGATCTTCCGAGTGATTTTTGTCATCGAGATCGTCATCCGGGTGCTGGCCTACGGGCGCCGACCACAGGACTTCTTCCGCCAGGGTTGGAACGTCTTCGATTTCCTGGTGATCGTGGCGATCTTCCTGCCGGGCCTGCACGGCGACTCGGCGCTGTTGCGGGTCGTACGGGTGTTGCGAATGGTGCGGCTGGTGCGGTTCTCGCCCGGCCTGCGCACGATCGTCGCGGCCCTGTGGCGCAGTCTGCCGGGCATCGGCGGCTTCTTCGCCCTGGCCGTGGTGACCCTCTACGTCTACGGGATGGCCGGCTGGCTGATCTTCGGCAAGGTCTATCCGGAGCAGTACGGGGACATCGGACGGTCGCTGCTGACCCTGTTCGTGCTGCTGTCCCTGGAGACCCTGCCGGACCTCATAGAACAGGGCATGGAGGTCTCCCCGTGGACGGTGCTCTACTACGGCAGCTTCGTGGTGATCACGGTGAACCTGCTGCTGAACATCCTGATCGCCGTCTTCGTCAACTCCATGGAGGAGGCGCGTCGGCTGGAGATGACCGAAGGGCTGGCCCCCGGCTACGACTCCGACGGCGACGGGGTGCCCGACGAAGTGGACCGCATCGCGATCAGTCAACGCCTGGACGATCTGCGCACCCTGATCGTGGAGTTGGAGCGGGAGTTGCGCATCGATCGCGACGACGGGCGGGGACGTCGGGTGTTGAAGGACTGAACGAACGTTTTTGACCGAACCGGACGCGCCGATCCCCGGTGTTTTCCGGCCCGGGTCGAACGGTTGCGACCGGTGAACTCGGCGGACGTTCTGAGTGCTCTGTCGCCGGACACACCTTTGATCCAAATCACGGCAGATGCAGACAGCGGTCCTTACCGGATAGGGTCGTTGCACCGACTGATGATCTCCCGAGGAGGGTGCGTGCTGGTTCTGGTGGCGGTCCATGCGCTGACAGCCGTGATCGCCCCGGCGCTGGTGCGACTCTGGGGACGGCACGCCCTCTACGTGGTCGCGTTGGTCCCTGGAGCGACGCTGGCGTGGGCGCTGACGCAGACCGGCGGGGTCCGCTCCGGCGAGCCAGTGGTCGAGACGGTGACCTGGGTGCCGCAGCTGGGCCTGGAACTCGCGCTACGAATGGGCACCCTGTCCTGGCTGATGCTGGTGCTGGTCGGCGGGGTGGGTGCGCTGGTGCTGGCGTACAGCGCCCGCTACTTCCGCTCCGACGACCCCGGCCTGGGTCGCTTCGCGGCGGTGTTCGTGGCCTTCGCCGGTGCGATGCTCGGCCTGGTCGTCTCCGACGACCTGCTGCTGCTGTACGTGTTCTGGGAGCTGACGACGGTCTTCTCCTACCTGCTGATCGGCTACGACCCGGCCAAGCGGACCAGCCGGCGAGCCGCCATGCAGGCCCTGCTGGTGACCACCCTGGGTGGCCTGGCGATGCTCGCCGGGTTCGTGATGCTGGGTCAGCACGCCGGCAGCTACCGCTGGTCCGAGGTGTCCCAGAACCTGCCCGCCGGCGGTTACCTGGCCACCGCCCTGGTGCTGGTCCTGCTGGGGGCGTTGAGCAAGTCGGCGATCTTCCCGTTCAGCTTCTGGTTGCCGGGGGCGATGGCGGCCCCCACCCCGGTCAGCGCGTACCTGCACGCCGCGGCCATGGTCAAAGCGGGCGTCTTCCTGGTAGCCCTGATGGGCCCCGCCGTCGGAGATGCCACCCCGTGGCGGCCGGTGCTGCTCGTCGGCGGTCTGATCACGATGTTCTTCGGCGGCTGGTCGGCGCTGCGGCAGGTCGACCTCAAGCTGCTGCTGGCGTACGGCACGGTCAGCCAACTCGGCCTGCTGATGGTGATCCTGGGTGCCGGCACCCGGGACACCGCCCTGGCCGGGGTGGCCATGGTGCTGGCCCACGCCCTGTTCAAAGCCACCCTGTTCCTCACCGTCGGGGTCATCGACCACGCCACCGGCACCCGTGACCTGCGGGAACTCAGCGGTGTAGGGCGTCGGGCCCCCGCCCTGGCCGTGGTGGCGGGGCTGGCCGCGGCCTCCATGGCCGGTCTGCCGCCGATGGCCGGTTTCGTCGCCAAAGAGGCCGCCGTCGAGGCGCTGCTGCACGGCGGCACCGCCGACCTGGTGGTACTCGCCGGTGTGATCTTCGGTTCCGTGCTGACGGTGGCGTACACCCTGCGCTACCTGTGGGGGGCCTTCGCCGACAAGCCCGGGATCAAGCCCACCACGGTCCGGCCGGTGTCCTGGGCGATCCTCACCCCGGCCGCCGTGCTGGCCCTGGCCGGGGTGGCCGTCGGTGTGCTGGCCCCGGCGGTCGATCGCCTGCTGGCCCCGTACGCCGATCTCTACCGGTCCGCGGAGCCCGGCTACCACCTGGCCCTGTGGCACGGCCTGACCCCGGCCCTGGGCCTGTCCGCGCTGGCGGTGGCCGGGGGTGTCGGACTGTTCGCCCTGATGCGCCGGGAGCGGTTCCGGGCCACCCTGCGGCTGCCGTTCGACGGGGCGGTGGCGTACAAGAAGTGCATCAACGCCATCGACCGGCTGGCGGTCGAGCTGACCGGTAGGACCCAGCGTGGTTCGCTGCCGTTCTACCTCGGGGTCATCCTGGTGGTGATGGTCGTGTTGCCGGGTGGTGCGCTGCTGGCCGGCAGCCCCTGGCCACAGCGCTTCCATCTGTGGGACACCCCCTTGCAGGGAGTCGCCGCCGCCATGGTGGTGATCGCCGCCGTGATGGCCGCCCGCGCCCTGCGTCGGCTCACCGCGATGATCCTGGTCGGGGTGGCCGGCTACGGCATCGCCCTGATGTTCATCCTGCACGGGGCCCCCGACCTGGCGTTGACCCAGTTCCTGGTGGAGACCGTCACGATCGTGATGTTCGTGCTGGTCCTGCGCCGACTGCCGGCCAAGTTCTCCGAACGCCCGATCCGTTCCAGCCGACGGGGTCGGGTGGCGATCGGGGTGGCCGTCGGCGCCGTCACCGCCGGCATGGCCTACGTCGCGGCCGGGGCCCGGCAGGCCGTCCCGATCTCGGTCGACTTCCCCGACGAGGCGGTGGCCTACGGCGGCGGCAAGAACGTCGTCAACGTGACCCTGGTCGACATCCGGGCCTGGGACACCATGGGTGAGATCGCCGTCCTGGTGGTGGCCGCCACCGGGGTGGCCAGCCTGATCTTCCGCCATGCCCGCGACCTGGTCCGCCGTGGCGACATCCCCGGCGGGGGCCCGACGGAGTACAACCGGCCCCGCTGGTTGACCACCGGCGCCACCGCCCGGTCCCAGTCGGTCATCCTTCAGGTGATCACCCGGCTGCTGTTCCACGCCATTCTGCTGTTCTCGATCTACCTGCTGTTCAGTGGCCACAACGCCCCCGGTGGCGGCTTCGCCGCCGGTCTGGTGGCGGGTCTGGCCCTGGCCGTGCGGTACCTGGCCGGTGGTCGTACCGAGCTCAACGGCGCCGCCCCGGTCGACGCCGGTGTGGTGCTGGGCGCCGGTCTGTTCGTGGCCGTCGGCACCGGCCTGGCCGCGGTGCTGCTGGGCGGGGAGTTCCTGCAGAGCGCCCTGCTGGACTTCCACCTGCCGGTGCTGGGTCACATTCACTTCGTCACGTCGGCCTTCTTCGACGTCGGGGTCTTCCTGATCGTCGTCGGCCTGGTACTGGACATCCTGCGCAGCCTCGGCGCCGAGATGGACCGCCAACACGAGACCGAGGGCGACGAGGTACGGGAAAAGGAGCTGGTGTGAGCCCCAACCTCACCTACGTCATCGTGGTCGGCGTGCTCGTCGCCGCCGGTGTGACGCTGCTGCTGGAACGCAGCCTCACCCGGGTGCTGATGGGTGTCATCCTGCTCGGCAACGGCGCGAACATGCTGCTGCTCACCGGTGGGCGGGCCGGAGGCCCGCCGATCGTCGGCAGCACCCCCCAGGAGGAGATGAGTGATCCGCTGCCGCAGGCGATGATCCTCACCGCCATCGTGATCACCCTAGGCATGACCGCCTTCCTGCTCGCCCTGGCGTACCGCAGTTGGCACCTCAACGGGCATGACGAGGTGCAGGACGACGTCGAGGACCGCCGGATCATGGACCTCGCGGACCGCGACGAGGTCCCCGACGACGACGTCGATGGTGACGACGACGAGGAAACACCGACTGAGGACGATCGGCGGCTGTCCGCCACGGCGAAGGGAGGGCGGGCCGGATGACCTACCTCGTTCCGCTGCCGGTGGTGATGCCACTGCTCGGCGCGGCCCTCACCCTGCTGCTGCTCGGCCGGCCCCGTGCCCAGCGGTGGGTCAGCCTCACCGTGCTCGCCGCCACGGTCGCGGTGGCCGCGACCCTGCTGGTGCAGTCCAGCCTGCACGGGCCCCTGGTGGTGGAGGTCGGTGGCTGGGTCGCCCCGCTGGGCATCGTGCTGGTGGCCGACCAGCTCGCCGCCCTGATGCTGGTGGTCTCCGCCGCGGTGACCCTGTGCGTGCTGGTGTACTCCATCGGGCAGGGTATGGCCGACGGCGACGAGGAGACTCCGCTGTCGGTCTACCACCCCACCTATCTGGTGCTGACCGCCGGCGTCTGCAACGCCTTCCTCTCCGGCGACCTGTTCAACCTCTATGTCGGCTTCGAGATCCTGCTGGTGGCCAGCTACGTGCTGCTGACCCTGGGTAGCACCGAGACCCGGATCCGGGCCGGCACCACCTACGTCGTGGTCAGCCTGCTCTCCTCGGTGATCTTCCTGGTCGCCATCGGTCTGGTGTACGCCTCGACCGGCACCCTGAACCTGGCCCAGCTCGTCGACCGGCTGGACGCCCTTCCGGACGACATCCGGTTGGTGCTCCAGGGCATGCTGCTGCTGGCGTTCGGCATCAAGGCCGCGGTGTTCCCGCTGTCGGCCTGGTTGCCGGACAGTTATCCCACCGCCCCCGCCCCGGTCACCGCGGTCTTCGCCGGCCTGCTGACCAAGGTCGGTGTGTACGCCATCATCCGTACCGAGACCCTGCTGTTCCCCGGCGGACGGACCGCGACCCTGCTGCTGGTGACGGCCGTGTTGACCATGGTGGTCGGCATCCTGGGCGCGGTGGCCCAGTCCGACATCAAACGGTTGCTGTCCTTCACCCTGATCAGCCACATCGGTTACATGCTCTTCGGGGTGGGGCTCACCTCGGCCCTGGGGCTGTCCGCGGCGATCTTCTACGTGGTGCACCACATCACCATCCAGACCACCCTGTTCCTCGCCGCCGGACTGGTCGAACGAAGAGGTGGCACCACCGCCATGGACCGGCTGGGCGGCCTGGCCCGCCTGTCGCCGATCCTCGCGGTGCTGTTCTTCGTACCGGCGTTGAACCTCGCCGGCATCCCACCCTTCTCCGGGTTCCTCGGCAAGCTCGGCCTGGTCCAGGCCGGCATCGACGACGGGGGTGCCCTGGCCTGGATTCTGGTCGCCGGTGGCCTGGTCACCAGCCTGCTGACCCTGTACGCGGTGGCCCGGGTGTGGAACCTGGCCTTCTGGCGGGCACCCCACCCGGACATGCCGGCGGCCGATGACGCGGAGCAGGCGGCCCGCACCGAGGGAGCGGTGCAGCCGCAGCAGCCCCTGGCGGCCGGGCAGACCGGTGCCGTGCTGCCCCGGCTGATGATCGCGCCGACGGTGGCCCTGGTGGTCTTCGGCCTGGTGCTGTCGGTGGTGGCCGGTCCGCTGTTCGACCTGAGCACGGACGCCGCGAACGATCTGCTGCAACGCACCCCGTACGTCGAGGCCGTCTTCCCGGGAGGTGCGCCGTGAAACCCGACTCGATGACCCCGGCGGATCCGACCGAGCCGCCCAACCCACCCCTGACCCCGGCCGCCCGACGCCGCAACCGGATCACCGCGGTGATCTTCCTGGTGGTGGTCTGGGTGCTGCTCTGGGGTACGCCCTCCTGGGCGACCGTGATCAGTGGGCTGGTGGTGGCCGCCGTGCTGCTGGCGGTCTTCCCGCTGCCGCCGGTGACCTTCGCGGGGCGCATCCACCCCCTCGGCGCCCTCCGGTTCCTGGTCCGGTTCTTCAGCGACCTCGTGGTGGCCTCCGTGCAGATCGCCTGGATGGCGATGCGTCCGGGGCATGTGCCGCACAGCGCCATCATCGCGGTGCAGCTGCGGGTGAACACCGACCTCAACCTCACCCTCACCGCGGAGGCCCTGTCCCTGGTGCCGGGTAGCCTGATCCTGGAGGCCGACCGCGCCAGCGGCACCCTGTTCATCCACGTCATCAACCTCGACAGCCTGGCCGAGGTGGAGAAGTTCCGGCGTGGGGTGCTGGAGCTGGAGGAGCGCATCATCGCCGCGATCGGCTCACCGGAGGAACAGCGTCGCATCCGGGAGAACCCACCGCCGCCACTGGATCTGGAAGGGGTAGCGGCATGACCATCGTCGCCGTGACCGTCACCGCGCTGCTCGCCGTGGCCGGCGGGCTCACCCTCACCCGCATCATCCGTGGTCCGTCGATCCTGGACCGGGCCGTGGCCACCGACGTGCTGCTGGCCATCATCGTCGCGGCCATCGCCACCGAGGCCGCCTACAGCCGGGACGCCACCGCGCTGCCGGTGCTGGTGGTGCTGGCGGTGCTCGGGTTCGTCGGATCGGTCAGCGTCGCCCGCTTCGCGGCAGGGAGAAACGGCAAATGAGCCTCGACGCCGTACTCGACATCGTCGCCGCGGTCTGCCTGATCAGCGGTGCCCTGCTCAGTCTCGCCGCCGGGGTGGCCCTGGTGCGCTTCCCCGACCTGCTCACCCGGATGCACGCCGCGGCCAAGCCGCAGGTTCTCGGGCTGCTGCTGGTGCTGCTCGGCTGCGGGCTGCGGCTGCGTACCGGGGTCGACATCACCACCCTGGTGCTGATCGGGGTCTTCCAGTTGGCCACCGCCCCGGTGGCCGCCCACATGGTCGGTCGGGCCGGCTACCCGCACGGTGAGATCCGCAGTGACCTTCTGCTCACCGACGAACTCGCCGCCCACCTCGACCGCATCACCGAAGACACCCCCACCCCCCACCGCCCCTGACCCCAAACCCCGTTGCCCCCGTAACCCCCCACTCCCTACCCTCACCCCACGCATTCCGCGTCTTGCACTTTCTGTCGGGGTACAAGCCGCAGAAGTGACGTATCGGCGACCGGAAGTGCATGATCGGCGTTGACGAGGAGAGGGCATCATGGGGTTCAGCCTGCTTGCGGGGACCCGGGCACCGGTGCGGGTCTGGACGGATCCGTACGGGATCGAGGCGCAGGCGGCCCGGCAACTGCGCAACATCGGGGGACTGCCCTGGGTGCAGGGGGTCGCGGTGATGCCGGATGTGCACTTCGGCAAGGGCGCCACGGTCGGTTCGGTGATCGCGATGCGGCAGGCCGTGTCGCCGGCGGCCGTCGGGGTGGACATCGGCTGCGGCATGTCGGCGGTACGCACCTCGCTGACCGCCGCCGACCTGCCGGACGACCTCTCCGGGCTGCGTCGGACCATCGAGGAGGCCATTCCGGTGGGGTTCGCCCAGCGGGACGAGCCGGTCGACCCGCGCCGTGTCCGGGGTCTGGAGCAGCGCGGCTGGACCGACTTCTGGCAGCGCTTCGCCGACCTGGACCGCCGGGTGGCCCAGCTGGAGACGCGGGCCCACCGGCAGTTGGGCACCCTCGGCGGCGGCAACCACTTCATCGAGGTCTGCCTGGAGTCCGGCGGCACCGATCCGGGGCGGGTGTGGCTGATGCTGCACTCCGGCTCCCGCAACATCGGCAAGGAGCTGGCCGAGCGGCACATGGCGGTGGCCCGACGGCTGCCGCACAACGCCGACCTGCCCGACCGGGATCTGGCGGTCTTCCTCACCGGTACCCCGGAGATGGCGGCCTACCGCCGGGACCTGTGGTGGGCCCAGGAGTACGCCCGGCGCAACCGGGCGGTCATGCTGGCCATGCTGATGAACCTGGTGCGGGACCGGTTCGGGCAGGTCAGCTACGACGAGCCGATCAGCTGCCACCACAACTACGTGGCCGAGGAGCGCTACGACGGGGTGGAGGTGCTGGTCACCCGCAAGGGGGCGATCCGGGCCGGCGCCGGTGAGCTGGGCATCATCCCCGGATCGATGGGCACCGGGTCGTACATCGTGCGGGGCAGGGGCAACGAGGCGGCGTACTGCTCGGCCTCGCACGGGGCGGGACGGCGGATGTCGCGCGCCCAGGCCAAGCGGACCTTCAGCACGGAGGATCTGGCCGCGCAGACCTCCGGGGTGGAGTGCCGCAAGGACGCCGGGGTGGTCGACGAGATCCCCGGGGCGTACAAGGACATCACCGAGGTGATGGCCCAGCAGGAGGACCTGGTCGAGGTGGTGGCCCACCTCAAGCAGGTGGTCTGCGTCAAGGGCTGACCGACCACCCCTGGTCACCCAGCGCGGCTTTTCTCTGCCCCCGCCTCGCCCCGTCGATCTTGCACTTTCTGTCGCCGCATAAGCCGCAAAAGCCACGTATCAGCGACCAAAAGTGCAAGATCGACGGGGCGAGGCGGGCGCGGGGCGGGGTGGCGAGGGCGCGTGGGGGAGGGCGGGGAGGGGTAGGTTGCGGGGGTGGGTGGGGTGGGGGAGGTTCGGGCGGCGCTTGCGGGGGTGGCGGATCCTGGGCGGGCGGCGGGGGTTGGTCGGTATCTCCAGATGGTGCCCGGTGGGTACGGCGAGGGGGACCGGGCCATCGGGGTCACCGTGCCGGAGCAGCGGAAGGTGGCCGGCCGGTACTGGCGTCAGCTGTCCCTCGACGAGGTGGCGACGCTGTTGGGTAGCGAGGTGCACGAGGAACGGCTGACGGCGATCTTCGTCCTGGTGCGGAAGTTCGCCAGGGGCGACGAGGAGCAACGCGAGGCCATCGTCCGCCTGGTGCTCGCCAACACGGACCGGATCAACAACTGGGACCTGGTGGACTCGTGCGCGCCGTACCTCCTCGGACCCTGGCTGATCGACAAGGACCGTGGGGTCCTCGACGGGCTGGCCGCCTCCGAGCTGGTGTGGGAGCGGCGGATGGCGATCATGGCGACCTTCGCCTTCATCAAGGCCGGCGACTTCGAGTGGACCCTGCGGCTCAGCGAGCGGTTGCTGGGTGACCCGCACGACCTCGTCCACAAGGCGGTCGGTTGGATGCTGCGTGAGGTGGGCAACCGGGACCGGGCGGTGGCCGAGGAGTTCCTGTCCCGGTGGCACCGGGACATGCCTCGGGTGATGTTGCGGTACGCGATCGAGAAGTTCGAGCCGGAGCGACGGCGGTGGTACCTGTCCGGGACGATCACCCCGCCCGCAACGCCCTGAGGCTAGAGCCAGCCGTTGTCGTACGCCATTCGGGCGGCCTCGTGGGGGTTGGGTGCCCCGGTCTTCGACACGGCCGCCATGACGTGGGCCTGGAGGGTCGCCGTCGACAGCCCGAAGATGGAGCGTAGGGCCGGTACCGGGGTGCCGTCGTGCAGGGCGGCCAGGATGCCGCGTTCGCGCTGGGTCAGCGGGCCGGGGCGGGGCCGTTCGACCGGCGGGGTCGAGGCGGAGCTGCTGTCGGCCAGTTCGATGTCGATGACCCGCCGGCCTGCGTGCACGTCCCGGATGGCGCGGCACAGTCGGTCGCTCGGGGCGTCCTTGACCAGGAAGCCGGCCACCCCGGCCTGCATGGCCCGGTCGAAGTTCCCCGGGGTGCCGACGCTGGTCAGCACCAGGATGCGTACCGGCGAGCCGGCGTCCTTGAGGCGTTGCGCGGCGACGATGCCGTCCATGCCGGGCAGGTCGATGTCGACCACCGCGACGTCCGGCCGGTGTTGTTCGATCTCGGCCAGGATGGTGTCACCGCGCTCGGTCTCCGCCACGACTGTGATGTCGTTCTCCAGAGACATCAAGGCCACCAGCGCACCACGGATGAGGTTCTGATCCTCAGCCACCAACACGCGGATCATGGATTCTCCTCGGTTCTCAGCAGGGGATGAGCACGGTGAGGACGAATTCGCCGCCGGCGCGGTGCTCGGCGGTGAGGGTGCCGCCCAGCGGGGCGAGCCGCTCGGCCAGGCCGGTGAGCCCGCTGCCACCGATCTCGTCGGTGGGTGCCGGGGTGGCCGCGCCGTCGTTGACGACGTCCAGGCGTACCTCGGTGTCGGTGCGGGTCATGCTGATCCGGCACCGGCTGGCGCTGCTGTGCCGCAGCAGATTGGTGGCCCCCTCGCGGACCGCCCAGGCGAGCACCTCCTCGACCGGCGCGGGCAGGGCGGCGGCCAGAGTGGCGACCTCGCACCGGACCCCGGCGGCCACCAGCACGGACTGCACCCCCTCCAACTCCCGTTGCAGGGAGTCGCGGCGGTAGCCCTTGACCACGGTGCGGACGTCGCGCAGCGACTCGCGGGCGATGCCGTACACGTCGTTGAGTTCCGTCCGGGCACGGACCGGGTGTTGATCGAGCAGCCGCAGGGCCAGTTCGCTCTTGAGCGCGATCGCGGAGAGGTTGTGCCCCAGGGTGTCGTGCAGGTCGCGGGCGAAGCGCACCCGTTCGGCGTCGACCGCTAGGCGGGCGACCTCGGCGCGGGCGGCGAACAGTTCCTCGATGAAGGCGACGAGGACGATGATGCCGGCCAGCGCGGCGCCGGTGAGCACGTCCTGCACGGTCAGGAAGGCGACGCCCGGGGTGTCGAGCAGGATCCGTTCCACCGTGATCAGGACAAGCACCCCGGCGGCCAGGAGCAGGCCGTACCTGGGACGGAAGGTGACCGCCACGGCGGCCAGGGCCAGGAAGCCGATCACCTGCCAGTCCCGGTCGACGAGTACCGGCAGCAGCAGCACGATGCCGGTGATCAGCAGCGCGTCGTGGCCTCTGCGGTCGCTCCACGGCTGACGCATGGCGTGGGTGACGAGCCGGATGAAGGCGGTGGCGACGACGGTGAAGCCGGCCGCCCCGGCGATCACCACCCACCAGGGTCGGTCGCCGGTCACCGCGGTCACGATGGGCAGCAGGCCGAAGGCGAGCATGGCGACCGTGAAGACGTACGCGACCGTACGGGTGACCACGACCGCCCGGGCACGGCGGACCTGCCCGGCGGCGGGCGATCCCGTGCCCGCCGCCGGGGTGATCGACTGAAGGGTGCCGGAGGTCATCTCAGGCACTCATCCCGACACAGGCGCCCGGGCAGCTGACGGTGCCGATCGTGGCCATCGCCGCGCCGGCGTTGGTGCTGAGGTCCTCGACGGCGATCTCACCCGGTGCGGGCGGCAGGTCGGGGATCTCGTCGCCGGCACCGAGCACGATGCCGTACTCGGCCAGTACGGCAGCGGGGTCGAGCTGGTATCGATCGGCGAGGGCGGGATCGGACCACGCGTCGGCGACCAACCGAGCAAAGCGGGTACGGTGTTCCGCCGGTACAGCGGCCATCGGTTTCTCCCTTCCACGCGATCGGCTGGGGCGCCCCGCGCTGCCTGGCGCTGACGGGGGACAGCGGGCAGGCTGCGCGGGGCGCCCGGCCGGGTTGGTCAGCTGAGGCCGGGCTCGACCGGTTCCACGACGCCGAAGGTGCCGGCGGTGCTGGCGGTGAAGGCGGTGCCGCCGATGGTGCTGATGGAGCTGGCGCTGCCCAGGGTGCCCTCGGCGGAGCCGGCGGCCACGGCCTCCAGGGCCTCCATGCTCAGGTCACCGCTCGGCTTCGGGGGCAGCAGCGGCGGGGCCACCGCGGCCGGGTAGTCGATGCCGTGCTCGGCCAGCACCTCGTAGGGGCTGTTCTGGTAGCGGTCGGCGAACTCGGTGTCGGACCAGGCGCTCGACACGATCTTGGCAAACTTCCGGCGGTCCTCGTCCGACAGGACGTAGATCCCTTCGGCCATGACGATCCTCCTCGTACCGCGCCAGCGGAGCCGGCGCTCGCTGATGTGCGAGGAGCGGACATCTGGACTGTCCGCTGCTCCGGTGGGCGCGGGATTGCGGCCACCGGGCCGCCTCCCGGAGAGTGATCTCCGGTGGATCGGCCACACCCATGGTGGCGTCCGCCCGTCGCCGTCAAACAGTCATCATCGACACGACCTGTACATGACGAGTGTCATGCCCGGGCCCACGATTCCCGGACACGACGAGGCCACCCTCCGCAGGGGAGGGTGGCCTCGGTGGCAGGTCAGGCGCTGATCCAGCCCCGGTCGCGGGCGATCCGGATCGCGTCCACCCGGTTGCGGGCCCCGATCTTCGACATGATGGCCGACAGGTAGTTGCGTACCGTTCCCGGTGCCAGATAGAGCTTCGCGGCGACGTCGGACACGTCGGAGCCCTTGGCGACCTGGGACAGGACGTCGCGTTCGCGTTCGGTCAGCGGGTTGGGGCCATGGTGGAAGGCCGCCACCACGATCTCGGAGTCGATCACCCGCTCGCCCCGGTGCACCCGACGGATCGCATCGGCCAACCGGGCCGGTGGGGCGTCCTTGGGCAGGAATCCGGAGACCCCGGTCAGCATCGCCCGGGCGATGTTCGCCGAGTCGGCGTGGCTGGTCAGGATGACCGTCCGGCAGGTCGGCAACCGCTGGCTGAGGGCGCCGGCCGCCGCCAGGCCGTCGATGCCGGGCAGTCCGATGTCGAGTACGGCCACGTCGGGGCGGTGGGTCAGCGCGTGCGGCAGGATCGCCGTGCCGTCGGCCACCTCCGCCACCACTTCGAGGTCCGCCTCCAGTGACAACAGCGCCACGAGGGCGCCGCGGACCATGTGCATGTCCTCCGCCAGCAGGATCCTGATCATCGAGTTGCCTCCACCATTGCTGCCTCCGTGACCGGGCTCGGCACGTAGACCACCAGTTCGAAAGATCCGGCACCGACCGGGCCGGCGTTCAGGTGCCCGTCTAGTTCGTGCAGGCGTTCGCGCAGACCTTCCAGCCCGTTGCCGCCCCCGTGGAAGGGTCCGGGGGGTACGCCGTCGTTGACGATGCGCAGGCGCAGACCCTCGTCCTGCGCCCGCAGGGTGATCGCGCAGTGTCGGGCGGTGCTGTGTCGCAACACGTTGGTGGCCCCCTCCCGCAGGGCGAAGGCCAGGCCGGTGGCGGTCTCCGGCGGCAGGGTCTCCAGGGGCACGGTGTCCACCTCGCACCGGATGCCGGCGGAGGTGAGCACGGAGGTCACCCCGGTCATCTCACCGGCCAGCGAGACCGTGCGGTAGCCGGCCACCACCTCCCGGATGTCGCGGTGGGCCTCCCGGGCCAGGCCGATCAGCTCGGCGATCTCCCGCTCGGCGGTCTCCGGCCGGGTGCGCAGGACGGCGGAGGCCAGCTCCCCCTTGAGGGCGATGGCGCACAGCTGGTGCCCGAGCACATCGTGCAGGTCGCGGGCGAAGCGCAGCCGCTCGACGTCCACCGCCCGGTGGGCGAGGGTGGCCCGCAGCCGGTGGACCTCCCACACCAGGGTGGCCATCTTGACGAAGCCGAAGACCACCGCCCCGGTCAGGGCCACACCCAGGGTGGCGTACGCGATGTCGCTGGGATCCTCGTGCACCAGCAGGGCGAACGGGATCTCCGCCGCCACCACCCCCAGATATGCCACATAAGACAGTGGCGCACGCAGGGTGATCAGCAGTGAGGCGGCCAGGAAGGACGGCACCCCCAGCCAGGCGTCGCCGGCCAGCGGGGCCGGCGCGTACGACAGGATCGCCTGCAGCAGCAGGGTCCACGACCAGGTGAGCGGAGGCTGGGCGCGCAGCCCGTGCCAGGTGTGCCGGAACTGCAGCAGGGCCACCCCGATCAGGGCCAGCAGGGCCAGCCCGGCCTGCGGCACCGGTTGGGTGGTGAGCACCCGGGAGGCGGGAATGCTGAGGTAGGCGATCGAGAGCAGGAAGACCAGTGTCTGCGCAGTCCGTACCGCGACCCCCGTCGTCGCATTATCCGGGTCGGGCGCAGTGCCCGCGTCGACCATTCAGCTACCCCCAAGCACGTGCCAGGAATCCTCACATTCGTCTATGGGACCAGCAATGAGCCGAACAGTCGTCGTTATTAGACCGCCTTACCGCTTCCCCTCCCAGCGGAAGAAGTTGCGAGTGAAGATCACTCCCACCGCCCACCACAGGCCCAGCACCGCCGCGTCCCGGGCCAGGGATCCACCGCCGTAGAAGGCCGCCCGGACCGCGTCGACCAGAGCGGTGACCGGCAGCAGTTCCGCGAATGTCCGCAACCAGTCCGGAAAGACCGACAGCGGAACGAATATTCCCGAGCAGGCGAAACAGGCGAACAACACCGGAATGCAGAGAATCTGAGCACTTTCCGCATTGGGCACCAGGCTGGTGTAGGCGGCGGCCAACACGGCGAACACCGCGGTGCCGTAGGCGAGGGCGACCAGCAGCAGCAGGGGATTGCGCGGGGCCGGCACCCCCAGGGCGGCCAGCCCGATCCCCAACAGCAACACCAACTGCAGACCACTGAGGACGTACGCGGTCAGCACGTTGCCGGCCAGGATGGAGCGGTTGGACAGCTCCGTCCCGCGCAACCGTTTGAGGATCAGGGCGTCCCGGCGGCTGGTCAGGGTCACCACCAGGGTGGTGAAGGTCGAGTACACCGTGATCATCGCGATCATGGCGGTCAGGAAGTGGCCCCGGTAGGGCACCCCGTCCCAGTCCAGCCCCGCCGGCACGGTGAAGGGGATGCTGACGCACATCGCCACCGGCACCAGGAAGGTCGGCACCACCAGGGCCCGGTTGCGCCAGAACAGTCGCTGCTCCAGGCGCCACACCGCCACCGAACCGCCGACCATCGTCACCGTACTCACTGCTGCCCCACCTCCTGCGGCACGGCACCGACCGGGCCGGGTCGCCGATCCTGCTGGTCGTCGACCAGCCCCAGGTAGACCTCCTCCAGGCTGGCCGGCCGGACCGCCACCTGGGCCAGCACCCGGCCATGGGCCGCCGCCCAGGCGAACACCTCGGTGGCGGTCTCGTCGAGGGTCCGGGTACGGATCACCACCCGGCCGTCGGCGTACTCGGCCGACCAGTCGGCGGGCAGATCGGCCGGTAGTTGGTCCGCCGCGAAGCTGATCGTGCCCGTTCCGGCGGCCAGCACGGTGGGCAGGTCACCGGAGACGGTCAGCCGCCCGGCTTCCATCATCAGCACCCGCCCGGCCAGCCGCTCCGCCTCCTCCAGGTAGTGGGTGGTCAGCAGCACGGTCGTGCCGCCCGCGGCCAACCCCTCGACGACCTGCCAGGTGTTGTGCCGGGCCTCGGGGTCCAGCCCGGTGGTCGGCTCGTCGAGGAACAGCACCCGGGGCCGGTGCAGGATCGCCAGCGCCAGATCCAGCCGACGCCGCTGCCCCCCGGAGAGCCGGCCCACCCGGGTCCGGGCCTGGGGCCGCAGGTCCACCAGATCCAGCACCTCGTCGCGGGGCAGGGGACTGCTGCCGAACCGTCGCCAGGCCTGCACGGTTTCCGCCACGGTCAGCTCACCGAGGAAACCGGCCTCCTGCAACATGATGCCGACCTCCCGGCGTACCTTCGCCCGGTCCCGGTAGGGGTCGCCACCGGCCACCCGGACCCGCCCCGAGGTCGCCGCCCGGTGCCCGGCCAGCACCTGCATGGTGCTGGTCTTCCCGGCGCCGTTGCGGCCCAGCAGGGCCACCACCTCCCCGGGGGCCACCTGGAAGGTCACCCCCTGTACGGCCCGCACGGAGCCGTACGCCACCGTCAGGTCCTGCACCTCGATCATGACGGCTCCCGGGCGGCGCGGTCGTGGCGGGCGGCGCTGAGCAACCCGGCTGCCCGGTGGGCCCAGTCCGGGTCGTTGACGCCCCGCCAGTTGGTCCGGCCCTGGTGCGGATCCGTCCCGTCGGCCCAGCGCGGCAGGCTGCCCAGCATGAACTCGCCGACGGACGACTCGACCTGCCAGTCCAGCCCGAAGACCCGGGCGGACAGGTGGGCGTCGCCGCTGCCCAGCCCGCAGGGGGCCAGCCCCATCGCGGTGGCCACCAGGTACGCGGTCTGGTACGCCACCCCGACGTGCTTGAGGGTGGCGGCGTACCCCATCGCGTCGTACTTCCAGGTCATCCGGCCGAAGCGGGAGGTGAAGGTGATCAGAGCGTCCGGGGTGGGGGTGCCGCCGGTGGCCTGGGCGGCCCCGGCCAGCAGCCCTTCGATCAGGGTCGGGTCGTCGCAGACCCGCACCAGCCGGTGCGCCCCGGCGTCGTAGTGGTAGGCGGCCCGGGGCAGACCGGCCACCCGGTGGGCGGTGAGGTAGATCTCCAGGTCCCCGGAGGCCCCACCGGTCGGGTACGGCCGGTCCACTCCCTCGTACGGCATCCGGTTGTCGTGGTCCGGCCCGTACACCGAGCGCACCCGGCCGACCCGGTACAGGAACTCGCCCAACTGGGCCAGGGTCATCGGCTCGACCCCGAAACCCCGCACGGATCGGCGGGCCTCCTGCACCAGCACCAGGGGCGGGTCGCTGGCCCGCAGGGTGTCGAAGTCCGGTCGGGGCAGCACCACCTCGGGACCGGCCGGGGCGGGCTTGACCGCCGGCAGGGGTGGCCGCACCCCCACGAACGGGAAGGTGGCCCCGAAGGACTCGTCCGTACGCCCGCACCGGCTGCGCGAGTGGAAGTACAGCTCGTGCAGGTCCCACTGGTCGGCGGCCGGGTCCACCGCGTCGGTGAGCTGCGCGGCGGCCAGGAATCCGACCAGGTGCCGGACGGCGGCCTCGTCCAGGTCCAGCCGCTCGGCCAGCGCCGGCACGGTCGACGGGGTGGCCAGCGCCCCGACCAGGGCCACCGCCTGCTCGTGCAGCAGGCTGACCCGGAACGGGGCCAGTCCCGACTCGACCACCAGGTGACCCTCCCGGCGGCGCAGCAACGCCAGCCGGGACAGCCCCACCGCGGCCTCCCCGGTGTACGGGGCCGGGGTGAACCGAAGGTCGCTGGTCAGCGGGGTCACCCGCAGCCAGCTCGCGTCACCGGCCGGGCCCAGCTGCTGCTCCAGGGCGCTGCCGATGCGGTCCAGCAGCCAGTGCAGCCGGGCCAGGACGGCGATCTCGTCGTCCCCTCCGGCGGCCAGGGCCAGCGTCTCCAGTTCGGTCGGGGTCACCTCCCTGGTGGCCAGGGCCTGCAGGACGGCGACCATCGGCAGGTCCCGCTCCCCGACACAGGCCCGACCGTGCCGGGACCACAGGGTGAGCTGCCCGCCGCCGGGCACCAGTCGGCTCGACGGATGCAGCCGCAGAAGTCTCTCGTAGGGCCGGGTCGACTGCGTCACGGTCATCGCGCCCCTCCAAGGCGTCGTCAGTCCGGCGGTCACAGGAACATCGGAATCGGGTTGAGGGCTTCCTCCGGGGTGGGCTGGTCGAGCCAGCCGAGCCGCACCGGTACGTCGTAGAGGCGTCCGGCGCCGTACCGGGCCCAGAAGTGTCGCATCCCGGGCACGATCACCTTGACCACCGGCAGTTCCAGGTCGGGCCGGGTCTGGTCGAGCACCAGCATCTGCATGCCGGCCTGCTCGACGAGCCCCCGTACGGTGTCCACGTCCTGCTTGAGGTCGGCGGAGGCCAGGTTGCGGTGGGTCGTAGCGGTCGACACCCGCGCCGAGGGGGCCAGGTAACCCTCCGAGGCCAAGGTGGCGTGGCGCCACCAGCCCTGCTGGACCGGGTCCGGGTAGGCGTAGCCGCTGCCGTCGGGCTGCACGTCGATGACCGCCGGCAGGAACTGGTTCATCTCGCTCAGCGCCCGCTGCACCGCGGTCTTCGCGTCCAGGTGGGCGCCGAAGGCCATCAGGATGTCCTCGGCCGGCTTGTCCGTGCGCCGGCTGATCGCCGCGGCCACCGGGATACCGAGATCGGCGGTCAGGTCCAGCACCCACAGATCCCGGTTGAGCCCGGCGTAGACCTCCCGGAACTCGTCGAACCACGGCTCACGGAAACTGTCCAGGTCGAACCGGGGCATGTTCAGCCGGTTGTACCACCACAGGGCCACGCTGTCGCGTTCCACCAGTTCCAGGAAGCCCTGCAACACGGCGTCCTCGATGCTGGACCCGGCGGCGTTGCCGTTGGAGCAGGCCGAGGCGAACAGCTCACCGGAGCGGCTCGGGTACTGGAAGTACAGGTGGGCGGTCGGCACCTGGAAGTGCCGTTCGTGGGTCAGCGACCACACCGGGCTCCACTCGATCGGCCGGTCGGCCGGCAGGGGGTCACAGACGATCTGGAAGCTGGACCGTTGCGCCGCGTTCCAGGCGACCCGGTTCTCGTGCTGCCGGGGGCTGTAGAGCTGAAGGTCGTTCGGGGCCAGCGCCCGGTCGCCCAACTCCTGGAGGGTGGCGGTGATCCGAGGCTCGTCGCCGACGAACAACCCGCTGTAGCGTTCGATCGCCTCGCAGATCGCGCTGGCCCGGGCCTGGGTGTCCGTGGTGCCCTTGCCGGCGGCCATGCTGCGCAGCCCGGTGCGCAGATGCCGCAGGTTGTGCACCCGGCGGGCGAAGTTGTGCCCGGCGTAGTACCCCTTGACGAAATCCCGGCCGGTGGCGAAGGGCCGCAGTTCCCGCACCACCCCGGTGACCGAGCTGACCTGCGGTGAGTAGCGGGCCAGCACCTCGTCGGGCCGCTGGGCCCGGTGCCCCCCGTCCCCGGTGTAGGTCTTGGACCGCGACTGCAACCGCACCGGTGCGGCGAACCGCCGGGCGACCAGCTCCGGATCACCGCAGGAGGGGCACTGCGGGCGGCGGTGCAGCGGGTGCCGCTGGGTGTCGAAGTAGATCGTGTCCAGGGTGAGGATGCCGTTCTCCTGCTCGGTGGCCAGACCGGCCAGGTGCTTGACCGCCTCCAGGGCGGTCAGCCGGGCCCCGATCTCCCGGGTGGTCGGCAGGTCGGCCAGCGGCACCCGCAGCGGGCCCAGGTGGTCGAGCTTGTCGCGCAGGTACTCATCCACCTGCCGGTGCCCGGACAGCCGGAAGGCCACACACGCCCAGCAGCCGTGCTCCCGGCCGGCCGGCTTGAAGGTCGGGCCGATCCACAGCACCGAACCGACCGGTTTGGTCAACAGCCAGGGACGACCGGTACGCAGGGCCGCCTCGTTCTGCTCGGCCAGCTCCGGGTTCAGGTAGTTGTCGGTGGCCACCACGGTCAGGTCGACCTCGCCTGCCTCGGCCGCGCCGACCGGGGTGACCCGCAGACCGGCCGCACCGAGGGCGGCCAGCAGGGGCTGCGGGTCCACCTCACCGACGACCGACAGCCCGACCGTGGCCGTGGCCAGCTTGCCGGCGACCACCTCGGCGCTGGTGCCGGCCATGTCCCAGAAGGCCGACTCGCGCTGCGGCAGCTCCGGGTCGACCCGCAGCACGACCCCCATCCGGACCAGCCGTTCGATCAGGAACAGCACCCGCTCCGGCGGTTCGTCGGGAAGGGCGTCGAGCACGTCGTCGAGATCGTGCTTGCCGTCGAGCAGCGGCAGGACCCGCTCGGTCAGCTCACCCTCGATGACCTGGTGGCCACGCTCGGAGAACACGTATACGGCTTCGCCGGGCACGTTCTCCACGCGCAGGTTCCGGCGTACCCGTGGACGGATGGTCATCGCATCTCTCCCGTCAGCTCATCGCTCGAAGCGAGGTAACGTCCTCTTCGGCCAGCGCCAGGCAGGCCAGCCCGGCCGCCGCCAGACCGTCGACCGCGGACAGCTGGGTCCGGTCGGGGCGGCGGCGGTCGGGGAACCAGCGGCCCTGGCCGGCGCGGCGACTCAGCAGGGTCCGGGCCGCGGCGTGCGCGGCCGTGCGGGACTGCTCGTCTCCCTCGCCCCGCCAGGCCGCCAGGCCCAGCTCGATCCGGTTGAGCAGGTCGACACTGGAGGGTGCACCGGCCGAGGTGGTGGCCATCGGGTCGGCGGGGCGGGGCCGGCCGAGGGTGGCCGCGGCCACGGTGGCCGCCAGCCGGGCACCCGGGGTGGACCCGGCGGACAGCACCAGGTGCTCGCCGTCGGTGCTGAGGCCGTGCCGGGCGCTGTACCGGGCCAGGGCCATCACCACCCCCGGTGCCCCGCCCGGCAGCGCGTCGAGCAGGGCCACCCCGGCGGGGTAGGCCGACCGCACTCCGTGCGGCAGCTCGGTGAGCAGCTGCTCGTACAGGCGCGCGGCCAGCTCGTCGGCCGCCGGGCAGGGCTGCGCCTCGGTGAGCTTGAGCAGGGCCAGCAGCAGACCGGCCCGGCCGGTCACCGGGTCGGCCACACTGGCCCCGCTGTCCAGCAGGTCACCGGCGGTGGACACCAGGCTCTGGGCCTGGGCCAGCAACTGCGGATCGCCGATCACCTGCCCGCACCGGGCCAGCGCGTAGATGGTCGCGCCGACGCCGACGAACCCGCCGACCGGGGGCTGCCCGCCGGCCATCCGCCGGTAGAGGCTGGCCTGCCCGGCGACGGCGGAGAACTCCGTGGTGGCCGCCAGGGCGTCCTGGGCGAACGCCCAGTAGGTCGGCTTGCCGGTGCTCTGGTACAGCTCGGCCAGGAAGACCGCGATCCCGGCGGTGCCGGTGAGCAGGTCGCCGTGCAGGGGTTCGAGCTGGTCCAGACCGAAAGCGGGGTAGTGGACCGCCCCGACCCAGCCGTGCTGCCCGTCGCCGACCGGCAGGGCCGCGGCGATGATGTCATCGGCCGCCGCGCAGGCCCCCGCCAGCAGTTGGTCGTGGTCGACCTCGGCGCGCAGCATCCTCGGGTGGTAGACGGAGATGCCCAGCTGGGCCGGATCCCGGCGACCGTCGGGGTCCCCGGGCGGCGGGGTCCAGACCGGTCGGCCGCCGGAGGCGAAGTCCAGACAGGCCGCCAGGGCCTCCTCCGGCATCGGGGTGCCGCACTCGGCCCGCTCGATGAGCTCGTCCAGCCGGGCCCGCAGCCGCTGCCAGGCGGTGCCGGAGAAGTGGTTCTCCACCCGGGAACCCTCCGGGGTGCGTACGGTCGAGGTCATCGGCTCGGACTGGAACAGCGGGATGTCCAGCCGACGCAGGGACTCGATCTCCCGTTCGATCATCTCCAGGCTGTCGGTGCGGCGCGGGTCGGTGCGCAGCACCTCGCGGGCCCCCCGGAACAGCCGGGCCAGCACGATCTCCCGGGCCACCCCGTCGGTCAACGCCAGCGGCCCGGAGGCCACCTGCAACACCGACAGGTAGTCCCAGGTGCTGCGCCAGATGTAGCGGACCCGGGCCCGGGACAGCAGGTGCAGCGGGCCGCGTTCGGCGGCCAGGGCGTGGGCGTTGGCGACCAGGCAGGCGTCCATCTCGCGGTACCCGGTGACCACCTCGTCGGCGTACGCCGCCGGGTCGACCGGCCGGCCGTCCACGATCGGCCGGTACGGGGGCGGCTCCCACCCCTCGGGGAAACCGTCGGAGTCGACCGCCAACTGTTCCTGCATCGGGGCGCAGCAGCCGATGTCGTGGGCCCGTCGGCCGGGGGCCCCGATCCGGGGGTAGGAGATCACGGCGGTCTTGGCGACACTCTCCTCGACCTCGTGCCACAGGGCCTCGGCCCGCGCCCCCAGCAGCACCGGCTTACGCATCCGACCCTGAAGGATGTTCTCCAGGTCGATGAACATCGGCCGTTCCCCGATGGCGATCAGGTTGTCCGCCCACAGGTCGCGGCATTCCAGCAGCTGGGCCAGCCGGGTGAGCATCCCCAGCCGGCGGTAGAACCGGGCCGGGTCCTCCCCGCTGCGGCAGGGGCGGGCGACGACGTACTCCTCCCACCCGTAGCCGTCGCGCAGCAGCACCTGTCGGGTGGTCAGGTCCAGCGGCAGCCCGTGGGTGTTGAGGAAGGTCAACACATCCATGAACCCGGCGACGCTGCTGAGGTCCTTGGGCTTGTAGACGACCCGCTGGCCACCGACGAAGGACAGCAGGCTGACCGTACGGCCGCTGTCGTGCAGATCGCCGGAGTCCCCGGAGTACGAGGCCAGGGCCCCCGGGTCGGCCCAGGCCCACAGTTCTCGGCGCAGCATCGGCAGGTCCTGGTGCAGCCGGTCGAAGACCTCCCCGACGGCCCGCTTGTAGTTCAGGCAGGTGACCCCGATCAGGTACGCCAGACCGGGCAGCCCTTCCAGCCGGCCCAGCCAACCCAGCCGGCTGACGTCGATGCCGGCCCGGCCGTACCAGTTGACCGGGGTGGTCGAGCCGTCGGCGATCTGGAGTTCGAAGGCGAGCGCGGCGTGGCACACCTTGATCAGACGTTGCACCAGTTGGCCGGTGACGTCGTCGGCGGCCTCCGGGGTCAGGGCCACCCCGCGCAGCATGTTCTGCCGCAGCCCGGTCAGCCGGGCCGCCGCCCGCTGGAAGGAGACGAAGACCCCGCCGACGAGTTCGGCGGCCGGATCCTGCGCGGCCGTGGGCGGCTGGGCCAGCAGGAAGTCCACCAGGGCGTACGCCCAGTCGGGCAGTTTGCCGGGGTCCCGCACGACCACGTCGACCAGCCCGGCGCCCAGATCCCGGTTGGTCTGCTGGCGGTGCAGCAGCAGGGCACGCAGGGACACGTCGTCCTCGGCGACCGCGGAGCGCAGCCACCGCTGGGAACGTTCGGCCAGCTTGCGGCGGCCCCCGGAGCGTACCGGGGCGAAGTAGACCCCGGCCTCCCGCTCGTCGAACGGTGCCGCCAACGCGATGACGCTGAGCAGCCGTTCGTCGGCACCGCCGAGGCCGAGCAGGGTGTCGGGTGCGGACATGGCACCCAGACCGATGGATGTGCTGGTTGTGGTCATCAGGTGACCTCCTGCCTGGCGACGAGTCGTGCGAACAGCGGTGCGGTGGCGACCAGATCGTCGAAGGTGCCCTCGGCCGCGATCCGTCCGTTGTCGAGCACGTAGATGCGGTGGGCGGCTCGGATGGTGCTGAGTCGGTGTGCGACGACGATCCGGGTGACGTTGAGTTCGGCGATGCGGTCGGTCACCGTACGCTGGGTGATGTTGTCCAAGGCGCTGGTGGCTTCATCGAGCACCAGCACCGGTGGCTGCTTGGCCAGGGCGCGAGCCAGCATCAGCCGCTGGATCTGGCCGCCGGAGAAGGCCTTGTTGTCCTCGCTGACCATGGTGTGCAGCCCCATCGGCATGGCCCGGACCTCCTCGGCCAGACCGGCCAGCCGCAGGGCCTGCCACACCCCCTCGTCGGTGAGGTCCTCGGTGCCGGCGGCCACGTTGTCGCGGATCGAGCCGCGGACCGCCCGGGCCTGCTGGAGCACCACCCCCAGCTGGGCCCGGACCGCCCGTACGTCCAACTCGGACAGGTCCCGGCCGTCGTAGCGGACCGCACCGGAGCTGGGGGGTACCAGACCCAGCAGCAGGCGGATCAGGGTGGACTTGCCGGCGCCGGAGGGGCCGACGACGGCGACGAACTCGCCCGGCTCGGCGGTGATGCTGACCCGGTCCAGGACGGGTCGGCCGGTGCCGGGGTAGGTGAAGGTGACCTCGTGCAACTGCACCCGGCCCTGCAACCGGCCGGGGTCGGCGGCCTCCGGTGCCACGTCCGGGGCCGCCGCCAGCACCGGTGCCAGCCGACGGTACGCGGCGACCAGCGAGAAGGCCGAGATCACGCCCCCCTGGAGCATCCCCACCGAGGCGGCGAACTGCCCCACCGCGATGCTGGCCGCGACGAAGGTGCCGAGGGCGACATCCTGCCGCAGGGTCACCACGATGCCGAGGGTGGCCAGCAGGGTAGGTTGCAGGGCCGCCGCGCAGGCCGCCACCCGGGCCTGCCACCGCAGGGTCTCCGCGTCCGTGCGGCGCTGCCGGGCATACCGTTGCGCCCAGCCGGCGAAGACCCGCTCCTCACGCGCCGCCACCTGGATCTTCTCGATCGCCAGCAGGGCGGTGTGCAGGAAGCCGGCCACGGCCGCGAAGGCCTCCCGGTTGGCCAGCTCGTGGCGTTGCTGACGGATGGCGGCGTAGCTCGCCACCGCCATCAGCACAACGGTGGCGCCGAGCACGCACCCACCGACCAGTGGGTCCACGACGATCAGGGCGGCCAGGCTGACCAGGCCGAAGGCGCTGCCGAGCACCCCGGCGGCGACGCTGTCGGACAGGGCCTTGCGCATCTCGGTGACCGAGTTGGCCCGCTGGACCAGGTCGCTGGTGCCCATCTCCTCCAGCGCCCGGACGTCCCGGCTGAGCAGATGCGACCAGACCGCCGGTTCCAGGCGCAGTTGCAGTCGACCCTGGAGCCGGACCAGGGCGGCGTTACGGGCCGACAGCAGCAGGGCGTTGGACACCACGAAGCCGGCGATCAGGGCGGCCAGGCTCCACAGCAGTTGACCGCCGACGCTGCCCCCGGCCACCCCGATGATGATCCAGGCGGACAGGAACGGCAGGACACCACCGATCAGGGCGGCGAGCAGCCCGGCCGACAGCAGGAAACCCAGGTCGGGGCCGGCACCGTGGGCGGCGAACCGCAGCAGCCCTCGGGCGGTGACCGGCTGGTTCGGGGACAACGGGGGATAGACCTGCCAGGCGGTCTGCTCGTACTGCGCCGCGACGGTCGCGGTGACCGGGCGCCCCTCAGGGGTGCGGTAGCCGCGCCGGGCCGGCAGCAGCGCCACGGCCGGCCCCTCGACTGGGAAGACGATCAACGGGGCGGCACCGTGGCGGTACCAGCGGCCGTCTAGGCGTACCTCGGTCCAGTGCAGTCCGGCGGCCCGCAGCGCGGCGACCAGGCCCAGGCCCGGGGCGGGCTGCGGCAGGTCGTAGTGGGCGGCCAGGGTCCGCGCGGCGTCGTCGTCCGGTCGTTCGGGCCGCTCGGCGGCGGCAGCGGCGAGCCGCCGCCAGGCCTCGTCGACCGCAGCGAGATCCGCGGCGGCCCGGTGCGTCGGGGTGTCCAGGGTGAGGGGGTCGACGGTGGTCATTTCGTCCGCCCATCGGTGGCCAGCCGCCGGTAGACACCGTCGGCTTCGATCAGCTCGGAGTGGGTGCCGCGCTGCACGATCTCGCCCCGGTCCAGCACCAGGATCAGGTCGGCGTCCCGCACGGTGGAGATCCGGTGGGCGATGAACATGCAGGTCACCCCGCGCTGGCGAAGGGCCTGTAGGACCGCGAACTCCGTACTCGCGTCCAGGGCGCTGGTCGCCTCGTCGAGCACCAGCAGGGGCGGGTCGGCCGCCAGGGCCCGGGCCAGCTCCAGCCGCTGCTGCTCCCCGCCGGACAGGTTGCGGGCGTGTTCGCTGACCGCCCCGCTGTCCAGGCCGCCCCGCTGCTCGACCAACCGGTCGATGCCGGCGTCGATCAGGGCGGCGCGCAGCCGCTCCTCCGGCAGGGTCGGATCCCACAGGGTCAGGTTGTCGCGCAGGTTGCCCTCGAAGAGTCGCAGCTGTTGCTCCACGTAGCCGATCGAGGCGGCCAGGGTACGGCGGGAGTAGGTCTCCCGGGGCCGCCCGTCGAGCAGCACCGCCCCCTCCCACGGCTGCGCCGCCCCGACGGCCAGCCTGGCCAGGGTGGACTTGCCGCTGCCGCTGACCCCGACCAGGGCCACCCACTGACCGGGTTCGGCCGTGAAGGAGATGTCCCGGACCAGGGGCGGACGGTGCCGGTCGTAGCCGAAGCTGACCCGGTCGAACTCGATGCGCCCGGACAGCCGGGAGGGCTGCTCCGGTTCCGGGGCGGCGTTCGGCTCCAGCACGGTGGCGCGGGCCGGATGCGGGGTGGCCGCCAGGGCGTCGTCGATCACGGAGACGTGCACCCGGGTCACCTGGATCTCCGAGCCCAACCCGACCAGCAGCCCCAGGGGAGCGAGCATCGCCCCACCCACCAGTTGGGCGGTGAGCAGGGTACCGAGGTCGATCCGGCCGCCGGCGACGTCGTGCGCGCCGACCAGGGCCAGTCCGGCCAGGGCGGCCGGGCCGACCGCCGCACTGAGCGCCATCACCCCCAGGGTGGCCGAGGCCAGCGCGTTGGCGGCGTCCATGGTCCGGCCGGCCGATCGGGCCCAGGAGGCGAACAGCCACCGCTCGGCGCCGTCGGCCTTGACCGCCTCGATCATCTTCAGTCCGCTGTGGGCGGTGCTGTCCCGCCGTAGCTGCTCGAACAGCAGCCGTTGCTGGTGCGGACCGGCCCGCCGTCGTACCAGGTTCAGCAGCACGATCTGCGCCGCCATCGCCAGCGACATCACCACCAGCAACCGGGGGGCCAGGTAGCCGATGAACAGCCCGTATCCGGCCACGGTCACGGCCGCCGCGGCGGGCAGCACGACCCGCTCGGACAGCGCGATGGCCAGGCCGTCGTTCATCTGGGTCCGGTTCACCAGGCCGCTGAGGTGCCGACGGTGGAAGAACTCCCCGGGCAGCCGCAGCAGGGCGGTCAGGTAGCGGCTGGAGAACCGGGTGGCCATCACCGCCAGGGCGGTGGCGAAGAGGCGCTGCTGGGCCCACCCGGCCAGGGCCGCCAGCAGCGCGCCACCGACCAGGATGGCCAGCAGCGCCGGGCGCCAGGCCAGGTCGCCGATGATCAGCACCCGGTTGAGCACGGCCCGCATGGACATCGAGGCCAGCAGGGTCGGCACCGCGGCGACGGCGCCGAGCAGGGCCCCGGCGAGGATCATCGGTGCGTACGGTCGGATCCGCTGGGCCACCGCGCGGGCGAAGGGCCAGCGGTCACCCCCCGGCTCGAACTCCGGGGTCCGGCTGGCGATCAGCACCGGGCCGTTGGCCCGGGTGGCGAACTCGGCCGGGGTCAACGGCAGGCGGCCCACCGCCGGGTCGTTGATCCAGGCCCGGCCCCGCCGGACACCCTCCAGCACCGCGTAGTGCCGGCCGTCGAGCAGCACCACCGCCGGCACCGGCAGCCGGGAGGCCATGTCCAGGTCGGAGGTGTCGATCCACCGGCCGGTGACCTTCAGCCCGTACCCGGCGGCGGCCCGACCGAACCCGGAGGCGGTCATCCCGTCCCGACCCACCCCGCAGCGGTCCCGCAGCTCGGCCAACGGCACCCGTCGACCGTGGTGGTTGAGGATGATGCTCAGGCAGGCCGCGCCGCAGTCGGCGTCCTCCATCTGGGGGGTCTCGACGGTGCGTACCGCCCGCTGCCGACGTGGCTGGGGCTGGGGTTCCTCCGCCCGGGGGGCGGTGGTCTGGTTGTCGGCCAGAACGACCATCACTGACCACCTCCGAGCAGGACGTCCAGGGGCCGGTCGGTGCCGACGATGAGGTCCATGCGGACGGGGGTCAGGGTGGCGCCCGGCCAGGCGGACACCCCCAGGTCGACCAGGACCGGCCGGACCAGCCGCTCGTCGGGATACCCGGGCAGCCGAGGAATCCCGTACCGGTCGGCCAGGTCGGTCGTGCTCAGCGGGTACGCCTCGACCTGGGTGACCGTGCCGGTCAACCCGGCGCCGCGCACCGGAGTCCCGGCCGGGATGGCGGCCGGTTGACCGGCGTCCAGCAGCAGCAGGGCGGAGAGTCGTTGCTCGGCCCGGTCGACGGCGCCGAGGGTGGCCCCGCCCTTGACCGAGGCGCCGGGCCGGACGGTCAGGGTGCTCAGGATTCCGGCTACCGGGCTGGTCACCTCGATGGTCTCGTCCTCGCCACGCAGGGTCAGCAGCACCTGTCCGGCCGCCACCGGTCGGCCGGGGACCGCCTCGACCGAGGCGACCGTGGCCGTGACCGGGGCGGTGACCAGGGCCGGGCCGCGCCCGGCCAGCAGGATGCCCTCCAGGGACACCGTCGACTCGATCCGGGCCACCACGGCCCAGGTCCCGCCGACACCGAGGGCCAGGAGTACGGCCGTCAGCAGGGCCCAGCTACGCCGGGTGGTCAGGCGTACGACGTCGTCCAGTTCACCGGTTCGTGGCATGGTGCCTCGCCTCCGCTCGGATCGGCAGGGGTTCACCGGCCGGGGTCACCGTCACCGGCAGTGAGTCGTACGTCTGCAGGGCGGGGGTGTGCCGGCGTCGGGCCGGGCCGGGCCCGGCCCGCAGACCCTCGTACGCGGCCAGGTGTCGCAGCACCTCGGCGGCCTGGATACGGGCCATGGCCGCCCCCAGGCAGTGGTGAGGTCCGCGCCCGAAGGCCAGGTGTCGACCGGGCCGACCGGGTCGGAACCGGTCCGGGTGCGCGAAGACCGCCGGGTCCCGGTTGGCCACCGCCCAGAGCAGGAACACCGGATCGTTGGCCTCGATCACCTGACCCTCCACCTCGATCGGCGCTACCGCCCGGCGGGCGGCCAACCAGACCGGGCTGTGCAGCCGCAGGCACTCGTCCACCACTTCCAGGGCGTGATCGGGGTCCCGGCGCAGCCCGGCGGCCAGCTCTGGTCGGTCCAGCAGTTGCGCCACACAGATCGAGATGGCCGCGGTGGCGGTTTCCAGGCCGTTGATGAACAGCAGCACCACGAACGAGACGAACTCCTCCGGGCTGAGCCGGGCATCCGTACCGCTGGCGGCCCCGAACAGCTCGGCAACCAGGTCCCCGGTGCGGTTGCGGCGGGCCACGGCCAGCTCCTCGATGAACCGCAGCAGCTGGTCGACCTGCCGGTGCACCTCGGCCAACTCCTCGGCGCTCTGACCGAAGCGGAAGAGTTGACCGGTGAGGGTGCGGGCCCACCGGTCGACCTGGGCCCAACTGTCGGCCGGTAGGTCCAGCAGTCGGCAGGTGGTGAGCACCGGCAGCCGCTCGGCGACCGCCGGCACCAGGTCGAACTCCGGACCGCCGGCCGTCGCCTGCGAGATCAGGTCGGCGACCAGGGCGCGTACGGTCTCCTCCAGGCCGCCGGTGCGGCGGGCGCTGAACGCCCCGGACACGAGCTGCCGCAGGCGGCGGTGGGGGGCACCGTCGCGGAAGCTCAGCATCCGTCCGAAGATCAGTTCCAGTTGTTCGGACTGGGTCAGGGGCAACGGCGGGTCTCCGGCCCGTGGGTCGATCACCAGTCGGGGGTCCCCGGCCAGTCTCGACACCTGCTGGTAGCCCGACACCAGCCACAACCCGCCGGTACGCAGCACCGGCGCCTCGGCGAGCAGTCGCCCGTACCGGCTCGGGTCGTCTCGGGTGGACGGGTCGAGCAGCAACGCGCGACCCGTGGCGGGCAGGCCGGACATCGGTGTTACTCCGCCAGTTGGGTGTTGACCCAGCAGAACGTGCCGAGGCAGAAGCACGGAACCGGCTCGGTGGGCTCACCGGCCAGGTTGTCCACTCGCAGGATGTCCTGAGGTGCCCCGGCGGCGCCGTCCAACCAGGAGGCCGCGAGCGCGGCGGCCCGCGCCCGAATCACGCTGACGGTGTCTGCTCCGAAGTCGCGCATGTGTCTCTCCCGAAGTGGCGCATCTGGTTCCCTGCACGGAGCGGCGATTGCGGATAGGATGAAGTCAGCTGTGGGTATCTGGACTACCCACAGCTGTTTCATGTCCCGGCTGTCCCGCGAGGGGCCCAGTCCGGCTTCTTCCCCGATCGCCTTCCGTACCTCTGGTGTTTCGGCTGCGTTGCGGATCAGTGTTTCCCCCCGCCGTCACCAGCGGTAGGGCACCGTGCACCTCCCACCCATGACAGTTGTCATGCCCCCACGCCACCCCGCCCCTCTCCCCGGTGTTGACGAGACTATTCCTTAGGGGAATAGTGGAGGCATGTCGACCACGCATGTTCTGCTCGGGGTGCTTGCGGCGCAGGGGGTCAGCCACGGTTATGAGCTCAAGCGTGAGCATGACCGCAGGCTGTTCGGAGTCCGGCCGCTGGCCTTCGGGCAGCTCTACACCACACTGGCCCGGATGCTCCGCGACGGACACATCGCGGAAGCGGCGCACGAGCGGGCAGGCGGGCCGGATCGGGTGGCCTACCGGCTGACCCCGCAGGGCAGGACCGAACTCGACGGGTGGCTCAGCCAGGTGATGCCGCCGGCGGTGCACATCTCCGCCGAGCTGTTCGTGAAGGTCATCGTGGCGCTGCTCGCCACCCCGGACGAAGGCACCGCCCGGTCGTTCCTGGCCGCGCAGCGCGCCGCCCACCTGGCCCGGATGCGGGAGCTGACCGCGGTCAAGACCGGCGGACAGGCTTCGGTGACCGAGCTGGCCGCCGCCGACTACCTGCTCAACCACCTCGACGCCGACCTGCGCTGGATGGCCACCACGATGGACCGGATCAGCCAGCTCCGGGCGGAGGTACGGTCGTGACCGAGGCCATCCTGCGGGCGGAGCACATCGAGAAGTGGTACGGGCCGACCCCCGCCCTGCGGGACGTGTCGTTGCAGGTGGACCCGGGTGAGATCGTCGCGGTCACCGGCCCCAGCGGCTGCGGCAAGTCGACCCTGCTGCACTGCCTGTCCGGCATCCTGCGCCCCGAACGGGGCAGGGTGTGGTTCCAGGAGCGGGAGATCAGCGCCGATGGTGAGGCGGAGCGCTCCCGGTTGCGTCGTACCGTCTTCGGGGTGTTGTTCCAGTTCGGCCAGGTCGTGCCGAAGCTGACCGGGATCGAGAACGTGACCCTGCCGCTGCAACTCGGCGGCCTGCGCTACCGGGAGGCGGCCCGGCGGGCCCAGGACCTGCTCGACCGGCTGGCCGTCGGCGACCTGGCCGACAAACGCCCCGGTGAGATGTCCGGCGGCCAGCAGCAGCGGGTGGCCCTGGCCCGCGCCCTGGTCACCGAACCTCAGGTGCTCTTCGCGGACGAACCGACCGGGGCCCTGGACAGCCTGGCCGGTGAACAGGTCATGGTGGAGTTGGTCCGGCTGGCCCGCCAGCACGGCACCACCGTGCTGGTGGTGACCCACAACGCGCAGGTGGCCGCGTACGCCGATCGGGAGATCACCCTGCGCGACGGCCGGGTCGACAGCGACGGCCGCTTCCACGGCGGCGGTCGGGTTCTGGCCCGGGAGGAGGCGCGGTGAGATCGGCCAGCCTGTTCCGCCTGGCTTTCGTCGGTACCCGCACGGACCGGGCTCGGGTGCCGGTCACCGCGGCCGGTGCGGCGATCGCGGTGCTGGTGCTGCTCTGCTGCGCCACCGTGCTGGCCATCGATCCGGCCGTCGGGCGGTACCACAACCGGATGCTCACCCAGCCGAGCCTCCTGCTCAATGTCGCCGTGGCGATGCTGCTGTGCAGCATCCCGATCCTGTTCCTGGTGGCACAGTGCGCCCGACTCGGGGCGCCCGCCCGCAACCGCCGACTGGCGGCCCTGCGGATGGCCGGCGCCACCCCTAGGCAGATCACCTGGGTCGCCGCCGTGGAGACCGGGCTGGCGGCGATGATCGGCTCGGTGGTCGGCGTGGTCGGGTACCTCACCGGGCGGGTGCTGCTCGACCGCCCGAACCCCGAGGGGGTACGACCACTGCCGACGGACGTGCTGCCGTCGACCACGGTGATCGTCGCCGTAGCGCTCGGGGTGCCGTTGCTGACCACCCTGCTCACCGTCGTCCTGCTGCGTCGGGTGGCCATCACCCCCTTCGGGGTGCTGCGGCAGAGCCGACAACAGCCGGTACGGGCCTGGCCTACCCTGCTGCTGGGGCTCGGCCTGGCCAGCCTGGTGTCGATCAGTGCGGTGATGCGCAGCGAGTACGTCCGGTAGGGCGGGTTCGGTGCCAACCGGGACGACCTGTTCGTCATCGCCCTGCTCGGCTGCACCGTCGTGATGCTGCTCGGTCTGATGTTCACGGTGGCCTGGATCGGCTACCGCAGCGCCCGGCTGCTGCTGCGGGTGACCCGGCGACCCAGCGCGTTGATCGCGGCCCGGCAGATCCTCGCCGACCCGCACGCCGGCAGCCGCAGCTTCACCGTCATCCTGGTCGTCACCGCCTTCGGTGCCGCCGCGATGATGCTGCACTCCTGGCTGGACACCGACGTGGCGGTGCGGACGGCCGCGATGCTGGACCCGGCGCTGGGCTACGACACCCCGCCCCTGGACCTCGGGGGCACCGCGGCCTTCCGGTCGGAGGTCCGCACCCTGGTCGACGCGGTGCGGTCAGTCTCATCGGGGTGGCCGCCCTCACCCTGCTGATCGCTCTGGTCGAGGCCGGGGTGGCCCGCCGCCGGGCCATCGCCGCCCTGGTGGCCGGCGGCACCCCGAGGGCGGTGCTGGCTCGCGCCCTGTGCTGGCGGGTGCTGCTGCCGGCGGTACCCGGCATCGCCATCGCGGGCCTGGTCGGACTGGCCGGGATGCGGGCCTTCACGACGACCGCCACCGCGGGTTGGAGCCGGATGGTCTGCGTCGGCACCCCGGCCGAGTGCGCCGGGCCGGACGCCCAGCGCCACCTGGAGTACCGCCAGGTCACCCACACCCTGCAGACCTCGGTGCCGTGGGCCGATGTCGGGGCGGTGATGTCGATCGCGCTGCTGGCCGTGCTCCTGGTGATCGGGGCGAGCGTGCTGATGCATCGCTCCGCCACCGATCCCGCCGAACTGCGGGCCGGCTGAGCCCTCGGCGTCGGGGGTGGGCGACCGTCGGGAGCGCTGACCAGGTTGCTGTCCTTTGTGGCCGGTCCGGATGCGGGTCCTCCCCGGGGGTGTCATAGGCTGCCGTCCGGTCGTAGCCGGGCGAGGAGTGAGATGACGCGCACTGTCCGTGGTCCGTTGCACCGGCTAGCCGCCCGGTGCCAGGCCCTCGTCGGCGCCTCCTGGTTCAACCTGGCCAGCTTCGCCGTGGTCATCGTCAACGCGGTGGCCCTGGGCCTGGAGACCTACGGTGTCGTCGTAGCGATCGTGGGCAGCGCGTTGCGGGCGGTCGAGTACGTCTGTCTCACCCTGTTCGTGCTGGAACTGCTGGTGCGTCTCGGTGCCCACGCACCGACCTTCGGCGGGTTCTTCCGGGACCGGTGGAACGTCTTCGACCTGCTGATCGTGGCCGCTCCGCTGCTGCCCGGGGTGCGGGAGAACGTGACCCTGCTGCGGCTGTTGCGGCTGGCCCGCATCGTCCGGGCGTTCCGACTGTTCCCCAGCCTGCGGGTGATCCTGGTCGGCATCCGACGCAGCCTGCCCGGACTGGCCAGCTTCCTGCTGGTCACCGCCCTGCTGCTGTACGGGTACGCGATGCTGGGCTGGATGCTGTTCGGCACCGCCTACCCGGAGGAGTACGGCAGCGTCGGGCAGGCCATGCTCACCCTGTTCCTGCTGCTGTCGCTGGACGGCATCACGGACACCCTCCAGGCCGGCCGTGAGGTGACCGGCTGGGCGGTGCTGTACTACGTCTCCTACATGGTGGCCGCCTGCTACCTGCTGACCAATCTGCTGGTGGGTCTGGTGCTGACCGCTCTGCAGGAGGCGCACCAGGACGAGCAGGTCGCCGCCCAGCGGGGCGACCGCCCGACCGGTGGGCACGCCGAGGAGGAGCCGTCGGTCCGTGAGCAGTTGGCCCGGGTGCAGGCCATCATCGCCGACCTGGAACGGCGGCTGCCGGAGCAGGAACTCATCGGCACGGCCGCCGGTCGGGTGGAGGCCGCCCCGGCCGCCTCGGCCGCTGACGCCGTTGACGCCGGGTCGGCCGCCGAGGTCGGCACCCTCGTGCTGCCCAAGCCGCCGGTGCAGCGGCGGTCCCGGACCAGGGGACGCCGCCGGCGCCGGTGACGGCCCCTACCGGGTGGCGGTCAGGGTCACCGGTACGGAGACCAGCTTGGTGGGGGAGCCGTCGACGGCGGACACCTCGTACGCCTCGTACGCCTCGATGGTGCCGGGTTGCTCCCGGGCCAGCCGGTAGCGGAGGGTCAGCCGGTAGCCGCCCCGGCAGCCGGTGCCGCAGGTGGCGGTGGTGAAGGCGGTGGCCCAGGTGATCGCGCAGTACGGCTCGCCGGTGGCCGCCGCCGTCGTACCGGCGGTGGCGGTCGTGGCGGCGGTGGTCAGGAGTACGGCGCAGGTCACCGTCAGGGCGGCGAGGGTTCTGCTGATCCGCATCGCGGTCTCCTCTCTGCTGTCGGCCAGCCCGTGCGGGCCGACGTTCGTGGACTCCACCATCGACACGCCTCGACACCGAGCCTTCACCATGACGTCACAGCGGGGTAACAGCCGGTAAGGCGGTATGACACTTCCGCGATGACACCCTATTGACCGATCTCTACTAACATCCACGGACATCGATCGTGGTGCGTCGATGCGCCACGGGTATCCGCAGGGGAGTAGAGATGATCCGACGACGACTGCTGCGCGCGGCAACCGTCGCGCTGGCAGCGGTGCTGGCCGCGACCGGGCTACAGGTGGCCACCGCCGCCGGCGCTTCCGCGGCCCGAACCGTCTACTACGACGCCAGTCGGGCCGGCGAGTTCCGGACCAACTTCGACCAGGCCGCCCAGATCTGGAACAGCAAGGTCAGCAACGTCCGGCTGGTGCCCGGCACTCCCGCCAACGTGACCATCCTGGTCGACACCGGCTGGCCCCGGGCCCAGGTCACCGGGCTCGGCTCCGGACGGATCTGGATGGGCTGGCAGGCGGTCAACCAGGGCTACCACCGCACCCGGATCGCCACCCACGAGTTCGGTCACATCCTCGGCCTGCCCGACCGGCGTACCGGCCTCTGCTCGGACCTGATGTCCGGCAGCAGCGCCCCGGTGTCCTGCACCAACGCCAACCCCAGCGCTGCCGAGGCCAGCCGGGTCAACCAGCTCTTCGCCGGCAGCCGCAGCACCGCCGAGGTCGCCGAGACCTACACCTGGACCGGGGACGAGACCGGCGGGATCGGCATCCAGGTGGTCAACGGGCGCCCGGCCACCGAGAACTACCCCTGGCTGGTCTACACCTCCGGCTGCACCGGCACCCTGATCAAGGCCAACTGGGTGGTCACCGCCAAGCACTGCTCGACCCCCTCCTCGGTGCGGGTGGGCAGCACCAACCGCAGTAGCGGCGGCACCGTGGTCCGGGTCAGCCGGGCGGTCAACCACCCGAGCATCGACGTCAAGCTGTTCCAGCTGGCCAGCTCGGTCACCTACGCGCCGGCCCCGATCCCGACCACCTCGGGTGCGGTCGGCACCGCCACCCGGATCATCGGCTGGGGCCAGACCTGCGCCCCCCGGGGTTGCGGCTCCGCCCCGACCGTCGCGCACGAGCTGGACACCTCGATCGTGGCCGACAGCCGGTGCCTGGGCATCAACGGCCCGTACGAGATCTGCACCAACAACACCAACGGCAACGCCGGTGCCTGCTACGGCGACTCCGGTGGCCCTCAGGTGCGGAAGATCAACGGCGTGTGGAACGTGATCGGTGCGACCAGCCGCGCCGGCAACAACAGCTCCACCTGCGCCACCGCCCCGTCCATCTACGGTGACCTGCCCTCGATCCGCTCCTGGATCAACACCCAGGTCGGCGGCCTGCCCGCCTGACCCTGACACCGCTCGATCACGTGGTGCCCGCAGGTCCGACGGTGGACCTGCGGGCACCACCCCGCTGCGCGGGGCGGCGGGGGAGGGCGGCTGCCGCCGTGGAATAGTGGCTGGTCGTGAAACGGTATGGGGTACTGATCCTGCCTTCGAGCAACCGGGTGTACTCCGGGGCGGCGGTCGAGCTGACGCGGGCGGAGCTGGAGATCTTCGGTGAGAGGGTGCTCGGCGGACGCCTCGGGGCGGTGCAGACGGCCACCGTGGGCGGGGTCGACTACGTCACCTTCGGGGTCGAGGAGGGGCTCAGCGAGCGGGAGGTGGCGCTGCTGAGCAACCTGTCCAGCGCGTACGCCATCTTCGAGTTCGTCGAGGATCTGCTGCGCCCGGTGCCGCTGACCCGGCTGGACCGCTTCGACGACGACCTGATCACCATCCTCAAGTACCCCGGCAAGACCAACGAGCAGTTCACCAAGCTGCTGCTCAACCTCACCCTGCTCGCCTCGGACTCGGCCGACGAGCTGCTGACCCGGCGGTTCCGGGTACTCGATCCGCTGTGCGGCCGGGGGACCACCCTCAACCAGGCGATGATGTACGGCTTCCACGCCGCCGGCCTGGACCGCGACAGCAAGGACTTCGAGGCGTACCAGGCGTTTCTCACCACCTGGCTCAAGCGCAAACGGGTCAAGCACCGGGTGCTGGAGTCCGGTCCGGTACGCCGGGAACGCAAGGTGGTCGGCCGTCGACTGCGGCTGGAACTGGCCGCCTCGAAGGAGGCGCACAAGGCCGGCGACGTGCAGACCGTGGACGTGGTAAGCGCCGACACCACCCGGGTCGGTGAGTTCTTCCGCCCGGAGAGCGTCGACCTGGTGGTCGCCGACGCACCGTACGGCGTGCAGCACGGCAGTCGTACCAACGACGGGCTGGCCCGCGACCCCCTGGCCCTGCTCGCCGCGGCCGTGCCGGGCTGGGCCCGGCTGCTGCGCCCCGGCGGCGCGCTCGGCATCTCCTGGAACACCAACGTGGCCCGCCGGGAGGCCGCCGCCGAACAGCTGACCGCCGCCGGCCTGACCGTGCTGGACCACGGCCCCTGGCGCACCCTCTCTCACCGCGTCGACCAGGCCATCGTCCGCGACATCCTCATAGCCCAAAAACCCACTCCCTGACCCACCCTGGCCGCCCCTCGCCCCGCCCGCCCTCCCTGTCCGCGCCCCTGTCCGCGCTGATCTTGCACTTTTGGTCGCTGTTACACGGCTTTTGTGGCTTATGCGGCGACACAAAGTGCAAGATCGCCGGGGTGGGTTGGGTCGGCGGGGCGGGGACGGGGCGAGGTCAGCCGTGGCGGGGCGGGCGTGGGAGTGGGAGTGGATGTTGACGGGGGTGGGTGGGGGTGGGAATATCGACTGCTATGAGTGTTAGCGCTCACAGTTTCAGTGAGCTGCGGGACTAGTGGCAGGAGTGGGGATGGGTAGGAAGGCACGATGGCTTGCGGTGGCGGCTGCGGTCGCTCTCGCGGTCAGCGGTGTGGTGGTGTCGGGCGGGGCCGCCAGCGCGGAGTCCAACGGTGGGGTGCGGGTGATGCCGCTCGGTGACTCGATCACCGAGGGCACCCAGATCCCGGGGGGCTACCGGATCGGCCTGTGGCAGCGCCTGGTCAACGGCAGATACACGGTGGACTTCGTCGGGTCGCAGTTCAACGGGCCGACCAGCCTCGGTGACCGGGACCATCAGGGGCACCCGGGCTGGCGCATCGACCAGATCGACGCGAACATCGTCAACTGGCTGAACACCCAGCGGCCGCAGACCGTGCTGCTGCACATCGGCACCAACGACATACTCCAGAACTACCAGGTCAGCACCGCCCCGAACCGGCTCTCCACCCTGATCGACCGGATCACCAACACCGCTCCCACCGCGGAGGTGTTCGTCGCGCAGATCATCACCCTGTCGAACACCAACCAGGCGGCGGCGGTACGCACCTTCAACGCGGCGATCCCCGGCATCGTGCAGAGCAAGGTGAACGCGGGCAAGCGGGTCCACCTGGTCAACATGCACGCCGCCCTGACCACCGGCGACCTGATCGACGGCGTCCACCCGACCGCCAACGGCTACGACAAGATGGCCGCGGTCTGGTACAACGCCCTGCAGTCGGTGCCCGGCAGCATCGGCACCCCCGGTAACGGCGGCACCCCCACGCCCACGCCCACCCCCACCCCGGCTCCCGGCACCGGCGCGATCGTCGGCAACCAGTCCGGCCGGTGTGTCGACGTGCCGGGTTACAGCACGGCCAACAGCACCCAGTTGCAGTTGTGGGACTGTCACGGCGGCACCAACCAGCAGTGGAGCTACACCTCCGGTCGGGCCCTGACGGTCTACGGCAACAAGTGCCTGGACGCCGAGGGGTACGGCACCTCCCCGGGCACCCGGGTCACCATCTACGACTGCCACGGCGGGACGAACCAGCAGTGGAACCTCAACGCCAACGGCACCATCAGCGGGGTGCAGTCCGGCCTCTGCCTGGACGCCAACGGTGGGGCAACGGCCAACGGCACCCGGCTCGTCCTGTGGACCTGCAACGGCCAGCCCAACCAGCAGTGGAGCCGACGCTAGCGGCAGCCGGCCACCACCGACGGTAGCCGCATGCGGGGGTGCGGCCGGCGGTACGACCACCGCCGGCCGCACCCCTCGGCCGGTCAGCGGGAGTGGGCCTGTGGGCGGGCCGGGGTGGAGCCGAAGGCGGTGAGGAACCGGTCCCGGAAGGAGTCCATCGGCCAGACCGGGGCGGCGGCATCCGGGGTCAGACCATCCTGCCAGCCCCAGTCGGCGATCCGCTTCAGTACGGCGGGATCCTTCGCGAGCAGGTGGATCGGCACGTCCGCGCTGGCATTGTCCCCGGTGATCACCGGGGCGGGCTGGTGGTCACCGACGATCACCAGCACGGTGTCGTCGTCGCCGTGGGTCTCCAGGTAGGAGATCAGGGTACGCAGGGTGTAGCTGACCCCGTGCCGGTAACCCGTGCGGGCCTGCGCCGCCGGGGTACCGATGATGCCCTTGCGGAACACCTCGCCGTCGTCGATGTCCGCCCAGTCGACCAGGGAGGGCACCTTGGTCCAGGGGGAGTGGCTGGAGACCAGGGCCAACTCGGCCATCACCGGACGGTCCCGTGGGCCGACCCGCTCCCGGTGGTGGAACTCGTTGATGGCGTACTGGTCCGGCATCGGGGAGAAGGCGAACCTGGGGCCCCGGTAGCCGAGGTCGGGGCCGTTGTAGAACTGCTCGTAGCCGTAGAACTTCCCCTCCGGCCAGGCCTGGTTGACCGCCGGCATCACCCCGACGGTACGCCAGCCGGCGCCCTGGAAGGCTTCCCCCAGGGTGAACCGGTCACTGGCCAGCAGGCTCTTGTGTCGCTGGTTGTTGTCGATCCACAACCCGGACAGCAGGGTGGCGTGCGCCAGCCAACTGCCGCCGCCGATGGTCGGTGAGGTGAGGAATCCGCTGCGCGAGGAGAACCCGGCCGCCTGCAACCGGCCGGCGCCCTCGTCCAGCAGCCGCTGCACCGAGGCGAACTCCGGGTCGGAGACGGCGTCCCGGCCGTAACTCTCCACGAAGGCGATCAGGACGTCCTTGCCCCGCAGCCCGGTCAGCAACTGGTCGGCCGGTACGTCCCGGAACCGGTCGGTCCCCACCTCGTCGCGGAAGGCCGCCCGGTCGTTGATCCGCTCCCGTACCTCCGCCACGTGGTCGTAGACGATCGCGCTGGCGTTGGTGTCGGCGACCAGCACCCCGGTCACGATCCGCGCTTGGAAGACGGCGAGCAGGGCCCACACCAGCACCAGCGACGCCAGGACCCGGGTGCTGGCGGTGCGGTGGCGCACCAGCAGCTTGGACAGTCGTACGGTGGACAGGGCGGTCAGCACCGGCAGGGCCACCAGCACCAGCACCACCCCCACGGCGATGGCGGTCGCCGCCGGCCGACCGATCGACTCGGCCAGGAAGGCGAACGCCTCGTCCAGCAGGGACCAGTCCAACACCAGGTCGAACGGGCGCCCCAACGAGGAGTAGAAACCGAGATCGCCGATCTTCACCAGCACGACCAGGCCGAGCAGCAGCCCGGCCAGGGCGGCGACCATCCGGCGGGGTCGGCCGGGCAGGGCCAGCAGTGCGGCGGCCAGCAGCAGGGCCTCCAGCGGGATCCGCAGGAAGGCCCCGGGCTGCATCCGCCAGGGCTGGTGAGGCAGGGTGAAGGCGGCCAGCACCAGGGCGACGGCCAGCACGGTGACCACTCGGGACAGCACCCGCCGACGCCGGCTGACCGGCTTGTCGACGCTGGTCGCCTCGGCTGCGGAGTCGGTCGTGGGGTGGCTCTCGTCGGTGCTGGTCGTCAGCACCGCATCAGAGGTCGACAACTGGTTTCTCCCGATCAGCGCAGCGACAGCACGGGCGCGGCGGACAGGTCGCGTTCGTCCACCCGGTCGAGCGGGCGTACCCCCCGGGGAGCGGTCGCCACGACGATCGCGGCGGCGGTACGCGGCACCCGGTGCCGCCACAGCCAGACCACGTCCCGACCGAACGACTCGACCAGCAGGCCGAGCGCCACCACCAGCAGCAGGGTGTTCACCGGCGCGGGCAGTACCGGGGAGGCGGCGAGGGCCAGGGTGATCCCCTGGACCGCGGCGACCACCTTGCGCCAGTACCGGTACGGCAGCGGGGCATCCATCCAGGGCAGCACCCCGCCGGCGGCGAGGAAGGCGTACCGCATCAGGCCGATGGCGAGCACCCAGATCCCGACGGAGGGCGCCACGTAGATGCTCAGCACCAGCACCAGGATGGAGTCGACCTCCATGTCGAAGCGGGCGCCGAACGCACTGGCCGTGCCGGTGCGGCGGGCCACCTTGCCGTCCACGGCGTCCAAGGCCAACGCCACCGCTGCCAGCCCGCCGAGCACCGCCGCCGGGGCGGGCCGCCCGGTGAGCAGGGCCTCGGCGATCAGTGCGGTCACCGCCCCGACCAGCAGGCCACGACCCATGGTGACCCAGTCGGCCGGGCCCAGCCGGGATGAGCCGGCGCGCCCCAGTCCCCGTAGCAGCGCCAGGCAGGTCCCGACCCCGTACGCCAGGCCCGCCAGCCAGCCCGCGACACCGAGACCTACCGTCATGGCGAGCCCGGCCAATAGGACAACCTGGACGATCAGCCCGATGTACGGACCGGTTCGAACTGTGGACACCGTGCCTCCGTGTTTATGATCGACGACCCCTGTCGAGAAGTACGGAAAACATGACGGATCGGTTCGGTCCGGACGCAGGTGAGGAGAATTGCCCGTGACGCGACCCGCCCGCGCCTTCTGGCTGCGCGCACCCGGTGCGGGAGAGCTCCGTCCGGTGACGCTACCCGAGCCCGGCCCGGACGAGGTGCAGGTACGCGCCCTGTTCTCCGGAGTCAGCCGGGGCACCGAGACCCTGGTCTTCACCGGCCAGGTGCCGGAAAGCCAGTACGCCACCATGCGCGCCCCCTTCCAGGAGGGCGACTTCCCGGCCCCGGTCAAGTACGGCTACCTCAGCGTCGGCGAGGTCGAGCGGGGGCCGGCCCACCTGCGCGGACGTACGGTGTTCTGCCTGTATCCACACCAGAGCGCCTATGTGGTGCCGGTCGACGCGGTGACGGTCGTACCGGAGCAGGTGCCGGCCTCCCGCGCGGTGCTGGCCGGCACGGTGGAGACCGCGGTCAACGCACTGTGGGACGCACCACCCCTGCTCGGCGACCGGGTCAGTGTGGTCGGCGCCGGCATGGTCGGTTGCGCCGTGGCGGCCCTGCTGGCCCGCTTCCCCGGGGTGGCGGTGGAACTTGTCGACACCGACCCCACCCGGGCCGAGGTGGCCGCCGCCCTGGGGGTCGACTTCGCCGCGCCGCAGGCCGCGACCGGCCGGCGGGACCTGGTGGTGCACGCCAGTGCCAGCGCCGCCGGCCTGCAACTCGGCCTGGACCTGCTGGCTCCCGAGGGGACCGTGCTGGAACTGAGCTGGTACGGCGACCGGGCCGTGGAGTTGTCGCTGGGGGCGGCGTTCCACTCCGGACGGCTGACCATCCGCAGCAGCCAGGTCGGCCGGATAGCCCCCGCCCGGCGCAGCAGCCGGGGCTACGCCGACCGGATGGCCCTGGCCCTGGACCTGCTGGCCGACCCGGTGTTCGACACCCTGATCACCGGGCGGTCGGCCTTCGCGGAACTGCCCGAGGTCCTCGCTCGACTCAGCGCGGGCAGCCTGCCCGCGCTGTGCCACCTCATCACCTACGACGGGGAGTGAATCCGTGTTCAGTGTGACCGTCCGTGACCACATCATGATCGCCCACAGTTTCCAGGGCGAGGTCTTCGGCCCCGCGCAGCGGCTACACGGTGCCACCTTCGTGGTCGACGCCACCTTCCGCCGCCCGGATCTCGACCCCGACGGCATCGTGGTCGACATCGGACTGGCCACCGACCAGCTCAAGGCGGTACTGGCCGAGCTGAACTACCGCAACCTGGACGAGGAGCCCGCCTTCGCCGGCACCAACACCACCACGGAGGTGCTGGCCCGCACCATCGCCGACCGGCTCGCCGACCGGGTGCACGCCGGTGACCTGGGGGCGGGGGCGCACGGGCTGACCGGCCTCACGGTCACCCTGCACGAGTCGCATGTCGCCTGGGCCAGTTTCGAACGGTCACTGTCGGGGGCGAGCGGCACCGGCGCCTGACATGCCGACCGTGCACGTGGTCCTGCCCGGCGACATCGACGACCCGACCACCCCCAGCGGCGGCAACGGCTACGACCGGCGGGTCTGCGCCGGACTGGCCGGCGCCGGTTGGTCGGTGCACGAACATCCCGTACCGGGATCGTGGCCGACCCCGACGGCGGCGGAGCAGGCCCGGCTCGCCGAACTGCTCACCACTCTGCCCGAGGGGGCTCTGGTCCTGATCGACGGGCTGGTCGCCTCGGTGGTGCCGGAGGTCCTGGCGGCACACGCCGGCCGGTTGCGGCTGGTCCCGCTGGTGCACCTGCCCCGCGACGACGACACCGAGGCGCGGGCCCTGGCCGCCGCCGCCGCCATCGTCGCCACCAGCACCTGGACCCGGGACCGGCTGCTGCACCGGTACGCCCTACCGCCGTCCCTGGTGCATGTCGCCGCCCCCGGGGTGGACCCGGCGCCGCCGGTAGCCGGATCGCCGGCCGGGTCGGCGCTGCTCTGCGTCGCCGCGGTCGCCGCCCACAAGGGCCAGGACCTGCTGATCGAGGCGCTGGCGGGGGTGGCCGACCGGCCCTGGACCCTGACCTGTGTAGGCCCCCTGCACCGGGAACCGGACTTCGTCGACCGGCTCCGCACCCGGATAGCCACCCACCGCCTGGGTGACCGGATCCGGCTGACCGGTCCGCTGACCGGTGACCGGCTGGCCGCCGAGTACGCCGCCGCTGACCTGCTGGTGCACCCCTCACGGGGGGAGACCTACGCGATGGTGGTCACCGAGGCCCTGGCCTGCGGCCTCCCGGTGCTGGCCACCGCGGTCGGTGGCCTGCCCGACACCCTCGGCCGGGTGGCCGGGGAACGCCCGGGGCTGCTGGTGCCCCCGGAGCAGCCGCAGGCGTTGGCCGAGGCGCTGCGGCGCTGGCTGGAGGACCCCACCCTGCGCGAGCGACTGCGTGGCGCCGCAGCCCGGCGCCGAGCCACCCTCGACGACTGGACCAGCACCACCGCCCGGATCACCACGGCCCTGGAAGAGGCGATGGCGTCATGACCGAACACCGGACAGTCCAGGAGGTGCCCATCGAGCTGCCGCCGGACTTCGCCCAGTGGCTGGCGCTGCGGGAACCGGCCGACGTGGCCGCCCGCGCCACCGACCTGGTCGAGGCGGTACGTGCCACGTTGACCGGTGACCGGCCGTACGTGGTGCACGACCTCGGGGCCGGCACCGGGTCGTTGGGCCGCTGGCTGGCCCCCCTGCTGCCCGGCCCGCAACACTGGATCCTGCACGATCAGGACCCCGACCTGCTGGCCCGGGCCTGCGCGAACATGCCCACCCGCGCCGCCGACGGCGCCCCGGTGACGGTGCAGACCCGTCGGGGTGACCTGACCCGGCTGAGCGCCACCGACCTGGCGGGTGCGGCGCTGGTCAGCGCCTCGGCCCTGCTCGACATGCTGACCGGAGCCGAGATCGACCGGCTGGTGGCCGCCTGTGCGAGGGCCGGCTGCCCGGCCCTGTTCCTGATCTCGGTCACCGGCACCGTGCGGCTGACCCCGGCCGACCCCCTGGACGCCGAGGTCGCGGAGGCGTTCAACGCCCACCAACGTCGTGCCGTGGGCGGCCGGCAGTTGCTCGGGCCGGACGCCGTGGAGGCCTGCGCCGCCGGGTTCACCCGGCACGGGATGACCGTGCGGACCCGGCCCAGCCCCTGGCGGCTGGGGCCGGAGCAGGCCGCCCTGACCGGGCAGTGGTTCGACGGCTGGCTGGAGGCGGCCTGCGCGCAACGCCCGGAACTGGTCGACCGGACCCGTGAGTACGCCCAGCGTCGGCGACAGGAGGCTAACGCGGGCCGACTCGGGGTACTGGTCGACCACACCGACCTGCTGGCCGTCCCTCGTTGAACCGGCGGCGTGCCGGTTACGTGCGTACAGTCAGGGAAAGATCACCATGCCGGGGAGGCTTGCGTGGCGGATGAAGCTGGTGGCGCCGGGTCCCCGGCCGCCCCGGCCGGCCGGTCCTTCTGGGGCTGGCTGCGTCTGGCGCTCGGGCTCGCCGTACTGGTGGGGCTGCTGTGCTGGCTGGGCATCGACCCCTTCCTGGTCGGGCTGCGGCTGATCGACGCCCCCGCCCTGGCCGCCGCCCTGGCCCTCGGGGTCCTCACCACGGTCTGTGCCGCCTGGCGGTGGAGCCTGGTGGCCGGTGGGCTCGGGGTGCGGCTGCCGCTGCGTGAGGCGGTGGCCCACTACTACCGGTCGGTGTTCCTCAATGCCACCCTGCCCGGCGGGATCCTCGGCGACGTGCACCGGGCGGTGCGCCACGGCCGTGACGTCGGTGACCTGGGTCGGGGCATCCGGGCCGTGGTCTGGGAGCGGGTAGCCGGTCAGGTGGTGCTGGTAGCCCTGGCCGTGGTGCTGCTGTTCGCCTTCCCGTCGCCGGTGCAGCCGTACCTGCCGGTGGCCACCCTGGTCGTGCTGGCTGCCTTCGGGGTCGTGGTGCTGGCCGCCCGCCTGCTGCCGGACTCCGGTGCCTCCCGGTTCACCCGTACCCTGGTCGGCGCCGTGTCCGACGTGCGTCGTGGGCTGCTGGGCCGACGGGTCTGGGTCGGGGTGCTGGTCGCCTCCGCCCTGGTGGCCGCCGGGAACCTGGCCACCTTCCTGGTGGCCGCCCGCACGGTCGGTTCCACCGCCCCGCTGACCCTGCTGCTGCCGTTGACCCTGCTGGCCCTGCTCGCGATGGGGGTGCCGGCCAACGTCGCCGGGTTCGGCCCCCGCGAGGGGGTGGCCGCGTGGGCCTTCGCCGCCGCCGGCCTGACCGCCGCCGAGGGGGTGGCCACCGCAACGGTGTACGGCGCCCTGGTGCTCGTCGCGAGCCTGCCGGGGGCGGCCGTGCTGCTGGCCCGTCGTGTCCGTGTACCCGCCACCGTATGACGAGGAGAGCCATGTCCGAATCACTGCCTGTCGCCACCATCCGGACGCAGGTCACCGTGCCGCTGCGCTTCTCCGACGGCTACCACACCACCGCCCGGCTGCACACCTTCGACGGGCTGGTCGACGGCCGCGAACACCTCGCCTTCGCCCTCGGCGACCACACCAACGGGGCGGTGCCGCTGGTCCGTCCGCACAGCGAGTGCCTGACCGGCGACGTGTTCGGCAGTCAGCGCTGCGACTGCGGTCCCCAGTTGCGCGAGGCCGTGCAGCGCATCGCGGAGGTCGGCGGGTACCTGCTCTACCTGCGGCAGGAGGGTCGCGGCATCGGTCTGTACGCCAAGCTCGACGCCTACGCCCTCCAGGACGCCGGGCTGGACACCTTCGAGGCCAATGTGGCCCTGGGCCATGACGAGGACGAGCGGGACTACACGGTCGCCGCGCAGATGCTCGCCGCCCTGGGGGTCGGGCCGATCGCTGTGCTGACGAACAATCCGGAGAAGACCGACCAGCTCAGCAGGCTCGGTGTCACCGTGACCGAGCAGGTGCCCACCGGGGTGTTCCTCTCCCCGGCCAACGCCGACTACCTGGCGGCCAAGGCCAGCCGCGCCGCCCGCGCCGCCGACCTCCCCGCCGTCCGGTGACCGGCCGGGCCACGGCCCGTCGGCCGTACGTGCTGCTCAGCTGCGCCACCTCGATCGACGGCTACATCGACGACGCCAGCGACGAACGGCTGATGCTGTCCAACGACGCCGACCTGGACCGGGTCGACGAGGTACGCGCCAGCTGCGACGCCATCCTGGTGGGCGCCGGCACGGTCCGCCGCGACGACCCCCGGCTGCTGGTGCGCTGCGCGGATCGCCGCGGCGACCGGATCGCCCGTGGCCTGCCGGAGTCCCCGATCCGGGTGACCGTGACCGGCTGCGGGGACCTGGACCCGACGGCCCGGTTCTTCACCGTCGGTGACACCGAACGGATCGTCTACTGTGCCAGCGCCGCGTGTGAGAAGACCCGGCACCGGCTGGGGGAGCGGGCCACAGTGGTCGACGCCGGTGACCCGATCGACCTGGCCCGGGCCCTGACCGACCTGGCCGACCGGGGGGTACGCCGACTGCTGGTGGAAGGGGGCGCCCTGGTCCACGGCCAGTTCCTCACCGCCGGGCTGGCCGACGAACTGCACCTGGTGGTGGCACCCTTCTTCGTGGGCGACCGCCGGGCACCGCGCTTCGTCGGTGACGGCCGCTTCCCGTGGCATTCCGCTCGACGGGCCCAGGTGGTCGAGGCCCGCCAGATCGGCGACGTGGTGCTGACCCGCTACGCCCTGTCGGAACGCTGCGAGCCGGCCTGAGCGCCCGGGTCCCCCTCTTGGTGACGGTCTCCGGTCCTGTCGAGCTGATAGCGCAGACGGGTCGAGACGCCGGTGAGCTGGTCGGCTCGGTACCAGCGGCCGTCGCTACCTGTTGGGGGCATCGCGCAGCACCCGGGATGTGGTTACCTGCTGACATGCCGCATCCCATCATGTTCGACGAGGCAGACCCGCTGCTGGGTCGGCTGCGGACGCTGGCCCTGGCCTTTCCCGACGCGGCCGAGAAGGTCTCCCATGGGCGTCCGGCCTTCTTCACCACCAAGGTCTTCGCCTACTACGGCGGTTCGGTGAAGGTCGACGGCGGCTATCGCCAGCACGATCAGTCGGTGATCGTGCTGGTCGACCCCGAGGAGCGTACGGCCCTGCTGACGGAGGAGCGGTGCTTCGTGCCGGCCTACCTGGGGGCCTACGGGTGGGTGGGGGTGGACCTGACCGACGACACCGACTGGGACGAGGTCGGTGAGCTGCTCGACGCCAGCTACCGACGGACGGCCGGGGCCCGCAGGATCGCGCGGCTCGACTCCCTAGGGTCCTGAACACCCCCGCGGCTCAGCCGAAGGCACCGGCACGGGCGGCGGTGGCCACGCTGCGGGACCGACCTGGCGCGAATCCTCAGGGGATGAGCCGGTCGAGCAGGTCGAACCGCTCGTACGGCTGGTCGTGGTCGCCGAAGTGCCCGTCGTCGCGCACGATCTGGGTGCCGCCGAGCCGCTCGAACATGGCGCGTCCCTGCCGGTCGTCGCAGCCGTACGGATCGGTGCGGGAGTTGATGAAGTAGATGTCCCGCACATGGTCCCGGATCGCGGCCCAGTCGTAGCTCGGTTGCAGGACCGGCTCCTCCTCCGTGTGGGGTGGGGTGCAGTAGCCGGCCACCAGGATCGCCTGGGCCACGGTCACCTCCAGATGTTCCAGGAGGGCCAGCAGCAGGGCCGCCCCGCCGGAATGACCCACCAGGACGGTGTCCTCGTCGAAGGTGTGGCTGGCCAGCAGCTTAGGTAGCAAGGTGGCGATCGGCTCGATGTTGATGCCCGGATGGTGCGGCACCTCGACGGCGTACCCCCGGGTGGCGAGCCGCTCGGCCAGCCACGGGTACCAACAGTAGGTCGGTTTGCCGCCGGTCCCGTGGAAGATGATCGCATTGCGTCCCACCGTGCCCCCTTCGAGTCCCGCCGATCCAATCACCCGGGTCCGACACAGTGGCGGCCGGATCACCGCCCCTGCGCCGGAGCGGCGGGGTGCGGGGCGCGGTTGAGGAACATCAACCGGGCCCGCTTGTCCGGCAGGTCGATCAGGGGTCCTTCGACGAAACCGGCCCGCTTCAGCCGGGCGATCGCCTTGTCGTTGCGGGCGTCCGGCTCCATCACCAGCCGCCGCCGGGTGGGGTCGGTGAAGACGAAGGCGATGAACTCGGCCAGCAGGGTGCCGGTGAAGCCCGGCTCGGGGCGTACCGGGGTGCCGATCAGCAGGTGACCGCCGTGGTCGCCGGGGCGGACCGGGTAGCACTCGCCGACCGGGTCGTGTTCGGGCTGGTAGGTCTGGAACAGCGCCACCGGCTGCCCGTCGCGCAGGGTCAGCCAGGCGTGGTGGGTGGGCAGGGAGTCGACGTACCGGTAGATCTCGGCCACCCGGTCGCGGTCGGCGTCGCGCATCCCCCAGAACCGGGCCCGTTCCTGGCTGACCCAGCCGTGGATGACCTCGGCGTCGGCATCCGGATCCACCGGCCGGAAGGTGACCAGCCCGAAGCCGGGGACCTGCCGTCGGTAGTGGTCAGTCATCGTGCTCCTCGGTCAGCCGGTCCCAGTCGACTGTCACCTCGATCAGGTCGCCGCGTACCCACAGGGGCAGTTGGTCGTCGTGGTGCGGCCCGGCGCCGGTGGCGCCCAGCGGCACCACCCACCGGCTGTTCTCCCGCCGGGCCAGGTCCCACACGTAGCGGGCGGACGGGCCGCGCCCGCACAGGTCGGTGACCCCGGGCAGGCTGGAGGTGGCCAGCACGCAGTCGTGGTCCCCGGCCAGTTCCGGTCCCGGCGGGGCGGCCGGGTCGGGCAGGGCCCGCCACGGTGCCAGCCGGTGCCGCTCGCCCCAGGGGCGGGTGTCGTCCGCCGCCGCGACCTGTTCGGCCGCCGCCCGCACCAGCTCCACCGGGTCCAGGCCGGGCAGGTCGGCGCGGAGCAGGGAGGGCAGGGCGTACCCGATCCGGGTAGGCAGGGTCAGCCAGGGCGCGAACACCTCCGGGTGGGCCGGTGGTGCGGTCAGCTCCGCCAGCGCCGGATGGGCGGCGAGGGCGTGGACCACGGCCGCCCGCAGGTCGGCGAAGCGGGCCGCGTCCCGGCTGTCGGCGGCCATCCGGCGGTCCCAGCGCAGCAGCCGGTCCCGCAGCGCCTGCCCCTGAGCGCTGAGTCCATCCACCTCGGCCAGCAGGTCCAGCAGGGGACCGGCCGCCGCCAGGTAGGTGTCGGTGTGTACGGCGGCCAGCTGCTCGGTCCGCCAGTCGGTGCGCTCGCCGAGCAGCTCACGGATCCGGTCGGCCCGGTACGGCGGGGCGTACTCCACCCCCAGCCCGGCGGAGATGCCCCGTTCGTTGGCCATCACCGCCACCTGGTCCACCGGGCGTTTCGGCATCGGATGCCAGCCCTGCCAGGCGTACCCCGGCTCCCAGGCGGGCACCACCCGCAGCCCGTTGTCCGGGTGGCGGCGGGGGACCCGGCCGGCCACCCGGTGCAGCAGCCCACCGGCGGTGTCCGCGGCCAGCACCACGTTGACCGGCTCCACCCATCCGTCGAGGGCGGCGTCCAGGTCGTCGACCGTACGGGCGTGCAGCAGGGCGGGCAGTACGGCGAAACCCAGATCCCCGGTGACCCGGGGCGGATACCGCAGGCTGACGGTCACCTCGGGCTGCTCGTCCGGACCCCCGGAGATCACCGGCCCCCGCTCGGTCTCGATCACCTCGACCTCGACCGGTGCGCCACCGGCCACCTCGATGGTCTCGACCTGCCGGTGCACCGGCTGCCACCCCTGCGGCCCGTACGCCTGCACCAGTTCACCGTCGCGGCGCAGGCGTTCGGCGTACACGTCCTGGTAGTCGGCGGAGGCGTTGGTGATGGCCCAGGCGAGGCTGCCGGCGTGCCCGAAGTGGGCGATGCCCGGCACCCCGGGCACGGCGAAGCCGAGCACGTCGTACGCCGGGCAGGCCAGCCGGATCTGCTGGTAGATGCCGGGGGCCTCGATGAACCGGTGCGGGTCACCGGCGATCAACGCCGCCCCGGTGGCGGTGCGGTCGGCGGCGAGCAGCCAGCCGTTGCTGCCGGAGGTGAGGTGCCCGTCGACGGCGAACAGCCGGGCCGCGCCCGGACCGAGCCGGCGGATCACGTGTTCGCGCCAGAGCTTGCCCGGGAAGCCGGCGAAGAGCACATGGTGGCCGAGCCAGATCGCCAGGGGTGTCCACGGTTCCCAGCGTCCGGGGCTCAGCCCGGTGGCGGCGAACTCGGGGGCCCGCGCCGCCCCGGCGGCCAGCCCGGCGTTGACCCCCTCGACGTAGCGGCCCACCCAGGCGGCGGTAGCCGGGTCGAGGGCGGCGTGGCAGCGGCGGGCGGTGTCGTCCAGGCGTACCCGGCGGGCGAAGCTGTCCCAGGCCAACGCCTCCGGCCCGAGGAAAGCGGCGCTGGTGCCCTGGGACCGGTGCCGTTCCACCTCGATCTGCCAGGCCCGGTCCCGCGCGGTGACCTGGCCCTGGGCGAAGGCCAGCGCCAGGTGATCGTCGGCCCGCAGATGCGGAATCCCGTACCCGTCGCGGTAGCGCTTGCTCATGCCCGGCCTGCCGTGCGGATCCGGGCGGCCGGGATGACCAGGGGGGTGCCGGTCTCCGGGTCCTCGATGACCCGGCAGGGCAGCCCGAAGACCTCCTCGACCAGTTCGGCGGTGACGATCCGGCCGGGTTCCCCGGCGGCCACCACCCGCCCGCCGCGCATCGCGATCAGGTGAGTGGCGTAGCGGGCGGCGTGGTTGAGGTCGTGCAGCACCGCGACCAGAGTACGGCCCTGCTCCTCGTGCAGCCGGGCGCACAGGTCGAGCACCTCGATCTGGTGGGCGATGTCCAGGTAGGTGGTCGGCTCGTCGAGCAGCAGCAGGGGGGTCTGCTGGGCCAGCGCCATGGCCAACCAGACCCGTTGCCGCTGGCCGCCGGAGAGCTCGTCGACCAGCCGGTCGGCCAGGTCGGCGACCCCGGTAGCGGCCATCGCCTCGGCCACGATCCGTTCGTCCTCGCGGGACCACTGACGCAGCAGCCCCTGGTGCGGGTAGCGGCCCCGGGCCACCAGGTCGGCCACCCCGATGCCGTCCGGTGCGATCGGTGACTGGGGGAGCAGTCCGAGGGTACGGGCCACCGCCCGGGCCGGCCGTCGCTGGATGTCCTCCCCGTCCAGCAGCACCGCCCCGGCGGCCGGTTTCAGCAGCCGGGACAACGCCCGCAGCAGGGTGGACTTGCCGCAGGCGTTCGGGCCGATGATGACCGTGAAGGACCGGTCCGGCACCTCGACGGTCAGGTCCTCGGCGACGATCCGCCGTTCGTAGGCCAGCCGTAGTCCGCTGCCACCCAGCCGGGAGGTCGGCATGCTGGTTGCTCCGTTCTCGTTGTCGCCGGTCACAGCCGGCCCGCCCGGCGCTGCGTGGCCAGCAGCCAGACCAGGTACCCGCCGCCGAGCACCCCGGTCACCACACCGACCGGCAGTTGACTGGGGAAGGCCCGCTGGGCCACCTGGTCGGCGACCACGATGATCAACGCGCCGATGATCGCGGCGGGCAGCAGGTTGGTGCCGGGTGCCCGGGTCAGCCTACGGGCCAGGTGCGGGGCGGTGAGGGCGACGAAGGACACCGGCCCGGCGGCGGCCGCCGACAGGGAGACCAGCAGCACCGCAGTGGCCAGCAGCAGCATCCGCAGCCGGGGCACCGGCACCCCTAGCCCGGTGGCCGCCTCGTCGCCCAACTCGGTCATCCGCAGCGCCGGACCGCAGGCCAGCAGCACCGGCAGGGCCACCGCCAGGGCCGCCAGCAGCGGGGTGGCCTCGGACCAGCCCCTCCCGTCCAGGCTGCCGGTGAGCCAGAGCATGGCCCGGGCCGCCTCCATCAGCGGGGCGCGGGTCAGCAGGTAGCCGTTGACGCCGGTGAGGATTGCCGACACCCCGATGCCGACCAGCACCAGCCGGTAGCCGTGGACCCCACGCCGCCAGGCGACCAGGTAGATCAGCAGGCCGGTGAGCACCCCGCCGACCGCGGCGGCCCCGGCCAGGGCGGCGCTGCTGCCGCCGACGACCACCACGATCAGTGCCCCGGTCGCCGCCCCCTGGGTGAAGCCGAGCACATCCGGGCTGCCCAGCGGGTTGCGGACCAAAGCCTGGAACACCCCACCGGCCAGACCCAGGGCGGCGCCCACGGCCAGCGCGGTGACCAGCCGGGGCAGGCGCAGTTCGAGGACGATGAAGTCCTCGGCCGGGCTGCCGCCCCCGGTCAGGGTGCGCAGCACGTCGGCCGGGGACATCGGGTAGTCGCCGTGGCCGACCGCCAGGACCCCGACGGCCAGGGTCAGCAGCACCCCGGTCGCCCCGACGGCCAGGGCGCGCAGGTGCAGCCGCAGCGACAGCCCACCCGGAACCCGAATCACGATCATGGGCGGCCCGTCCTGGTCCGGGTAACCAGCCACAGGAACAGCGGACCGCCGAGCACGGCGGTGACCAGCCCCACCTGCAACTCGCCTGGACGGCCGAGGACCCGGCCGAGCACGTCGGCACCGAGCAGCAGCACCGGCGCCAGCAGCGCACAGTACGGCAACAGCCAGCGCAGATCCGGCCCGGTGAGGGTACGCACCAGGTGCGGCACCAGTAGCCCGACGAAGACGATCGGTCCGCAGGCCGCGGTGGCGGCCCCGCAGAGCAGGGTGATGGCGGCGATCACGGCAGCCCGGATCAGGGTGGGGCGGGCCCCCAGGGCGCGGGCGGTGTCGTCGCCGAGGGCCAGGGCATTCAGGGGTCGGGCGGCGGCCAGGGCGGCCACCAGGCCTACCGCGATGAAGGGCAGGACCCGCCGTACGGTGGCGTCGTCGGCGCTGGCCAGGGAGCCGACCGTCCAGAACCGCAGCCGTTGCAGCCCGGCGGAGTCCAGCAGCATCACCGCGCTGACGTAGGAGTACAGGGCCGCGTTGAGGGCCGCACCGGCCAACGCCAGTCGGGCCGGGGTGGCGGCCCGGCCACCACCGACGGCGTAGACCCCCACGGTGACCGCGGCGGCCCCGGCCAGGGCGAACCACACCTGACCGGTCCCACCCCCCACCCCGAACAGCAACGATGCCGTGGCGATCGCGGCGGCGGCCCCGGCGTTGATGCCGAGCAGGCCAGGGTCGGCCAGGGGGTTGCGGGTCAGCGCCTGCATCGCCGCCCCGGCCATCCCGAGGGCGGTCCCGGCGAGCAGCCCGAGCAGGGTGCGGGGCAGCCGCATCTCGTGCACCACGGCGTAGTCGGGGACCCCGGGGTCGGTGAGGGCGGCCCACACCTGCGGCAGGGGGATCGGCTTGGCCCCGACGGCGATGCTGAGCACCGCCACCGTCACCAGAGCCACCGCGGCGGCGGCCAGGCCGGCGGCCCGGTAGGCCACCCGAGGCGGCCGGGGCGGTGGTTGTGCCCGGGACGGCGTCTCGGCTGGTGAGGACTCGATGACGGACAGGGTGGGCTCCAGTGCGGTGCGAAACGCCGGGCGGGAACTTGACAGCAAGTTAGGTTAGGTTAACCTAACGCCGGTTGTCCATCGCTACCTGTGAACCCGATCGGAAGACGACACCATGCCTGATCCCGTTACCGCACACCGGCTCTCCCGTCGGGGCCTGCTGGCCGCCGGTGGTGCCGCCACCCTAGCCGCCCTGCTCGCCGGATGCGGCCGGGAGAAGGACCCGAAACCCCGCAGCGGCAGCAGCTCCGGACCCTGGTCCTTCACGGACGACCGGCCTGAGACGGTCACCGCGCAGGCCCGCCCGGCCCGGGTGGTGGCCTTCACCGGCTCGGCCGCCGCCCTGGTCGATTTCGGACTAGGGCCCGAGGTGGTCGGGGTCTTCGGCGAGACGAAGAAGGCCGACGGCAGCAAGGAGCCGCAGGCCGGTGACCTGGACGTGGAGAGCGTGGAGATCCTCGGCAACGTCTGGGGCGAATTCAGCGTCGAGAAGTACGCCGCCCTGCGCCCGGAACTGCTGGTCACCCACATGTACGACCCGGGGGCCTACTGGTACGTGCCGGACGAGAGCAAGGACAAGATCCTTCCGCTGGCCCCGGTGGTGACCATCACCACCGCCCGCGTCCCGATGACCAAGCCGATCGAACGGTACGCCACCCTCGCCGAGTCCCTCGGCGCCGACCTGTCGGCACCGAGGGTCACCGACGCCAAGGCCCGCTTCGAGGCCGCCGCCGAGGCGGTACGCCAGGCGGTCAAGACCAACCCCGGCATCAAGGTGCTGGCCGCCTCCGGCAGCCCGGACCTGTTCTACGTCTCCAACCCCAAGGTCAGCACCGACCTGATGTACTTCGCCGAACTCGGGGTCGACATCGTGGTGCCCACCAAGCTGGAGTCCGGCGACTACTTCGAGGCCCTCAGCTGGGAGAACGCGGGCAAGTTCCCGGCCGACCTGATCCTGCTCGACAACCGCAGCACCGCCCTGCAACCGGCCGACCTGGCCGCCAAGCCCACCTGGCAGCAGTTGCCCGCCGTGCAGGCCGGCCAGGTGACTCCATGGGACGCGGTGCCCCGCTTCTCGTACGCCGGCGCCGCCCCCCTGCTCGAAGACCTGGCCAAGGCGATCCAGGGCGCCAAGAAGCTGACCTGATCCGCCACGGACGACCGGCGTGACCCGTGACCGCCGGTCGTCCGCCCACCACCCGCATCGACACCAACCCGCCGCGCGCCGCGCGGGCGGCGGGTTCCGGCTGCCCGAAAACCGAACCGCCGAGCGTGGAGGACACGTCCATGACCCTGCCGGTGCACACCGCGACACCGCCGAGCGCCGCCCGAGCCCACCTGCTGCACGAGGGCACAGTCGACGACTACCGGGCCGCGGTGACAGCCGGTGCCGATCGGGTGGCCCGGCGGATCGCCACGGCGACCGGGCCGGTCACCGGGGTCCGGCCGGAGCAGTTGGCGCCGCTGGTGGCGGCGATCGACCTGGACCGGCCGCTGCGCGACACCACGGCCGCCCTGAACGAACTCGACGAGGTGTACCTGCGTGACGCGGTCTGGTTCCACCACCCCCGCTACCTGGCCCACCTCAACTGCCCGGTGGTCATCCCGGCCCTGCTCGGCGAGGCCGTGCTCAGCGCGGTGAACTCCTCGATGGACACCTGGGACCAGAGCGCCGGGGCCACCCTGATCGAACGGCGACTGATCGACTGGACCGCCGCCCGGATCGGTCTGGGCCCGACCGCCGACGGGGTGTTCACCAGCGGCGGCACCCAGTCCAACCTGCACGCCCTGCTGCTGGCCCGGGAGGAGGCCCTGGCCGGGGCGAGCCCGACCGACCGTCGGATCCTGCTGCCGCACCTGCGGATCGTCACCTCGGCGGCCGGTCACTTCAGCGTGCAGAAGGCCGCCAAGCTGCTGGGCCTGGCCCCGGAGGCTGTCGTGGTGGTGCAGACCGGCCCGGACCGGCGGATGCGTCCCGGTGCCGTGGCCCACGAGATCAGCCGCTGCCGGCGGGCCGGCCTGACCGTGCTGGCGGTGGTCGCCACCGCCGGCACCACCGACTTCGGCACCATCGACCCCCTCGACGAGATCGCCGAGGTGTGCGCCACCTCCGGGGTGTGGCTGCACGTCGATGCCGCGTACGGCTGCGGATTGCTGGTCTCGCCCACCCGCCGGCACCTGCTGGACGGCATCGAACGGGCCGACTCGGTGACGGTCGACTACCACAAGTCCTTCTTCCAGCCGGTCAGCTCCAGCGCGGTGCTGGTCCGTGATCGGCGTACCCTGCGGCACGCCACCTGGCACGCCGACTACCTGAACCCGGCCCGGATGGTCAGCGAAGGCATCCCCAATCAGGTCGACAAGTCCCTGCAGACCACCCGCCGTTTCGACGCCCTCAAGCTCTGGCTGACCCTGCGGGTGATGGGCCCGGACGCCATCGGGGAACTGTTCGACGAGGTCTGCGACCGGGCCGCCCAGGCCTGGCAGGTGGCCGACGCCGACCCCCGCTTCGAGGTGCTGACCCCCTCGGCGCTGAGCACGGTGGTGTTCCGCTGGCGGCCCGCCGGCACTCCGGCGCACCTGGCCGACGCGGCGAACCTGCACGCCCGGTCGGCGCTGGCCGCCTCCGGTCTGGCCGTGGTCGCCGGCACCCGGGTCGACGGTCGGCAGTACCTCAAGTTCACCGTGCTCAACCCGAGGACCAGCATCGACGACGTGGCGTACGTGCTCGACCTGATCGCCGAACACGCCGGCCGATACGCCCACACCGCGTCCACTTTGGACCTTTCTTGTCCGGTGGGCTGAACATGTCGACGCCGAACCCCAGCCTGGAGGGCCGGATGGACAGCTACGACCTCATCGGGATCGGTCTGGGCCCGTACAACCTGGGCCTGGCCTGCCTGACCGCGCCGCTCGCCGAGATTGACGCGCTGTTCCTGGAGGCCCGCGACGACGTCTCCTGGCACCCCGGCATGTTGCTGGAGTCCTCCCGGTTGCAGACCCCCTTCCTGGCCGACCTGGTCACCCTGGCCGACCCCACCTCGCCGTACTCCTTCCTGGCCTACCTGAAGGAGATCGGTCGGCTCTACCCCTTCTACATCCGGGAGAGCTTCTTCCCGCTGCGCGCCGAGTACGACGCCTACTGCCGGTGGGCCGCCGCCAAGTTGCCCAACCTGCGCTTCGGTCACCAGGTCACCACCGTCGAGTACGACCCGTCCAGCGAGCAGTATCTGGTCACCGCCACGGTCGGCGGCGACACCGTCACCCACCGGGCCCGGCACCTGGTGCTCGGCACCGGCACCCCGCCGTACCTGCCGCAGGCCTGCGCCGGGTTGGACTCCGACGCGGTGCACAACTCCCGCTACCTGGAACACCGCGAGGCCCTGCGGGCCAAGGACAGCATCACCATCGTCGGCAGCGGGCAGAGCGCCGCCGAGATCTACCACGACCTGCTCTCCGACATCGGCACGTACGGCTACCAGCTGAACTGGGTGACCCGCTCACCCCGGTTCTTCCCGCTGGAATACACCAAGCTGACCCTGGAGATGACCTCACCGGACTACGTGGACTACTTCCACGCCCTGCCCGAGCAGACCCGCTACGACCTGGAGGCCGAGCAGAAGGCGCTGTTCAAGGGCATCTCCGCCGACCTGGTCAACGACATCTTCGACCTGCTCTACGCCACCAGCGTGCCCGGCCCGGTGAACACCCGACTGTTGACCAACACCGAGCTGACCGGGGTCGACCACGACCGGTCCACCGGCCGGCACACCCTGCGGCTGCGCCATGTCGAGCAGGGACGGGAGCACACCCTGGACACCGAGGGGCTGGTGCTGGCCACCGGCTACCGCTACCAGGTGCCCGCCTTCTGCGACCCGATCCGCGACCGGCTGCGCTTCGACTCCCACGGCCGTCTCGACCTGGCCCGCAACTACAGCGTCGACCACACCGGGCGGGGGATCTTCCTCCAGAACGGCGGCACCCACACCCACAGCATCACCTCACCGGATCTGGGCATGGGCCCGTACCGCAACTCCTGGATCATCCGGGAGCTGCTGGGCCGGGAGGTGTATCCGATCGAGAAGTCGATCACCTTCCAGGAGTTCGGGGTGCCGGCGTGAGCGACCTCGTGCACACCCGGATCGACCCGGTGCTGGGGGAGTTCGCCCTGCGTACCCTCGAGGTGGCCGCCGACGCCCCGCTGCTGCACCGCTGGGTGACCCACCCCAAGGCGGGGTTCTGGCTGATGCAGGACGCCGACCTGGCCGCGGTCGTTGAGGAGTACGAGCGGATCGCCGCCCACCCGCACCACGAGGCCTTCCTGGGGCTGTGGCGGGGCGAGCCGGCCTTCCTCGCCGAACGGTACGACCCGGCCCAGGTCGAGTTGGTCGGGCTCTACCAGGCCCAGCCCGGTGACGTGGGCATGCACTTCCTCTGCGCCCCCGCCGAGACCCCGGTGCACGGCTTCACCCGGGCCGTGATCACCACGGTGATGTCCTGGCTGTTCGCCGACCCCACCACCATCCGGGTGGTGGTCGAGCCGGACCTCCGCAACACCCCCGTGCACGCACTCAACGCGGCCGTCGGCTTCGAGGTGATCGGGCCGATCGCCAAGCCGGAGAAGCAGGCCCTGCTGAGCATCTGCACCCGCGAGCGGTTCCTAGCCGCCACCCGTAGCCAAGGAGCAACCCTGTGACCACCACCGACCCGGTCGCCCACCTGCGTCCGCAGACCTGGGAGCGGGCCAACCGGCTGCTGGTGCGCAAGGCCCTGGCCGAGTTCGCCCACGAGCGGCTGATCACCCCCGAACCGCAGGACCCGGCCGCCGCAGGCCGCCGGTGGTACGCGGTGACCAGCGACTGCGGCACCGTCCGCTACCGGTTCGCCGCCCGGCTGCGCACCCTGGAGCACTGGGACATCGACCCGGACAGCATCACCCGGCACCGCGACGGGGAACTCCACCCCCTCGACGCGGTCGACCTCTGCCTGGAGCTGCGTACCTCCCTGGGGCTCAGCGACCGGATCCTGCCGGTCTACCTGGAGGAGATCAACTCCACCCTGGCCGGTAGCGCCTACAAGCTGGACCGGGCCCTGCCGGGGGCGGCGAAACTGATCGAGGCCGACTTCCAGACCATCGAGACCTCGATGACGGAGGGACATCCCTGCTTCGTGGCCAACAACGGCCGCCTCGGCTTCGGGGTCGACGAATACCACCGTTACGCCCCGGAGGCCGCCCGGCCGGTACGCCTGATCTGGCTGGCCGCCCACCGCGACCACGCCACCTTCACCAGCGCCGCCGACCTGGACTACGACACCCTGCTCCGCACCGAACTGGGCGAGGCGACCCTGGCCCGGTTCGCCGAGACCATGGCCGCCCTCGGCCTGGACCTGGCCGACTACCTGCTCATTCCGGTGCACCCCTGGCAGTGGTGGAACAAGCTGTCGGTCACCTTCGCCGGCGAGGTGGCCCGCCGCCGCCTGGTGCACCTCGGCGAGAGCGACGACGACTACCTGGCCCAGCAGTCCATCCGCACCTTCTTCAACCTCAGCGCCCCCCACCGGCACTACGTCAAGACCGCGCTGTCCGTGCTGAACATGGGCTTCATGCGGGGCCTGTCGGCGGCGTACATGGAGGCTACCCCGGCCATCAACGACTGGCTGGCCGACCTGATCGCCGCCGACGAGGTGTTCCAGACCACCGGCCTGACGATCCTGCGGGAGCGGGCCGCGGTCGGCTACCGCCACCGGCAGTACGAGGCCGCCACCGACCGCTACTCGCCGTACCGCAAGATGCTGGCCGCGCTGTGGCGGGAGAGCCCGGTGCCGGGGCTGGCCGACGGAGAGCGACTGGCCACCATGGCCTCCCTGCTGCACCTCGACGCCGAGGGCCGGTCCTTCGCCGCCGAACTGATCACCGCCTCCGGGCTGGCACCGGCGCAATGGCTACGCCGCTACCTGCACGCCTACCTGACCCCCCTGCTGCACGCCTTCTACGCCTACGACCTGGCCTTCATGCCGCACGGCGAGAACGTCATCCTGGTGCTGCGCGACCACGCCGTACAGCGGGTGATCTTCAAGGACATCGCCGAGGAGATCGTGGTGATGAGCACCGAGGCGACTTTGCCCCCGGCGGTCGAACGGATCCGGGCCGAGGTGCCGGAGGAGATGAAGCTGCTGTCGATCTTCACCGACGTCTTCGACTGCTTCCTCCGGTTCCTCGGCGCCACCCTGGCCGACCAGGGCATCGCCGACGAGGAGACCTTCTGGCGTACGGTCGCCGACTGCGCCACCGACTACGCCGCCCGGGTACCCCACCTGGCCGACCGGCTGGCCCGCTACGACCTGTTCGCCCCCGAGTTCGCCCTGTCCTGCCTCAACCGGCTGCAACTGCGCGACAACCAGCAGATGGTCGACCTGGCCGACCCCTCGGCCGCCCTGCAACTCGTCGGCGCTTTGGCCAACCCACTGGCCCAGCACACACCTTCCTGACTCACCACCGACGCTCACCTGTCCGTGTCCGCCGATGGAACATGTCCGCAGACATGGAACCCGTCGGCGGCCACGGACAGGTACAGGTGTGACAGCACAGTTGCGGCGTCGGATCCGAGCCGGTGACACCGACGCCTTTGGTGAACTCTTCGACGAGCATGCCGACGCGATCCATCGGCATGCGGTGTGGAGCGAGGGCGACCCGGTGCTCGCCGAGGACGTGGTGTCGCTGACCTTCCTCGAGGCGTGGCGGATCCGGGAGTCTCTTCATCCGGACGGGGAGAGCCTGCGGCCGTGGCTGCTCGGCATCGCCACCAACGTGCTGCGTAACCGGCGGCGGGCGGCGCGCCGGCACCGGGCGGCGCTACGGCGGGTGCCGGTACGCGACACGGTGCCGGACTTCGCCGACGACGTGGTCGGCCGGATGCACGACGCCGACCAGCTCGCCGCCGCCGTGGCGGCCCTGCGGGCCCTGCGCCGGGCGGACCGGGAGGTGTTCCTGATGTGCGTCTGGTCGCAGCTGGACTACGCGGCAGCAGCCGAAGCCCTGGGGGTTCCTGTCGGGACCGTGCGTTCGCGGCTGTCCCGGGCCCGAACCCGGCTGCGGGCGCTGGCCCAGCAGGAACTGGACCGTCCGCGAGGCACCCCCGTCGAGCAGGGAGAATACCGATGAGCGAGCCGACTGCTCCGCACGTGCCGGCGATGGCCACCGCGCGTCGGCAGGCCCTGCGCCGGCACCTGATGAACGAGATCACCCGGTCGGCCCGGCGGCCGAAGCGTACGCCGGTGCTCGTGGGCGCGACGGGCGCGCTTGCCGCGGTGATCGCGGTGATCGCGGCCGCGACGATCGTGCTGCCCGGGGTGCCGGAAAGCGCGCCACTGGTCGTGCCGGTGCAACAGGCGGAACCGGCGGCCGCGACGACATTGCTGAACGCGATGGCCGCCGCCGTCGTCGAGAATCCGGAGCCGGGCGACGGGAGGTACGTCTACATCAGGAGCCTGGGTGCCCACGCCGAACTGGGTGGCGGTCCGGCCCGGCTGCGACCGGTACGCGAGCGGGAGATCTGGATCCCCCGATACGAGCCGGGCGATGGTCTGCTCCGACAGCCGTTCGTCGAACTGCCGGTCATCGGCGTGATCCCCGAGCGAGTGACGTTGACGGACATGATGCCGAACGCGACGGTCGTCGATATGCCCGGCGACCCGGATGAACTGCTGGCCAAGCTCTACCGGGAACGTGCCTCGCGGGGCCACGGCAACAGCCGCGACGGCGCGGCGTTCACCGCGATCGGTGACATCCTGCGTGAATCGCTGGTACCGCCACAGACCAGCGCCGCTCTCTACCGGGCAGCAGCCCGGATTCCCGGGGTCGAGTTGATCCGTCAGGTGACCGACGCGGCGGGCCGGCGGGGGACCGCCGTCGCGTACACCGAACTGGACCGGCGTGACGAGTGGATCTTCGATGAGCGAACCTATGCGTACCTCGGCTCGCGTAGCTACCTCGTGGCGGACACTGCCGATGGGCCGGCCGGCACCGTGCTGGCCACCACTGCGGTGCTGCAACGTGCCGTGGTGCCGAGGCTCGGGCAGCGCCCGTGACGCCAGCACCGCCGCGGCGTACTCAGCTGGCGGCTGAGTCGTCGTCGCGCCCCGGGGGCAGGTGGTACAGGTTGGGCCCTGTCGAGCTGAGAGCGTGAACGGATCGCGCGGCGGGCGGCAGCGGGCTATGAACAACAGCTCCGATTGCACCATGGGTCCTATCGGTCTTGCGATAGCACCGACGAATCAGCTCGACAGTGCCCGAAGTGGGTACCCGGCGGCCGGCTGCGCCCGACCGGCGGCCCGCGCCTCACCGGGCGTCCATGACACGGATTCGAGTAGCGCGCGGTCCGGGCACACGGTGAACGGCGTCAGGGGCGGCTCAGGTCCGTCAGGTCTCGGTCGAGGAGTTCGGCGAGCAGGGTGTGGCGGCCGGGGTCGTTGTCCACGGTGATGCCCCGGCTGGGCATCTCCACGGTCATCAGCAGGTGCAGGTGCATCCGGTACAACGCCAACCGGCGGCGTGCGCCGTCGTCGAAGACCAGCGGGGTGCCGGTGGTGTCGGCGTAGCCGCGCAGGAACGGATGCTCCGGCTCGTCCTCGGCGCGCCGTAACTGCAGGGGGGAGACCAGGTCCAGCATCGGGTCGCCGTAGAGGAACCGTTCGCCGTCGACCAGCCCGCACATCCGGTACGCCCCGTGCTCGTCGGGGGCGGCCAGCACGTTGCCGTCCCAGCCGTCGTAGTGCAGCAGGGCGGGTCGGCGCACCTGGTCGAGCAGGTCGGCGTGCCGGGCCAGCAGCTCGCGGAACCGCTGCGGCGGGGCGGGAAGGGTCACCTCCCAGTCCGCGGCGTCGGCCAGCAGATCCTCGATGATCGCCGAGAAGGCCGTCGACCAGGTCTCGCCGCCGGTGCGGCCGTCGTCGTAGCCGAACCGGTCGCCGGTGATCCGGTGCAGGGTGGCCATCGCGGCCCCGAAGTCGTAGCGTGCGCCCTCGTCGGCACCCTCCAGGTCCGGCAGGGCCCGGCCGGGCAGTCGGCCGGTGACCAGCCATTCGCCGAGGCGGGGGTCCTGACCGTGGTGCAGCACCGGGGGCACCGGCACCTGCGGGGCCCGGGCGGCGACCAGCCGGAAGTAGCGAGCCTCCGCGGCGAGCATCCCGGCCTCGTAGCGCAGCAGCGGCACCTGCGGCGGCGGCCCGATCTTCAGGACGACCTGCGCGCCGTCGTCCAGGCGTACCCACCAGACCGTGGCGAAGCCACCGCCGGTCAGCGGCCCGCAGTCGGCCACCTGACGCGCGCCGGAGAAGGAGGCCGCGATGTAGTCGGCCACCTCGGTGGGGGTGAGGAGCTGCTGGGTGGGGCTCAGCGGCGACATCGGCACAGGATAGGTGCCGATGCCGCCGCCGCGCCGCCCCGCGCTCAGTCGTCGGTCACCACGCCGGTCAGCACCGGTGGCAGCACCGGCCCGTCCGGTTCCTGGTCGAAGTGCAGCTCGATCCACTCCTGCGGCTCGGTGAGCGAGTCGGTGATCGTCGGTACGCTGATCTCACCGACCAGGGCCTCCGGGGCCAGCCGCAGGTATGGCAATAGCCAGGTCTGGGACAGCGGCCGTTCGGGTTCCACCGGCTCGTACGACTGCTCGGCGAACCAGTCCGGGTCCACGTCCAGGGTGGACAGCTCCGGTCCGGCGGTCGGCGGCTGGAGCCAGGCGTTCGCGGACAGGCCCTGTTCGGTGGGCGCGGAGGCGGTGAAGCGCCAGGTCAGGGTCTCACCCTCGGTGACCCGCAGATCGGCGGACTCCACCGTGATGATGGGGACCGGATCGTCGTTGAGGATGTCCAGGCCACCGATGTAGCTGCCGACCACCATGCCCCGCTGCGCCTTGGCGGTCAGCAGGTACCGCTCGGTGTAGTTCCACAGCCGGTCCCCGACCACTTCGGCGGGCACCCGGATGCTGCGCTGACCGGGCCGCACGGTGGCCAGCCAGGACCGGTCCTCGGCGTCCGGGACGGACAGATTCAGCCGTACGGTGGCACTGCCGCTTCCCGTGATGGTCACCGGGATCTCGTACGTCTTCGTGCCGGAGTCGCCCTCGTCGACCTCAAGGGTGCCGATGTCCAGCCGGGGCAGGCGGAAGGCACGCGGGTCGGGTGTGCCCGGTTTCCAGCCCCACGCGTCGAGCAGCCATGCCTGCCCGAACGCGGTACGTGGAGTGATCTCGATGGCGGCCAGCCGTGCCGGTGCCCCCTGCAGTGGCACCCGTACCTCCTGCGCCCAGTAGGAGGTGGTGTTCTGGGTGCCGGGCAGGCCGTCGACCCGTACCTCGCCCAGCCGGCTGCGTCGGCCGTCGGTCCCGACGACGGTCACGTCCAGCCGGGTGCCGGTCGTGTTCGGTGGGATGATGATCCGCATCGCCAGGTCACGGGCACCGGTGACCGAAACCGGGCGGGACGGGGCCAGCCGGATCGCTATGCCGGGCCGGGACCAGGCCAGCTCGGCTGCGTACCGGTCAGGCTCGGGAATGGTCCAGAGGAACGGCGTGAAGTGCGCCAGGAGGGCGTTGCGGTCGTTCAGGCCGAGGCAGGACCGATCCGCGTCGTCGGTGACCTGGTCGCAGATCCGGGCCCCACCCGACAGCTGTGTCGACGCGTCCGGGGTGAGCACCGGCGTGCGGTTGCCGCCGAGGGCGTGACCGAGCACCCGGGCCGGGTCGGCCGAGGGCGCCCGCTGGCCGCTGCCGTCGAGCAGCGGCCGGACCCGGTCGTCGCCGCCGACGAAGAGCCGTGCGGCGGCGGCGATGTAGGTGGCGCCGACGGTCTGCTGCTGGGCGGCGGTGAGCCGGGTGGGAGCGCCCGGTGAACAGACCGGGTCCGGACCGTCGTCAGAGGTGTAGAAGTCGTCCCAGGACGGTGCCGCCGACTGCCCGGGCGTCCATTCGGTGTTGAAGTAGTTGTGGTTGACGCCGATCACGTACAGCGCGCTGCGCAGTGCGCGGCTGGGACTGAGCCCGCGCGTGGCGTCGACGAACATCTGGCCCTGCTGGTCGTAGACGTCACCGTCGCAGCCGGGCAGGAGGGTCACCGAGGGGACCTGCGGCACCGGGTTGTGTCCGAAGAGGGTGGGACCGATCAGCAACATGCCGCGTACGGTCCAGCGCACCCGGCCGGGATAGCCGTCCTGCGCACTCGGGGGTGGGGTCAGCGAGTCCATCGCCGCCCGGCTGACCCCCTCACCGCCTCGGGAGTGACCCATCAGGAATACCCGGGATAGGTCTGCCCGGGGTGCGGCCCGCACGATCTCCGGCGCCCCGGCGCGGCCGGTCCCGGCCCAGTCGGCCCACTTCGCCAGGTGCAGTCGCACGAGCGAGGAGCGGGCCTGCGCGCCCCCGTCGCCGGCGGCCCAGTCCTGACCGTTGATCCCGTTGGCCGAGATGGACACGGTCACGTAGCCCTGCGAGGCGAGCAGCCGCTGCGCCTGGAGGTAGCCCCGGTGGCTGGGGATCGGATCGGAGCCGGACGGACAGGGCCACTGCTGGGGCACCTCCTCCTCACCCCGGTAGCAGACGGTGTGCCGGCCGTGCAGGAACAGGGCCAGCGGCCGGGCTCCGGTGGTGCCCTGTGGGGCGACCACCACCGCCCGCATCTCGACCTTCTCCGGGAACCCCGGCAGGGTGACCCCGGGCAGGTCGTACTCCCCGGTGATCTGCCGGTACGGTCCGGGCCGGCCGGGATCGACCGGGCCGGCGGGCTGCGGGGCCGGAATGGTGGGGACCGGCGCCGACCGGCGGGCGCTATCCCGCGCGGAATCCACATCGATCCGCCGGCCGCCGGCCCGCACCGCCAGCTCCTCCGGCTTCACCGGCGCGTCCAGCGGCAGGCTGAAGGTCCGACCGTCCGGGTGCGGACGCGCCGGGCCCAGCCGCTGATCCCCGGAGAAGAACTCGACCCTGGCGTCGCCCATCGGTACCGGCTTCGTCGAGCGCCAGGTCAGCTCGCCGTCGACCAGGGACCAGCCCGCCGAGGCGGGCCGGGGATCGGAGCGCTCCGGTGGATCAGCCGCCGCCGGACCGGTGGCCCCGGCTACCAGCACCACCGCACAGGTGGCGGAAATCAGGAGTCTACGCATACGGATATGTCTATCCCATTGGTGCAAATCTCCTGTTCCGCACACCTCAGCCCGGTGGCGGCCCGGAGCTGTCCCGGCGGATCAGTTCGGCGGCCAGGGACTCCACCCGGGGTGCGGCGGAGCCGCCGTCCAGGGCCAGGGCCATCGCCCGGGCCCCCATCTCCACCAGCGGCAGCCGGATGGTGGTCAGGGCCGGGGTGACATCGCGGGCCATCGGCATGTCGTCGAAGCCGAACACGCTGACCTGGCCGGGCACCGCGATGGACCGGGACCGCAGCACCGACAGGGCGCCGATGGCCATCGAGTCGTTCAGCGCCGCGATCGCGGTCAGCGCGGGCTCGGCGTCCAGCAGGGCGGCCGTGGCCTCCGCACCGCTGTCCCGGTCGAAGTCGGCGTACCGGACGAGCTGCTCCGGTAGTTGTCGGCCGTGTTCGGCCAGCGCCTGGCGCAGCCCGGTCAGCCGGTCCGTGGTGGTGGTCAGCACCCGGGGGCCGGCCACCACCCCGATCCGCCGGTGGCCGAGGCGGCAGATCTCCTGCCCGAGCAGCCGGGCGCCGTCGCGGTTGTCCGGCATCACCGCGTCACCGGAGTGTTCGTGGCGGCCGATCACCGCTACCCGGCCCCCGGTGGCCTCGTACGCGGCCAGCTTGCCGTTCAGCAGGGTCGTGAACTCGGGATCGTGGTAGCCGGAGCCGGCCAGGATGATGGCGGCCACCTGCTGTCCGCGCAGCAGCTCGACGTACTCCAGCTCCCGCTCCGGGTCCCGGTAGCTGTTGCAGATCATCAGCAGCCGCCCCTGGTCGGTGGCGACCCGTTGCAGCCCTCGGGTGATCTCGGAGAAGTACGGATCGGAGACGTCGTGCACGATGACCCCGACGGCGCCCCGGTGGGAGCGGGCCAGCAATTGGGCGTGGGCGTTGGGCACGTACTGCAACTCGGCGACGGCCTGCAGGACCCGTTCGCGCAGCTCGTCGGTGACCGGCTTGCTGCTGCCGTTGATCACTCGGGAAGCCGTGGCGGGGGACACTCCCGCCCGCCGCGCCACATCGGACAGCGTCGCCACCGGCGTCCCCTCCCGTGTCGCGTCGGCCGTGCCTGCGACGGCCAGCGTCACCGTACCGCAGGGGGTGTCGCGGGCCGTCGGACGGTTGCGCAGGTCGCGGGAGGGGAAAGCCCTTGCCTGTCGGCTGGGACTCGCTCTAGGCTCGCAGGAAAGCGCTTACCTGACTCGTTGCGGAAGGACCCCCATGACCCGCAGGTCGATCGGCATCATCGTCAACGGCGTCACCGGCCGGATGGGTTACCGGCAGCATCTGGTGCGTTCCCTGCTGGCCATCCGGGACGCCGGTGGCCTGCCCCTGGCCGACGGCACCACCATCTGGCCCCACCTGGTCCTGGTCGGACGCAGCGAGACCAAGCTACGCGAGATCGCCCAACGGCACGGCCTGGAGGACTGGACCACCGACCTGGCGGCGGCCCTGGCCCGCGACGACGTCGAGATCTACTTCGACGCCCAGGTCACCCAGCAGCGGGAGAAGGCCATCCGGGCGGCCATCGAGGCCGGCAAGCACATCTACACCGAGAAGCCCCTGGCCGCCGACACCGCCGCCGCCCTGGACCTGGCCCGGGCGGCCCGCTCCGCCGGGGTACGCACCGGGGTGGTGCAGGACAAGCTGTTCCTGCCCGGCCTGCGCAAACTCAAGCGGCTGCTCGACGGCGGCTTCTTCGGCCAGGTGCTGTCGGTGCGCGGGGAGTTCGGCTACTGGGTCTTCGAGGGCGACTGGCAGCCCGCCCAGCGCCCCTCGTGGAACTACCGGGCCTCCGACGGCGGCGGCATCGTGGTGGACATGTTCCCGCACTGGCACTACGTGCTGGCGGAGCTGTTCGGCGAGGTGCGCTCGGTCTCCGCCACCATCGCCACCCACATCCCGTGTCGGGTCGACGAGGCCGGCCGGCCCTACCCGGCCACCGCGGACGACGCCGCGTACGCCGTCTTCGAACTGGCCGGCGGGGTGATCGCCCAACTCAACTCCTCCTGGGCGGTGCGGGTGTTCCGCGACGAACTCGTCGAGTTCCAGGTCGACGGCACCGAGGGCAGCGCGGTCGCGGGGCTGCGCCGCTGCCGGGTGCAGCACCGGGCCCTCACCCCGAAACCGGTGTGGAACCCCGACCTGCCGGTCACCGAGGACTTCCGGGCCCAGTGGGCCGAGGTGCCGGACAACGAGGACTTCGACAACGGCTTCAAGGTGCAGTGGGAGGCCTTCCTGCGGCACGTCGTGGCCGGTGAGCCCTTCCGGTGGGATTTCCTGGCCGGTGCCCAGGGGGTGCAGTTGGCCGAGTTGGGGCTGCGCTCGGCCCGCGAGGGCCGCCGCATCGAGGTGCCGGAGCTGTCGCTGTGAGCGGCACGAGCGTCACCCTGCCCGGCGGACGGCGACTGCGGCTGGCCGGGGGGACCGGGCATCCGCGCCCCGACGGCCCGCCGCGCAGCCGCATCGCGTACGCCGCCGCGCATGTGGTGGCCGACCCGGGGGCGGACAACACCCCGGGCACCTCGGCCACCCTCGACTGGGACCGCACCCTGGCCTTCCGCGAGCACCTCTGGTCGTACGGGCTGGGGGTGGCCGAGGCGATGGACACCGCCCAGCGGGGCATGGGCCTGGACTATCCGACCACCCGGGAGCTGATCCGGCGCAGCGCCGCGCGGGCCCGCGCGGTCGGCGGCCGGATCGTCGCCGGGGTCGCCACCGACCAGTTGCCGCCCGGCCCGGCCACCCTGGCCGAGGTCACCGCCGCCTACCACGAGCAGCTGGCCGACGTGCAGTCCGCCGGTGCCGTGCCGGTGCTGATGTGCAGCCGCCACCTGGCCGCCGCCGCCCGGCACACCGAGGACTACCTGCGGGTGTACGACGAGCTGCTGACCGCCGCCGAGGGCCCGGTGGTGCTGCACTGGCTGGGCCCGATGTTCGACCCGGCGTTGACCGGCTACTGGGGCTCGACCGACCTGGACCTGGCCGCCGACACCGTCATAGAGCTGATCAAGGCCCACGCCGCCCGGGTGGACGGCATCAAGATGTCCCTGCTGGACGCCGGTCGGGAGGTGGCGCTGCGGCGGCGGCTGCCCGCCGGGGTGCGTCTCTACACCGGCGACGACTTCCACTATCCGGAGCTGATCCGGGGGGACGAGGCCGGGCACTCCGACGCCCTGCTGGGGGTCTTCGCCGCGATCGCCCCGGCCGCCGCCGCAGCCCTGGCCGCCCTGGACCGAGAGGACCTGACCGGGTACGACGAGATCTTCGCCCCTACCGTGCCGCTGGCCCGGCACCTGTTCGCCGCCCCCACCTGGTACTACAAGACCGGCATCGTCTTCCTGGCCTGGCTGACCGGCCACCAGGACCACTTCACCATGGTCGGGGGCCTGCAGTCCGGCCGGTCCCCGGAGCACCTGGCCACCCTGCTGACCCTGGCCGAGGAGGCCGGTCTGCTCCCGGACGCCGACCTGGCCGCCGCCCGCGCCCGGGCCTTCTTCACGGTCGCCGGGGTGGCCCAGTGACCGCCGACCGTACGGCGCTGTGCCGCTTCTCCCTGAACCAGGCCACCACCCAACACTGGCCGCTGCCCGAGGCGGTGGCCGGTTGCGTGGCCGCCGGGGTGCCCGGCATCGGGCTGTGGCGGGAACCGGTGGCCGAGTACGGCCTGACCCGCACCGCCGACCTGGTCCACGACGCCGGGCTGGCGGTGACCACCCTGTGCCGGGGCGGCTTCTTCAACACAAAGGACTGGCGCGACGACAACCTGCGGGCCATCGAGGAGGCCGCCACCCTGGGCGCACCCGTGCTGGTGCTGGTCTCCGGCGGGCTACCGGAGGGCAGCAAGGACCTCGACGGGGCCCGGGCCCGGGTGGCCGACGCGATCGCCGAACTGGCCCCGCACGCCGATGCCGCCGGGGTCACCCTAGCCATCGAACCCCTGCACCCGATGTTCAGTGCCGACCGCTGCGTCATCTCCACCCTGGGCCAGGCCCTGGACATCGCCGAACGGTTCGACCCCGGGGTGGTCGGGGTGGTGGTGGACGCCTACCACGTCTGGTGGGACGACACCGTGTACGCGCAGATCGCCCGGGCGGGGGAGTGGATCGCCTCCTTCCAGATCTGCGACTGGATCACCCCCCTGCCGGAGGGGGTGCTGCTCGGCCGGGCCCTGCCCGGCGAGGGCTGCATCGAACTGCGGCGGCTGCGGGAGGCGGTCGACGCGGCCGGCTACACCGGCCCGATCGAGGTGGAGGTCTTCAACGCCGAGGTCTGGGCCCGCCCCGGCGACCAGGTCCTGGCCGCCTCGATCGACGGCTACCTGCGCGAGGTGGCCTGACCGGCCCGTGCACTGCCGACGAGGGAAGGGTGACTACTCGGTGTCTCGGGCGGCCAAAGCGTCGACCAGGCGGCGGGTGGAGCCGGCCAGGTTCCACCGCTGGGCCAGGTCGAGGAGCCGCTCCGGGTCGGCGGGGGCGGTCGGCAACTCGGTGGGCAGCGGCGGCAGCGGCACGTCCAGGGCCACCCGGACCACCTTCGGGGCCACCGCCAGGTAGTCCCGGGCGGCGGCCAGCTTGGTCCGCAGCCCGGGTGCGAAGCCGGAGGCCGGGTCGTCCAGGGCGGCCAGGATGCCGGCGATGTCGCCGTAGCGGTCGATCAGCCGGGCGGCGGTCTTCTCCCCGACCCCGGCCACCCCGGGCAGCCCGTCGCTGGGGTCCCCGCGCAGGGCGGCGAACTCGGCGTACCGGTCGGCCGGCACCCCGTACCGGGTCCGCACGGCGTCGTCGTCGCAGTCCTCCAGTTTGGCTACCCCTCGGCCGATGTAGAGCAGCCGCACCCCGCGGGCGTCGTCGATCAACTGGAACAGGTCACGGTCGCCGGAGACCACCTCCACCGGCCCGGGTTGGGTGACCGAGAGGGTGCCGAGCACGTCGTCGGCCTCGTAACCGGCCGCCCCGACCACGGTGATCCCCACCGCCTCCAGCACGTCGAGGATCATCGGCACCTGGGGGGTCAGGGTGTCCGGCACGACCTCACCGCCCTCGGGGGCCACCCGGTGCGCCTTGTACGACGGCAGCAGGGCGACCCGCCAGTCCGGTCGCCAGTCGTGGTCCATCGCGCACACCATCCGCCCCGGCCGGCGGGTCCGCACCAGCTGGGCGAGCATGTCCAGGAAACCGCGTACCGCGTTGACCGGCTGGCCCTCCGCGGTCTTCGCGGCGGACTCCGGAATGCCGAAGTAGGCGCGGAAGTAGAGACTGGGGGCGTCGATGAGCATGATCGGGGTCTGCGGTGCCACGTCCGATAGCCTGGCACACCCCACCGACATTCCGCGCTTGCGGCACGACCAGGAGGACTGATGCCCTTACCCACCCGGTTGACCCTGACCACGGTCAACCTGGACAGTCCCGACCCGGCCGCGCTGGCCCGCTTCTACCTGCGGCTGCTGGGCTGGGAGATCGGTGTCGAGCAGGCCGACGACGTCATCCTGCGTGCCCCCGAGGGCGGGGTGGGGCTGTCCTTCCAGCGGGAACGGGCGTACGTGCGCCCCACCTGGCCGGCCGAGCCGGGTCGGCAGCAGATGTCGATGCACCTGGAGATCGGCGTGGAGGATCTGGACGCCGCCCTGGACCATGCCCTGGCCTGCGGGGCGACCCTGGCCGACTATCAGCCGCAGGACGACGTCCGGGTCTGCCTGGACCCGGACGGTCATCCCTTCTGTCTGTGGTTGATGTCCTGAGTCGACATCCGGGTCAGCTCGTGGCGCGTCGCCGTCGGACGGCGTACGGCAGCACGAACAGGTACAACCCGGTGAGCAGGAGTATGGCCAGGGGGAGCAGCGGCAGGTAGAAGACCCACTCGACGGGTTCGGCCCGGGTGGCGGCGACGAAGGCGGCGATGACGGTCACCACGAAGGTGACCGAGATCCATCGATGGGTCTGTCGGACTATGGTGTTCCAGCGCATGGCGACCTCCAGCGGAGACGAGCTGCCCGGCCGGCGGGTGACGCCGAGCGGGATGTCCTGAAGGTCAGCTTGCTGCGTCGCAGCGTGAAGTGCTTCTCGATTCCTGACCGGTCGGGCGGAACCCCCGCAGCGTGACCGTCCACCGGTCCGCCCCCAAACGACCGTTAAGCTGTCCGGGTGGGAATCGACGAACTGTACCCGCCGCAGCGGCTGGTAGCCGCGCAGCGCGCCATCGCCACCGCCGGCCTGGACGCCCTGCTGCTCAGCCCCGGCTCCGACCTGCGCTACCTCACCGGGTACGACGCGCACGCCGGCGAGCGGCTGACCCTGCTGGTGCTGCCCGCCGAGGGTGAGCCGACCCTGATCGTGCCTACTCTGGAACGACCGGCGGCCGAGGCCTCCCCGGCACCGGCCACCGGGGTACGCATCATCGACCACACCGACGGCACCGACCCGTACCCGCTGGTGACCGCGGCCCTGGGCGGGTCGGTCGAGGCGGTGGGACTGGCCGACCGGATGTGGGCCGAGCAGGTCCTGGCCCTGCGTGCCGCGTTGCCCGGTGCCCGTCAGCGGCTGGCCTCCGAGGTGCTGCGGGAGTTGCGGATCGTCAAGTCACCGGCGGAGGTGGCCGCATTGGCCGAGGCCGGTGCGGCCATCGACTCGGTGCACGAGCGGATGGGCGAGTGGCTGCGGCCGGGGCGTACCGAGGTGGAGGTGGCCGCGGACATCGCCGCGGCGATCCGGGCCGCCGGGCACGTCACGGTCGACTTCGTCATCGTCGCCGCCGGGCCGAACGGGGCCAGCCCGCACCACGGCACCAGTGACCGGCCGATCGGGGCGGGGGAGCCGGTGGTGGTGGACATCGGCGGCACCATGCCCTCCGGTTACCGCTCCGACTGCACCCGCACCTTCGTGGCCGGTGGCCGCCCACCGGCGGAGTTCGTCGACTACTACACCGTGCTGCGGGACGCCCAGCAGGCCGCCGTGGCGGCCGTCCGGCCGGGGGTGAGCGCCGAGGCGGTCGACACGGCCGCCCGCGAGCCGATCACCGCCGCCGGGTACGGCGAGGCCTTCCTGCACCGCACCGGCCACGGCATCGGCCTGGACGGTCACGAGGAGCCCTACCTGGTGGCCGGCAACGACCGTCCGCTGGCCGCCGGGATGGCCTTCTCGGTGGAACCGGGGATCTACCTGGCCGGGCGGCACGGGGCCCGGATCGAGGACATCGTGGTCTGCACCCCCGAGGGCGTACGCCGACTGAACACCACCACCACGGAGCTGATCGAGCTATGACCGTCGAGCGGATCCTGCCCACCGACGAGGCCCACGACCTGCTGGAGTTGGCCACCGAACTCGCCGACCGGGAACTCGCCCCCAAGGCGGTCGAGTACGAGCAGCGCGCCGAGTTCCCCCGGGAGACCCTGCGCACCCTGGGCCGGGCCGGCCTGCTGGGGCTGCCCTACCCCGAGGAGTACGGGGGTGCCGCCCAGCCCTACGAGGTGTACCTGCAGGTGCTGGAGATCCTGGCCGGGCGCTGGCTGGCCGCCGCCGAGGCGGTCAGCGTGCACACCCTGTCCTGCTACCCGGTCGCCGCCTTCGGCACCGAGGCCCAGCGGGAGCTGCTGCCGGACATGATCGGCGGGGAGCTGCTGGGCGCGTACTGCCTCTCCGAGCCCCAGGGGGGTTCGGACGCCGCGGCCCTGACCACCAGGGCGGTCCGCGACGGCGAGGAGTACGTCGTCACCGGCACCAAGGCCTGGATCACCCACGCCCACACGGCCGACTTCTACAACATCTTCTGCCGCACCGGCGGCCCCGGCCCGAAGGGCATCTCCTGTCTGCTGGCCGACCGGGGCACCCCCGGCATCGCCCCGCAGGCCGCCGAACGCACCATGGGGCTGCGCTCCTCCCCGGTGGCGCAACTGGTCTTCGACGAGGCCCGGGTGCCGGCCGAGCGGCTGATCGGCGGCGAGGGCAAGGGCTTCACCATCGCCATGGCCGCGCTGGACTCCGGTCGGCTCGGCATCGCCGCCTGCGCGGTGGGGCTGGCCCAGGCGGCGCTGGACTACGCGGTGCAGTACGCCCGGGAGCGCCGGCAGTTCGGGCGGGCGATCATCGACTTCCAGGGCCTCGGCTTCATCCTGGCCGACCTGGCCACCCAGATCTCCGCCGCCCGGGCGTTGATGTTGGCCGCGGCCCGGCTGCGCGACGCCGGCCGGCCGTACTCGGTGGAGGCGGCCAAGGCGAAGCTGTTCGCCTCCGACGTGGCGATGCGGGTGACCACCGAGGCCGTGCAGGTGCTCGGCGGGGCCGGCTATGTGGCCGACCACCCGGTGGAGCGTTACTTCCGGGAGGCGAAGGTGTTGCAGATCGTCGAGGGCACCAACCAGATTCAGCGGATGGTGATCTCCCGGGCCCTGGCCAAGGGGTGAACGTCGCACATCGGGCGCATTCCGGGTAGGTTGCACGCCGTGGAGGAGATCGATCGGGCCATCGTCGCGGCGTTGACCGCGGACGGTCGGCTGTCGTACACGGACCTTGCGGAGCGGGTCGGCCTGTCGGTCTCGGCCGTGCACCAGCGGGTCCGTCGGCTGGAGCAGCGCGGGGTCATCAAGGGGTACGCGGCCCGGGTCTCCTTCGAGGCCCTGGACCTGCCGCTGACCGCCTTCGTGGCGATCCGGCCCTTCGATCCCTCGCAGCCGGACGACGCCCCGGAACGGCTGGCCCACCTGCCGGAGATCGACTCCTGCTACTCGGTGGCCGGTGAGGACTTCTACCTGCTGCTGGTGCGGGTGGCCGGGCCGGGGGACCTGGAACGGGTGCTCCAGGAGATCAGGACTTCGGCCAATGTGACGACCAGGACGACAGTGGTGCTCTCCACCCCGTACGAGCACCGCCCGCCCAAGGCCGCCCAGCCGATCGAGCAACCCAGGCCGCGGGGCGTCCCCGCCGAGCCTTCCGGTTCCTAGCCGGAGGGCTCGCGAGGGGGCGGTCCGGGGTCGGCGGTGATCAGCCGAGGCGATTGTGTGAAATGGGACGAGATGATCAAGAACATCCGACCCCGGTTCAGTGAACTCACGGGATGCGGAGCTAGGATCCATCCCTGATTCGGCGGAAGTGCGACCCGATCGTGAGCGGCGCGAGCCGATCCGCGGCGTGCCTGCCGGCGCCGCGGCACGGTCTCGTCAGGTGTGTCGTCAAGGGGAGGATTGAGATGTTCCGACCGCTATGGTCGAGGTTCAGCCAGTCGGATTCCGAGGTCCGGTCATGACGCGCATCCTCGTCCGCGCCGGCAAACATCCGGCCACGGTGCTGTCCCACGAGCAGAGCCTGGCCACCTCCCGGCTCGGGGTGTTCGGCTCCAACTCCGGCAACATGCTCTTCTACAGCGCGGTCTTCCGGGCCCTCAGCGTGCCCGGCGCCGAACTGGTCGCCAACTCGTACGTGCACGAGCGTCCGGTGCATCTGGGCCGGTACATCGAGCGGACGAACGAGGAGTTCGACCGGTTCGTGCTGCCGATGGCCAACTCCTACCGGGACACCTTCCTGCCGCACCTGGAACGGCTGGCCAAGGTCATCGAGAAGCTCACCATTCCGGTCACGGTGGTCGGCATCGGCGCCCAGCTGCCGTACGGCACCGAGTTCGACTCCCTGCCCGACGAGTACAAGCGAATCGTCACCCGGTTCACCCGGGCCGTGCTGGACCGCTCCGCCTCGATCGGGGTACGCGGCGAGTACACCGCCCGGATGCTGAAGTACCTGGGCTTCGGGGACGAGCACGTGCGGGTGATCGGCTGCCCGTCGATGTTCGGCAACGGGCCGCTGGGGCCCCTGGTGCGCAAGGTCGGGCACCTGCGCTACGACAGCCCGCTGGCCATCTCGTACACCCCCAAGGTCAAGGGGGTGGACCGGCTGGTCGAGGCGAACACCAACCGCTACCCGAACAGCGTCATCGTGCCGCAGCAGCATCACCGGCTGGCCCTCATGCTCTGGGGCGAGAACCCGGCCAAGGTCGGCAACAAGCGGATGCCGATCCACACCGAGCACCCGCTGTACGTCAACGACCGGATGCGGTTCTTCGTGGACGCCTCGACCTGGGTCGAGTTCATGGCCGAGCAGCACTTCGCCTTCGGCACCCGCATCCACGGCAATGTCGCCGCCGTACTGGCCGGCACGCCGGCGGTGGTGCTGGCCCACGACTCCCGTACGGTCGAACTGGCCGAGTACCACGGCATCCCGTACCGCCTCTACGCCGACCTGCCGCCGGACGTCGACGCCCAGCGGCTGTACGAGGAAGCCGACTTCGACGCCTTCCTGCCCCGCCAGGTGCCGACCTTCGAGACCTACCTGCGGTTCCTGGAGCACAACGACCTGGAGCACGTGTTCGCGCCGGGCAAGGAGAACCCCGACTACGACAAGGCCCTGGCCGCCGCCAAGTTCCCCGGCCCGGTGCACACCCTGATGGCCTCGGACGAGGTCGGACGCCGTCAGATCATGTCGCGCCTGCGGTGGCTGCGGCAGGGCCACGAGGGTGACCTGGCCCGGCCTGCCTATGACTTCGAACCCCCCTTCCGCGAGCCCCGCGGATACAAGTCACTCGAGGAGCGGGTAACCCAGTTGGAGAAGGAACTCAAGGTTCAGCAGAACTTCCTGGCGTCCTGGCGTGGCCGGGTCAGCCGGGTGCTGCGGATGAACGGCACGTCGACGGGCGCCCGGCGGTGAGCGCCAAGTCCGGCTTGCGGGGGTGGTTGGCGGGTCGACTGCCCACCCTGGCCGCCGAGGTGGCGGCGGTGGTCGCTCTGCTGTTGGCGGCGGTGGCGGACTCCCCGCTGTGGGCCCTGCCCCCGGCCCTGATCGCGGTCGGTCTGCTCGGCTACACCTGGCGCAACGCCGTCAGTGGCGGCTCGGCGGCCTCCGGTTCGACCATGATCACCCGGCTGCTCCTGTTGGCCTGCGCCTACCTGCTCGGGGTGGTGCACTCCGGGGCCGGCATCGTCCTGGCCCTGGGGGTCGGCGGGGCCGCTCTGGCTGTGCTGGCCGAGTCTGCGGTGACGGCCACCTCCCGGTCGGTCTACCCGGTGTCGGCCAATCTGCGCGGCAGTGGCCTACGGCCCAATCTGCGCCCCAACACCAGCCGGGCGGTGCTGGTCAACGGCGCCGCCGTGGTGGTGGCCCTGGGCTGCGGGTTCCTCGGCACCCTGGAGGTCGTCTCCCTGGTGGTGTCGGCCGCCGCGCTGGCCCTGGTCGCGTTCACCGGCTGGCAGGCGGTGACCCGGGTACGGGCCCGGCACGCCAGTGAGACGAGGCTGACCGCCGCGCTGACCGCCTACGAACCGGCCTTCCTGCTGCACTGGGAGGCACCGGCCGGCACCGCGTACCAGGTCGGCATGTGGCTGCCGTACCTGGAGCGCCTGGGCAAGAAGTTCTTCGTGCTGGTGCGTTCCGAGGCCAACTTCAACGAGGTGGTGCGGCTGACCACGGCGCCGGTGGTGCTGCGGGCCGGGCTGACCCAGATCGACGACGTGATCGTGCCGTCGCTGCGGGCGGCCTTCTACGTCAACACGGCGACGAAGAACAACCACCTCGTGCGGTACACCAACCTGACGCACATCCAGCTCAACCACGGTGACAGCGACAAGGTGCCGAGCCACAACCCGGTCTTCCGGATGTACGACCGGAACTTCGTAGCCGGTCAGGCCGCCATCGACCGGTTCGCGGCCAACGGGGTGAGCATGCCGGCGGAGATGTTCCGCATCGTCGGGCGTCCGCAGGTGGAGAATGTCGCCATCGCCGCGGCCCCGATCGCCTCGCTGACCGCGCCCCGGGTGCTGTACGCCCCCACCTGGGCCGGCTTCTACGCCGACTCGAACTACTCCTCCCTGCTGGTGGGCTACGACATCGTCAAGGCCCTGATCGCCCGGGGATGCAGCATCGTGTTCCGGCCGCACCCGTACACCATTCGCTCGGCGGCCCTGACCCAGGAGTCGGAGCGGATCAAGGCGCTGCTGGCCGAGGACGCGCGGACCAGTGGCCGCAAGCATCTGTTCGGCGCGCAGGCCGAGTCGAAGATGTCCGTGGTGGACTGTTTCAACGCCTCGGACGCGATGGTGTCGGACGTGTCCAGTGTGGTGGCGGACTACCTGTACTCGGAGAAGCCGTTCGCCATGGTCGCGGTGTCGGCGCCGGCCGACCGGTTCACGGACGCCTTCCCGCTGGCCCGGGCGGCGTACGTGATCGACGCCCACACCGGCCGGGTGTCCGGTCTGGACCTGGTGCTCGACGACCTGCTCGGCAGTGACCCCCTGGCGGCCACCCGCCACGACCTGAAGAAGTACTACCTGGGGGACATCCCCGCCGAGGGGTACGCCCAGCACTTCCTCGACGAGGCCAACAGCTACCTCTGATCGGGCCAGGGACCGGCTCCGGCTTTCGGCGTGACAGCGCCGGGGCCGGAGCCGTTCTCGTTGCCGGGTCAGTGCCGGGCGGTGGTGGGGGGTATCTCGGCCGGTGGGGTGGGCGGGTGGTTCCAGCGCAGGACGACCCGGCGGGCGTGTTCGTGGCCGAGCAGGCTGAGGGTGCCGGTGTCCAACCGCAGCAGTCCGCCGGCCGAGGGGGGTAGCCCGATCCACCGGGCGGCCAGCACCCGCAGCGAGTGGGCGTGTCCGATCAGGGCCACTGCACCCTGATCGAGGAGGGGGTGCACCCGGGCGAGCAGGCGGTCGACGCGTTCGCCTACCTCGTCGGGGGATTCGCCGCCCGGGCAGCCGTCGGTCCACACGCTCCATCCGGGATGTTCCTGGTGGATGTCGGCGGTGGTCCGTCCCTCGTGGTCGCCGTAGTTCCATTCCGCCAGGTCCTCGTCGGTGTCGGTGATGCCCAGGTCGGCCAGTCGGGCGGTGTGCACCGCTCGCAGTCGGGGACTGGCCAGCACGGCGACGAACCGCTCCTCGGCGAGGGCGGGGCCCAGGGAGCGAGCCTGTCGCTCACCGTCCGGGGTCAGCTCCAGATCGGTGTACGAGGTGTGTCGGCCGGCGGTGCTCCAGGCGGTGGCGCCGTGCCGGATGAGCGTGATCTGTCCCATTGGCCCAGTCAACCAGCCGCCGCCTTCACCCGACTACCTAGCGTCCTAGGACGCCCTACGCGATGTACGCCCCACCACCGGGTTTTCACCGACGGTGCCCGGGGACACCGACAAGAACGGGGTTCACCCGTCCCGGCCGAGCAGAGGAGGCGAGATGAGCTTCATCGACAAGGCGAAGAGCAAGGTCGAGGAGATGAGCGGCACCGCCAAGGAGCGCATCGGCGACATGGCCGACAACGAGCGGATGCGGGCCGAGGGGGCCGGTAAGCAGGCTGAGGCCCGGGCCCGGCAGGCCGGCGAGGACGCCAAGAGCAAGGCGAAGAACGCCTTCAACAGGTGAGACGCCGACGCCAGGGGCCCCCGGATCAATCCGGGGGCCCCTGGCGGTACGTGTGGTCGGTTGCTACTCGTCGCGGTGGGTCAGCCACCACTGCTGGCCGGCCTCGGGCAGGGTGTCGATCGGGTCGTAGTAGGCGTACCGCTTGTTCAGGGCCGCCAGGTCGGCGGACTCGATCGAGGTGCGGTAGTTCTTGGTCCAGTAGGAGATGCCGCGCTCGCGGTCGTACTCGGTGATCATGTGCACCCAGCGCTTGCCGACGAAGGGCACGTCGCAGACGATCCGGGGGGTGGCGTACCCGGGCAGGTAGCCCATGATGTCGTGCTGGAGCTGCTGGGCGTGCCAGACCGGGACCCGCCAGTGTTCGGCGTTGGGGATCATGTCGCACATATAGAAGTAGTACGGCAGGATGCCGGCTTCCCCCTGCAGGGCGAAGCACAGGTCGAGCAGGTCCTTGCTGGTGGCGTTGACGCCGCGCATCAGCACACCCTGGTTGCGGACGTCGCGTACCCCGACGTCCAGGGCGGTCTGGGCGGCCTTGGCGACCAGGGGGGTCAGCGACTGGGCGTGGTTGACGTGGGTGTGGATGGCCAGGTTGACGCCGCGGCGGGCGGCGGTGCGGGCGACCCGTTCCAGGCCCTCGACGACGTCGGGCTGGAGCCAGTGCTGAGGCAGGCCCATGAGGGCCTTGGTGGCGAGTCGGATGTCCCGGATGGTTTCGATCTCCAGCAGGCGCATCAGGTAGGACTCGAGATTGCGCCAGGGGATGTTTGCCACGTCTCCGCCGGAGACGACCACGTCGCGTACGCCGGGGTGGGTTTTCAGGTAGTTGATGTGGGCGTCGTACCGGTCGACGGGTTTGAGGCTGAGTTTGAGCTTGTCGACCGCGGGGGTGGAGTTGCCGACCAGGTCCATGCGGGTGCAGTGGCCGCAGTACTGGGGGCAGGTGGCGAGGAGTTCGGCGAGGACCTTGGTGGGGTAGCGGTGGGTCAGGCCCTCGGCTACCCACATGTCGTGTTCGTGCAGGGAGTCACGGCTGGCGTAGGGGTGGGAGGGCCAGTCGGTGCGTCGGTCGGAGGCCACCGGGATCATGTAGCGCCGGATGGGGTCGGCTAGCAGGGCTTCGGTGGTCGGTGGCGCGAAGGGCACCATGGTGTTGATCATCTGGGGTGGCACCAGCATGGACATGGTGGCCAGGGCGCGTTGGTCGGCTTCCAGGTCGGCGTAGAAGCTCTCGTCGACGGTGTCGCCGAGCACGGTGCGCAGTTGTTTGACGTTCTTGACGCAGTTGACCCGCTGCCATTGGGCGTTCTCCCACTGGTCGCGGGTGACGTGGCGCCAGCCGGGGAAGCGGGTCCAGTCGGGTTCGACCAGGGGGGTGCGGCGGTATTCGTAGGGCTGGCCGGGGGTGTCGACGGGGGCCGGCTGGGGTGGCGCGGTGCGCTGCACCGGCGGGTGGGTCTGGGTCACGGCCCCTCCTGGTGGTTGATCGATGACCCCGAAGGGTACTGGAAAATATCCGGTCAAGAAATTAGTCTGCCGTAAGTTTTCCCGCCACGCGACTCCCAGCCGGGGGTTCAGGCGGCCATGCAGGGGAGGTCGGGGTGACGTCACCGGTGGGTCTGCACCGCGTCGTGGAGCCGGCGGGGGTGCTGCCGCAGGCGGCCTGGCGGCTGGATGCGCGTGCGGAGATCGCGGCGAACGAGGTGCGGATCCGGGTGGAGCGGCTGAACCTGGACGCGGCGAGTTTCCGTCAGCTGTTCGACAAGCACGGCGGTGACGGTGCTGCGGTGCGCGCCGAGGTGCTGGAGATCATCTCTACCCGGGGCAAGATGCAGAACCCGGTGACCGGGTCGGGTGGCATGTTGATCGGCACGGTCGAGGAGGCCGGGCGGCGTTCGCCGTTGGGTCTGAAGCCGGGGGAGCGGGTCGCCACCCTGGTGTCGTTGACCTTGACGCCGCTGGTGGTCACGGACGGTCTGGCCCGGTGGGACGGGCTCAGCGAGCAGGTGCCGTGTGAGGGGTGGGCGATTCTGTTCGCCCGGTCGATCGCGGCGGTGTTGCCGGAGGATCTGGATCCGCAGTTGTCGCTGGCGGTGCTGGATGTGTGTGGGGCGCCGGCGTTGACGGCGCGGGTGGTGTCGCGGTGTGTGGCCGAGCGGTCGGGGGATCGGCCGGTGTCGGTGGCGGTGATCGGTGGTGCGGGCAAGAGTGGCTCGTTGTCGCTGGCGGCGGCGCGGCAGGCGGGGGCGGGTCGTACGGTCGGGGTGGTGCCGGTGGTGGCGGAGCGGGACGCCCTGGTGGCGGCCGGGTTGTGTGATGCGGTGGTGTTGGCCGACGCGCGGGATCCGGTGGGGTTGTCCACGGCGGTGACGACCGCGCTGGGGGCGCCGGCTGATGTGACCGTGGTGTGTGTGGATGTGCCGGGGTGTGAGCACGGGGCGGTGTTGGCCACGGCGGACGGCGGCACAGTGATCTTTTTCTCGATGGCGACGAGTTTCGCCGCGGCGGCGTTGGGGGCCGAGGGGCTGGCGGCGGACGTGACGATGCTGGTCGGCAACGGGTACGTGCCGGGGCACGCGGAGTTGGCGTTGGGGTTGTTGCGCAGTGATCCGGGGGTGCGGGGCCTGTTCGAGGCGCGGCTGGCGGCAGACTGAGGCCATGAACGAGAACCCCTCGACGTTGTTCCGCGGTGGCGTGTTGCATTGTCCGGCGGATCCTTCCGCTACGGCGTTGTTGGTGCGGGATGGGCGGATTGCCTGGTTGGGGGCGGACGCGGATGCGCCGCCGGCGGACCGGGTGGTGGACCTGGGTGGGGCGTTGGTGACCCCGGCTTTCGTGGACGCGCATGTGCATGTCAGTGACACCGGGCTGGCGTTGTCGGGGCTGGATCTGTCCGGGGTGCGGTCGGCCGGGGAGTTGCTGGACGCGGTGTCGGTGTTCGCGGCGGGGTTGCCGGCGGATGCGGTGGTGTTGGGGCACGGCTGGGACGAGTCGACCTGGGCGGTGCCGCAGCCGCCGTCGGCGGCGGAGTTGGGGCGGGCGGCCGGTGGGCGGCGGGTGTACCTGTCCCAGGCGTCGATTCATTCGGCGTTGGTGTCCTCGGCGTTGTTGGCGGCGTGTCCGCAGGCGGCGGAGGCGGTCGGGTACGACGGGTCGGGTTGGTTGCGGCTGGACGCGCACCATGTGGTGCGGGCGGCGGCGCGGGGGTCGGTGACGCGGGCGCAGCGGGTGGCGGCGCAGCGGGTGGCGTTGGCGCATGCGGCGTCGTTGGGGATCGCGGCGGTGCACGAGTGTGGTGGGCCGGAGATCTCCGACGAGGAGGATTTCACCGGGTTGTTGGCGATCTCGGGTGCCGGGGTGCCGGAGGTGTACGGGTACTGGGGTGAGTTGGGTGGTGCGGCGCGGGCGCGGGAGTTGGGTGCGGTGGGTGCCGGTGGTGATCTGTTCGCCGACGGTGCCCTGGGGTCGCGTACGGCGTTTCTGTCGGATGCGTATGTCGACGGTGTGGGCTGTGGGCACGGGTATCTGAGCGCGGAGCAGGTGCGTGATCATCTGTTGGACTGTGCGGCGCATGGGATGCAGGGCGGGTTCCATGCGATCGGGGATGCGGCGATCTCGACGGTGTTGGAGGGGTTCGCGGGGGCGGCGCGGCGGTTGGGTACGGATCGGGTGCGGGCGGCTCGGCATCGGGTGGAGCATGCGGAGGTGATGGATCGGCGGTTGATCGCCGGTTTCGTGGAGTACGGGGTGGTGGCGTCGATGCAGCCGGCGTTCGACCGGTTGTGGGGTGGTGCGGGGCGGATGTATGAGGCGCGGTTGGGGTTGGAGCGGTCGTTGGCGTCGAATCCGATGGGGGCGATGCACGGGGTGGGGGTGGCGTTGGCGTTCGGTTCGGATTCGCCGGTGACGCCGTTGGATCCGTGGGGTTCGGTGCGGGCGGCGGTGGCGCATCACAGTCCGGTGCAGCGGATGACGGTGCGGGCGGCGTTCGCGGCGCACACCCGGGGTGGGTGGCGGGCGGTGCATCTGGACAGTGAGGGGGTGTTGGCGTTGGGGGCGCCGGCGACCTTTGCGGTGTGGTCGACGCCGGCGGGGCTTCAGGGGGGTCTGCCGGTGTTGCAGGCGGAGGATCCGGAGTTGCGGGGGGCGCAGGATCCGACGCCGTTGCCGGTGTGTCAGGCGACGGTGTTGCGCGGTGATGTGATCTTTCAGCGGGAAGGGCTGTCGTGACGGGCAAGCTTGATCTGGATCCGGTGTTGGTGGCGCGGGCGCGGGAGTTGGCGCGTCGGGCGGGGCAGCCGGTGGTGGAGTTGGCGCGTAGCCACACGACGGTGTCGGTGGAGCGGGCGGTGTTGCGGTTGGCGGGGGTGGCCGGGGCGGATCCGGATGGGATTCCGTGGGTTAACCGGCTGGTGGATGCGGTGGTGGCGGATGTGGGGTTGGGGCATGGGGTGGCGGTGCCGGTGTTCGATGCCCTGGCGCGTGAGCAGATCACCGATGTGACGTTGTTGGCGCAGAAGGCGGCGGCGGGGTCGGTGCGGTTCGAGGTGCCGTCGGGGAAGGCGGCGACGGCGGCTCGGCGGGCGGCGCGTAGGGCGGTGGGTGCGGGGATTCGGTTGATCGATCGGCGGCGGGCGGAGCGGGAGCGTCTGGTGCGGCGGTTCGGTGATCCGGTGCGGCGGCCGTGGATTTATCTGATCGTGGCGACGGGGGACATCTACGAGGACATTCCGCAGGCGCAGGCGGCGGCGCGGGCCGGGGCGGATGTGATCGCGGTGATCCGGTCGACGGGGCAGTCGTTGTTGGATTATGTGCCGGAGGGGGCGACCCGGGAGGGGTTCGCTGGCACGTACGCCACTCAGGAGAATTTCCGGCTGATGCGGGCGGCTCTGGATGTGTCCTCGAAGGAGTTGGGTCGGTATGTGCGGCTGACGAATTACGCGTCGGGGTTGTGTATGCCGGAGATGGCGACCCTGGCGGGTCTTGAGCGGTTGGACATGATGCTCAACGACTCGATGTACGGGATTCTGTTCCGGGACATCAATCCGATTCGTACGTTCGTGGATCAGCGTTTCTCGCGGCAGGTGCATGCCCGGGCGGGGATCATCATCAACACCGGTGAGGACAACTATCTGACCACCGCTGATGCGGTGGATGAGGCGCACACGGTGACGGTGTCGCAGTTGCTGAACGAGTACTTCGCGCATGAGGCGGGGTTGGCGGACTGGCAGCTGGGGTTGGGGCACGCGTTCGAGATCAATCCGGATGTGCCGGAGTCGTTGCGGTTGGAGTTGGCGCACGCGTTGTTGGCGCGGGAGTTGTTTCCGGATGCGCCGTTGAAGTGGATGCCGCCGACGAAGCACATGACCGGTGACGTGTTCCGGGGGAATCTGCTCGACGGGTTCTTCAATCTGGTGGGCACGCTGACGGGGCAGGGCATTCTGCTGGTGGGGATGATGACCGAGGCGGTGGTGACGCCGTGGTTGTCGGATCGGGACATCGCTTTGCAGAACGTGCGGTATGTGCTGGGGGCGGCCGGGGGGTTGCGTGAGGATTTCGTGCCGGCGGCGGGTGGGTTCATTCAGCAGCGTGCGCACCGGGTGTTGGGTGAGGCGGTGGAGCTGTTGGAGCGCATCGGGGAGCAGTCGTTGTTGACGGCGATCGCGGAGGGCACGTTCGGGATCATGAAGCGGCCGGCGGACCGGGGTAAGGGTTTGGCCGGGGTGGCGCGGCATGAGGCGGATTACTACAACCCGGCCACGGAGATCCTGGAGCAGCCGGCATGAGCGAGGGTCGTGAGGGCGTGCCCAGCCGGGAGAAGACCGTCGTGCGGCCGTACGGGGACACCACGGGGGACGGCATGGTGCAGGTGTCGTTCACGTTGCCGGTGCCGCATGACAAGCGGGCCGAGGGTGCGGCGGTGCAGTTGGCCAACAAGATGGGGTTGGACCCGGCGATGTTGGTGCACGCCAAGCCGATCGGTGAGGGGTTCACCTTCTTCGTGGTGTACGGGCGGGTGAATCATCTGGTGGACCTGGCGAAGGTGCAGGTGGTGGAGCGGGATTTTCCGCTGCTGAGCGCCAAGGAGGTCAATGCGGTGGTGAAGCGGCGGCTGCGGCGGAAGTTGTCCGTGGTGGGGGCGTGTATCGGCACGGATGCGCACACGGTGGGCATCGACGCGATTCTGAATGTGAAGGGGATCGCCGGTGAGAAGGGGTTGGAGTATTACCGGGAGTTGAAGGTGACGAATCTGGGTGCGCAGGTGAGTGTGCCGGAGTTGGTGGAGGCGGCGCGGGCGGAGCGGGCTGATGCGGTGTTGGTGTCGCAGGTGGTGACGCAGCGGGATGCGCATCTGCACAACACCCGGGAGATGTCGGCGGCGTTCCGGGAGGCGTTGCCGGTTGACCGGCGGCCGTTGCTGATCGTGGGTGGGCCGCGGTTCGACGAGTCGATGGCGGCCGAGTTGGGGGTGGATCGGATTTTCGGTCGGGGGACGACTCCGGGTGAGGTGGCCAGTTACCTGGTCCACGCGTTGATCACGAGCAAGAGGGTGAAGTAATGACTGATTCGCGGGTCGGGTTGACGGTGACCCATCGGCGGTATGTGCCGTATTCGCATGCCCATTACGCCGGGAATCTGGTCGACGGGGCGTACGCGTTGGGGTTGTTCGGTGATGTGGCCACGGAGGTGTGTATCCGTACCGATGGGGATGAGGGTTTGTTCGCCTCCTATTCGGAGGTGCAGTTCCGGGCCCCGATCCGGGCGGGGGATGTGGTGGAGGTGGTGGCGGAGGTGACCCGGGTGGGTACCCGCAGCCGCACCATCGATTTTCAGGCGCGGGTGGTGTGTCGGGGGCGTCCGGATCGGGGTGGGTCGGCGGCGGAGGTGCTGGCGGAGCCGGTGGTGGCGGTGACGGCGACCGGCACGGTGGTCGTGCCGCCGGTGGCGTGAGGGTAGCGGTCTGCGCCGACGTGGGGTCGACGTTCACCAAGGTGTCGGTGGTGGACCTCGACGGGGGTGGTCTGGTGGCGTCGGCGGCGGCGCGTACGTCGGTGGACACGGATGTGTGGCACGGCCTGGAGGTGGCGGTCGGGGCGGCGTTGGCGGGCCGCTGGTCGCCGCAGGTGCCGTGGTTGGTGTGTTCCTCGGCCGGTGGTGGGCTGCGGCTGGCGGTGGTGGGCTATGAGCCGCTGGTGACGGCGCAGGCGGGTCGGCGGGTCGGGTTGTCGGCCGGCGCGGATGTGGTGCATGTGGCGGCCGGTCGGCTGGGTCGGGCCGAGTTGACGGCGTTGCGGGCGGCCCGCCCGGATGTGGTGTTGCTGGTCGGTGGCACCGACGGTGGGGACGCCGAGACCCTTACCCACAATGCGACCCGGTTGGCGCGGGCCCGGTTCCGGGTGCCGGTGGTGTTGGCCGGCAATGTGGCGGTCCGCGACGGGTTGCAGGAGGTGTTGGCGCAGGCGGGGGTGCCGGTGACGGTGGCCGACAACGTGTTGCCGCGGATCGGGGTGTTGGCGCCGGCGTCGGCGCGGGAGGCGATCCGTCAGGTGTTCCTGCGGCATGTCATCGGGGGTAAGCGGCTGTCGCGTGGGCGCCGGTTCGCCCGGTTGGTGCGGGCGGCCACCCCGGATGCGGTGTTGACCGGGGTGGAGGCGTTGGCGGAGCTGGCCGGGGGTGATCTGGTGGTGGTGGATGTGGGTGGGGCCACCACGGACGTGTATTCGGTGTTGACGCCGGACGAGCGGGCCAGTGGGCCGGGTCGGGAGGTGGCGGGGTCGTTGTGGCGGGCCCGCACGGTCGAGGGTGACCTGGGGATGCGGTGGAGCGCCCCGCAGGTGGTGCGGGCCGCGGTCGAGGAGCGGCTGCTGGGGGAGCCGGAGGGGGCCGAGTTGGTGGGGGAGGCGGCGCGGCGGGCCGCCGATCCGGGGTTCCTGCCTGCGGATGCGTCCGGGCGGGCGGTGGATGCGCGGATCGCGGCGTTGGCGGCGACGGTGGCGTTGCGGCGGCATGCCCGTGGGGTGGGCACGGGGGAGCGGTCGGGGCGGGATCTGCGGGATGTGCGGTTGGTGGTGGGTTCGGGTGGGGTGTTGCGGCACGCCCCGCGGGAGGTGGCCGAAGGGGTGTTGGGGGCGGTGTTGACCGATCATGCCGGTGGGTGGGCGTTGCCGCGGGCGGCGCGGCCGGTGGTGGATGTGGACTACGTGTTGGCGGCGGCGGGGCTGCTGGTCGGGGAGTATCCGGTGGCGGCCCGGGGCCTGCTGCGGCCGCTGCTCGGCCGTTCCGCCGGCGGCGACACGCCGGGGTGTGGGGGCGACTCGGCGGTGGCGGGTTGACAAGGGCGGGGGTGGGCCACGTACCGTCTTTGAGTCCTACCACGGGAAGTGGCTGTTGTTCGCTTCGTCCCTTCGTCCGCTGGCCGAGCGAGATGGTGTCGCGGCGGCCAGGTCCAGCGGGCGGGGGTCGGCGGGGCGGCGCGAACCGGCCGCGTTTACCGGTGTACGGGCAGGGTGAGATACACGGCCAGTAGACAACGGCCTGACGGGGGCAGCCAGTCGCCGTCCGGTCGGTCCGAAGGTCGAGGTGTCTCGTTCTCGCCCCACCGGCCGTGGAAGGGGCCTGGGAGCATCGGGGCGCGGCGTACGCCGCGCCCCGACTTGGTTGCCGGGGTCAGTCGGTGGCGGGTCGGGCCCGTACGTGCAGGCGTTCGCCCTGTGGGCCGAACAGGTTGAGCACCTCGACGGGTTCGGGGCCGGGGTTGCTGACGCGGTGCGGGGTGCGGGTGTCGAATTCGGCGACCTCGCCGGCTTCCAGCATCAGGTCGTGTTCGCCGAGTTGCAGGCGCAGCCGCCCGGAGAGCACGTAGAGCCATTCGTAGCCCTCGTGGGACTGAAGTCGCGTCTCGGCGGGGCTGTGTGGGGGCAGGATCTGTTTGAAGGCCTGCAGGCCACCGGGGCGGCGGGTCAGGGGCAGGAAGGTCATGCCGTGGCGGACGATCGGGCGGGGCCGGATCCGGGGGTCGCCGACGGCGGGGGCGCCGACCAGTTCGTCCAGGGGCACCTGGTGGGCGCGGGCCAGGGGCAGCAGCAGTTCCAGGGTGGGGCGGCGGTGTCCCGATTCGAGGCGGGACAGGGTGCTCACCGAGATGCCGGTGGTGTCGGCGAGTTCGCTCAGGGTGGTGCCCCGGTTCTTGCGTAGGGCCCGCAGGCGGGGACCCACCGCGGCCAGCACCACCGCCTCATCGTTTGCCATGTTGGCAACAATACTTGTCGAAGTTGGGGGTGCGGGTGGATGGTGACGCACGAAACCGACAAGGGGAGCACAAGATGGACGACAGGTACGACGTGGTGGTGGTCGGTGGTGGGGCCGCGGGCCTGGCCGGGGCGTTGACCCTGGCCCGGGCGCGCCGTTCGGTGCTGGTGGTGGACGCCGGACAGCCGCGTAACTCCCCGGCGGCCGGGGTGCACACCTATCCGGGGTTGGAGGGGATCCCGCCGGCCCGGTTGGCGGCGATCAGCCGGGAGGAGGTGACCGGCTACGGCGGGCAGTTGATGACCGGTCAGGTCACCGGCGTCGACCGGGTCGGTGAGGAGTTCACCGTAACCGTCGACGGGGGGCGGCAGGTGCGGGCCCGGCGGCTGCTGGTCACCACCGGGCTGGTCGACGAACTGCCCCCGCTGCCCGGCCTGGCGCAGCGGTGGGGCCGGGACGTGCTGCACTGCCCGTACTGCCACGGGTGGGAGGTGGCCGACAAACGGATCGCCGTGTTGGCCACCGGCCCGCTGTCGGCCCACCAGGTGCGGCTGTGGCGGCAGTGGAGTGACCAGGTGCTGTTCCTGCTGCACGACCAGCCGGCCCCGCAGGCCGAGGAAGCCGAATGGATGGCCGCCCTGGAGGTGGCGGTGGTGCCGGGCCCGGTGGCCGGGCTGAGGGTGCAGGACGACCGGCTGACCGGGGTGCGGCTGGCCTCCGGGGAGCAGGTTGACTGTGAGGTGCTGGTGGTGGCCTCCCGGCTGACCGCCCGGGCGCAGGTGCTGTCGTCGTTGGGGTTGACGGCCGAGCCGGTGGAGAGGCACGGGCAGGTGATCGGTGAGCAGGTGCCGTCCGGGCCCGCGGGTGCCACCTCCGTGCCGGGGGTGTGGGTGGCCGGCAACGTCGCCGACCTGACCGCGAAGGTGATCCCGTCCGCCGCCGCCGGGATCACGGCCGCGGCGGCCATCAACGCCGACCTGGTCGAGGCCGACACCCGGGAGGCGGTGGCGCGGCACCGGCGGCAGCGGGAGGAGGCCTTCACCGAGGCCGGGTGGGAGCAGCGGTATCAGCAGCGGCCGGCGGTGTGGAGCGGCCGACCCAATCCGCAGCTGGTGGCCGAGGTGTCCGAGGTCACCCCCGGCCGGGCCCTGGACGTGGGCTGTGGTGAGGGCGCCGACGCGGTGTGGCTGGCCGAGCGGGGTTGGCGGGTCACCGGGGTGGACATCTCCACCACCGCCCTGGAGCGGGCCGCCCGGCACGCCCGTGCGGCCGGTGAGCTCCTCGCGCAGCGCATCGAGTGGGTGCACACCGACCTGCTGCACGGCGAGGTGAAGGAAGGCGCCTACGACCTGGTGTCGGCGCAGTTCATGCACCTGCCCCCGCAGGACCGGCGGGAGTTGTACGCGCGGCTGGCTGCGGCGGTCGCCCCGGGTGGGCTGCTGCTGATCGTCGGGCATCACCCGCAGGACCTGTGGTCCCGCGCGCATCGGATGCACTACCCGGAGATGATGTTCACCGCCGAGCAGGTGGCCGCCGACCTGGACCCGCAGCGGTTCGAGGTGCTGGTGGCGCAGGCCCGGCCACGGACGGCCGTGGACCCGCAGGGTCACGAGATCTCGGTGCACGACGCCGTCCTGCTGGCCCGCCGCCGGTGAGGTCCCGCCCCGACCCTGCGGCGGCGTCACCGGCGGTCCGGCCGGTGGTACGGGCCGGGGGTCGGGGCGGGTAGCCTTCGGCGCGTGAGCGCGCCCGATTCGCCCGTGACGACCGTGGACCCTGCCGTCGCGGCCACCCCACCGTCTCGCCTGCCGGCGGTGCCGCTGCCGGTGGCGCTGGCCATGGCGGTGGCCGCCGGGTTGGCGTTGCTGCTGGCCTTCCCGCCGTACGGGTGGTGGCCGTTGGCGCCGGTGGGGGTGGCCCTGCTGGCCGCGGCCACCCACCGGCGGCGGCTGCGGGCCGGCGCCGGACTGGGGTTCGTGACCGGTGTGGCCCTGTTCGCGCCGCTGCTGTCCTGGACGAACCTGCACACCGGCTACCTGCCGTGGGTGTTGTTGTCGCTGTTGCAGGCCGCCTACCTGGCGTTGCTGGGTGCGGCCACGGCGTGGGTGTCGCCGCTGGTCGACCGGTTCCCGCGGGTGTGGCCGGTGGTGACCGGGGTGCTGTGGGTGGGTCAGGAGGCGCTGCGGGACCGCACCCCGTTCGGCGGGTTCCCGTGGGGGCGGCTCGCGTTCGGGCAGGACGGTTCGCCGTTGCTGCGTCTGGCCGCCCTGGGTGGCGCCCCCCTGGTGACCTTCGCGGTGGCGTTGGCCGGTGGGCTGCTCCTCGCCGCCGCCTGGTGGCTGGTCCAGGCCCGCCGGCAGCCCACCACGGCACGCTGGTGGGTTCCGGCCGCCGGGGCCGGGGCCGCGGTGGTGGTGCTGCTCACCACCGCGCTGCTGGTGCCGGTGGGCGGGTCCGCGAGCGGGGGGAGTGTCACGGTAGCCATCGTGCAGGGCAACGTGCCGCGCCTGGGGTTGGACTTCAACGCCCAACGGCAGGCCGTGCTCGACAACCATGTCGACGCGACGATCGAGCTGGCCGCCCAGGTCGGCGCCGGTCAGCGGGAACAGCCCGACCTGGTGGTGTGGCCGGAGAACTCCTCCGACATCGACCCGTTGCGTAACCCGGCCGCCGGGGCTCGGATCTCGGTCGCCGCGGACGCCATCGGGGTACCGATCCTGGTGGGGGCGGTGTTGTCCGGTCCGGAGCCGGGGCAGGTGCGCAACGCGGGGCTGCTGTGGCGTCCCGGGGTGGGCCCGGATTCCGACCAGCTGTACATCAAGCGGCATCCGGTGCCGTTCGCCGAGTACGTGCCGATGCGGGATCTGGCCCGCATGGTGAGCAAGCAGGTCGACCGGGTACGCGCCGACTTCGTCGCCGGCACCGAGCCGGGGGTGGTGCGTACCCCGGCGGTGGTGCTCGGTGACGTGATCTGCTTCGAGGTCGCCTACGACGGGCTGGTCCGGGACACCGTGACCGGTGGGGCCCAGCTGCTGGTGGTGCAGACCAACAACGCCACCTTCGACGAGGCCGAGGCCCGTCAGCAGTTGGCCATGGTGCGGTTGCGGGCCGTGGAACACGGCCGACCCGCCCTGATGGCCTCCACGGTCGGGGTGTCCGGGTTCGTCACCCCCGACGGGCGGGTAAGCGATGCGACCGGGTTCAACACCCGCGCGGTCGTGGTGCGGCAGCTGACCCTGAGCGAGGGGCGCACCCTGGCCACCCGGATCGGGGTGCTGCCGGAGGTGCTGCTGGCCGGGCTGGCCGTGGTGGCGCTGGCCGGCACGGTGGTGCTGCGGCGGCGACCCGTTTAGATCCGCACGCCGGCACGAGGGAGGCAGCGGTGATGCAGAAGACCGACATCCGTCCGGCGACGAACGAGGTACCCGGGGTGGGCCGGGTCCTGGTGGTGATCCCCACCTACAACGAGGCCGACAACCTGTCCACCATCGTGGGTCGGGTCCGGCGGGCCGCCCCGCAGGTGGAGGTGCTCGTCGCCGACGACAACAGTCCCGACGGCACCGGCGACATCGCCGAGGACCTGGCCCGTGGCGACCGGCAGGTGCATGTGCTGCACCGGGAAGGCAAGCAGGGCCTCGGCGCGGCCTACCTGGCCGGGTTCGGGTGGGCGCGGCGGCGGGGGTTCAACGCCGTGGTGGAGATGGACGCCGACGGCTCCCACGACCCGCAGGACCTGCCGGCGCTGCTGGCCGCCGCCGCGGACGCCGACCTGGTGATCGGGTCCCGGTGGACCCGGGGGGCCCGGGTGCTGAACTGGCCGCTGCGGCGGCTGCTGCTGTCGCGGGGCGGCAACCTGTACGCGCGGCTGGCGTTGGGGATGCCGGTGGCCGACGCCACCGGCGGCTACCGGGTCTACCGGTCGAGTCTGCTGGACCTGCTGGACCTGGAGTCGGTGTGCTCGCAGGGCTACTCCTTCCAGGTGGAGTTGTGCCGGTTGGCGCATCGGGCCGGGGCCCGGATCACGGAGGTGCCGATCACCTTCGCGGAGCGGGAACGGGGCGCCAGCAAGATGAGTCCGCTGATCGTGGTCGAGGCGTTGTGGCGGATCACCGGGTGGGCGTTCGACGACCGGCGGGCGGCCGTGCGGCACGGGTGGCGGGCGGTCACGGCGGGGCAGGCCCGGTGGCCCTGAGTCGGGTCGTGTCATGCTGGAGGTACGCGGACGGCTGCGCCGCCCCGGCCAGCCGCCGACGATGACACGCCATACGGCGGATGGGGTGATATGCGCCGGACACTGCGGTTCGTACCGTTGGCCCTGCTGGTTTCCGTGCTCGTGGAGCTGGCCGTGTTCGTGCTGGTGGGCCGGGCGGTCGGCTTCGGCGCGGCGACCCTGATGGTGTTCGCGGCGTCGCTGCTCGGCATGGTGTTGCTGCGGCGGGAGGGCATCCGCGCCTGGCGGGGGTTCCGGGAGGCCGCGCAGTCCGGTCGGCCGCCGGGTCGGCAGGTGACCGACGGGCTGGTGGGTCTGCTCGGTGCCCTGCTGTTGGCGACCCCCGGTCTGGTCAGTGGCCTGGTGGGGCTGGTGTTGCTGGTGCCGCCGGTGCGGCGGCTGGCCTGCGGCGGCGTGCAGCGGACCGCGGAGCGTCGGGTGTCCTCGATGACCGCCGGTGACCTGTTCGGGCCCCGCCGGGTGCGGGTGTACCGGGGTGCCCCCCAGCCGGGGCAGACCACCCCGGCCGAACCGGCCGCACCGCCGCCATCGGCTCCGCCGGTGGCCGACGCGGGTCGGGCCATCGAGGGTGAGATCGTGGAACCACGCTGACAAAACACGCCCCCGGGAGATCAACTCCCGGGGGCGTTTTCGTCGGATCGGTCAGGCGCGACCGCGGCGGGTGCGGACCTCCTGCAGCCGCTCTTCGAGGATGTCCTCCAGCTCGGCGATCGAACGCCGCTCCAGCAGCATGTCCCAGTGGGTACGCGGCGGCTTGGCCTTCTTCTGCTCCGGCTCGGTGCCGTCGACCAGCCGGGCCACGCTGCCGTCGAACTTGCACTCCCAGGTGGTGGGCACCTCGGCGTCGACGGCGAACGGAACCTCGAACTGGTGACCCTTGGCGCACAGGTACTCGCGGGTCTGCCGCGGCGCGAGCTCCGTGTTGCGGTCGGATTCGTAGCTGACCGCGCCCAGTCGGCTACCGCGGAGCATACGCTCGCCCATGATCGACTTCCCCTCTTCGGTGGTGCTGGTCCTGTCGGTGTAACGGTCCGCCGTCGTCGGGCCATTCCCGCAGCCACGTCTGGACGGCCCGCTACCCGCGGGTGCGCAGTCAAGGGTAACCGGCCACAGCAGCCGCCCGGCGGGGTCCGCCCCGGCCGGGTCGTGGCGGCGGACCGCCGCCGTCAGCGCAAATGGTAGCCCGACCCGCCGCCGAGGCGACGGCACGCCTCGCCACCGGAAGAACCGGTCAGCCTGCGGAGACGTTGCGGGTCAGGGCGGTGGCCAACTCGGCTACCTGACCGGCCAGTTGGGCGACCCGCTGACGGGCCTCGTCCCGGTCCGCCTCGACCGTCCGCAACAACTGCGCCTGCCGCACCGCCCGACCGTCGGCCTCCGCCGCCGCCTGCTGCCCGGCGGCCACCTCGGCGCGCAGGGCCTCCACCCGGGCCACCGCGGCGGCCAGATCGGCCCGCAACGAATTCGTGTCGGCCAGGGCGGCCGCCAGATCCAGGCCGACCTGCCGGGCGGTGGCCTGCGCCCGCTGCCGGTCCGCCTCGGCCTGGGCCCGGGCCTGCTGCGCCTGATCGAGGTCGGCGCGTACCGCGGTCAGCCGCGCGGCCAGATCCTCGGCCTCGGTACGCAACTGGGCCAGGTCGGCCTGGGCCTGCTGCGCCTTCGCCCGGGACTGTTCCACCTCGGAACGCAGCGCCTCGACCCGGGCGGTGGCCTCGGCGGCGGAGACCTCCGCCCGGTGGGCCTCGGCCCGGGCGGTGTCCCGTTCGGCGACCAGGGCGGCGCTGCGCCCCCGCTCGGCGTCCGCCTCCGCCCGCAGGGCCGCCACCTGGGTGCGGGCGGAGTCCCGGTCGGTCTCGGCCTGGGTCCGCAGGGCCTCGGCGGCGACCGCGGCCCGGCGGGCGGTGTCCCGGTCGGCCTGCGCCTGCGCGGCCCGCGCGTCGGCGTCCTCCGCCCGCTGCACGGCCTGGTCGGCCTCGGCGCGGGCGGTGTTTCGGTCGGCGGTGGCGGCCTGGGCCTGCCGCCGGTCCCGCTCGGCCCGGGCGGCGGCGTCCTCGGCCGCCCGGATCGCCTCGTCCCGTTCGGTCTGCGCGGCCGCGACCGCGGCGGCGGCATCCGCCCGGACCTGGGCCAGTTGCCGTTCCACCCCGGCGGGGGACAACTCGGCGTGCAGGGCCTCGGTCAGGGTCTGCACGATCTGGTCGAGGCGGTCCACCGCCTCCCAGGTGCGGGCCACCTGACCGGGCAGACCGGGGGCGTTGCGGTGGCGCATCCGGCTGTTGCGGGAGGCCCGCTGGCAGGCGCCGTCGTTGTCCCGGCAGTAGCGGAAGGGCCGACCGGCGCCGGCCCGCTGCGGCACGTCGGCACCGCAGTGGGCGCAGGGGCGGGTGTCGGTGGCGGGCTCGGCGTCCATCGAACGGGCAGTCTAGTGGCCCGCCCGGGCGGTGCTGTCGCGTACGGTCAGCCGGGGCGGCAGCAGGGTGACCTCCGGTACGGGCTCGTCGCGCAGTTTGCCCATCACCAGGGACACCGCCTGCCGGCCGATCTCCTCCGCGGGCACCGGCACACAGGTCAGCCGGGGGCTGGCGTGTTCGGCGAACTGCTCCGGGCAGACCGCCACCACGGACACCTCCTCGGGCACCCGGCGTCCCAGGGCGGCCAGGGCCGCCTGCATCGGCCCGACCGCGGCCTCGTTCTGCACGATCAACGCGGAGATGTCCGGGTGGCGGGCGAACAACCCGACCACCCGGTGGTGGACGTCGGCGGCGTTCTCCTCGCAGGGCAGGGTCACCGCCTCCACCCCGTGGCGGGCCGCCGCCTCGATCACCCCGGCCCGGGTGCGGTGGGCGAACCCGGTGCCCCGGTCGTAGACGGCGGCCGGGGCACCGAGCAGGGCGATCCGCCGGTGACCGAGCCCCGCCAGGTGCTCCACGCACAGCTGCCCCGCCCGGTGGAAGTCCAGGTCCACACAGGTCAACTCGCAGGTGTCGGCGGGCAGGCCGATCAGGACGCTGGGGCGCCCCAACTGCCGCAGCAGCGGCACCCGCACGTCGTGCAGCTCCACATCCATCACCAGCACCCCGTCGACCAGGGCACCGGCGGCGATGCGGCGCAGCCCCTCCGGGCCCTCGTCGGAGGTGAGCAGCAGCACGTCGTGGTCGTGGCGGCGGGCCGAGGTCACCACCGCGGTGGCGAACTGCATCACCACCGGCACCTGGATGCCGGAGCGCAGCGGCAGCACCAGCGCGATCACGTTGGCCCGGCGGCTGGCCAGGGCCCGGGCCCCGGCGTTGGGGTGGTAGCCGAGCACCCGGATGCTGGCCAGCACCCGGGCCCGGGTCACCTCGGAGATGGCCCGTTTGCCGCTGAGCACGTACGACACCGTGCTGACCGCCACCCCGGCGTGCCGGGCCACGTCGGCGATGGTCGGCTGCCCGGAGGCGATCCGTCCGCGCCCGCTCACCGGGCCCCGCTCGTGCTGGGCAGCCGCGAGGACGACGACAGGGTCTCACCGCGTACGGCCACGATTCCGGTGAGCCGCACATCGGTGGCGGAACGTCCGACCAGGACGGTGTGGGTGGCGTCCTCCACCACCTGGCGGCCCTGTTCGGCGTCCCACCAGCCCAGCTCGGCGCTGCGCAGCCGCAGGGTGACCGTCGCGCACTCCCCGGGTGCCAGGGTGACCCGGGTGAAGTCCCGTAGCTGCCGCAGCGGCTGCTTGACCCGGGAGCGGCGCTGCCGGGTGTAGAGCTGCACCACCTCCTCCCCGGCCCGCTCGCCGGTGTTGGTGATGTCCACCCGCACCTCGATGTCCGTGCCGACCGGCACGGTCGTGGCGTTCAGCCGCAGGTTGGTGTAGTCGAAGCGGGTGTAGGACAGGCCGTGTCCGAAGGGGTACAGCGGCTCACCCCGGTAGTACAGGTAGGTGAAGTCGGCGCCGATCACGTCGTAGTCGAGCAGGTCGGGAAGCTCGGCGGTGTCGGCGTACCAGGTCTGGGTCAGCCGGCCTCCCGGGTCGGCGTCGCCGAGCAGCACCTCGGCCAGGGCGTTGCCGTGTTCCTGCCCGCCGTGCGCCGACCAGATCACCGCCGGCAGGTGCTGTTGGGCCCAGCCGATCGCGTACGGGTAGCTGCTGGTCAGCACCAGCACGGTACGCGGGTTGGCGGCGTACACGGCGCGCAGCATCGCCTCCTGCCGGGCCGGCAGGGCCAGGTCCACCCGGTCCTCGGTCTCCCGCCCGTTGACCATCGGGTGGTTGCCCAGCGCCACCACGGCCACGTCGGCGGCGGCGGCCAGGGCGGCGGCCTCGGCCGCCCCGTCGACGCCGAGTTCGATGCCGAAGGCGGTGCCGGCCTGCGGGCCGTGACCGTCGACCCGTAGCCGTCCCTCGGTGTCGAGGGTGACGTACCGGTCGGTGGCCAGGTGCCGCAGCAGCACCGTGCCGTCGGGCAGCGGGTCGAACTGGAAGGTCTCCCGCACCACCCAGCCACCGGGCCCGGGGCGGTCGTTGACCAGCACCCCTTCGTCGTCGGCGCCGACATGGCGGCCGTTGCCGACGGCCCGCAGGGCCACCGTGTCCCGGCCCCAGTCGAACACGTCGAACCAGGTGGGTTCGGTCCCGAGGGTCAGCGGGCCACCGGCGGGGTCCTCCGGGCAGCCCACGTAGCCCTGGGCGGCCACCCGCAGGGCGATCCGGTCGGTGCCCGGATGGGTGGTGACCTGCGGCGTGCGGGCGGCCAGGGCCTCGCGCAGGGTCACCCCGTACGGCAGGGTGCCGCTGTACCAGTCGGCGTGGACGGTGTCGGCCAGGGGGCCGAGCACGGCGATGCGTGGTGGTGCGGCCAGGGGCAGCAGCCCTTCGTTGCGCAGCAGCACCACGCTCTGGCGGGCGGTCTCCCGGGCCAGTCGGCGGTGCGCCGGGCAGTCGATCACCTCGGTGGTGGTCGTGGCGTACGGGTCGTGCTGCGGGGGGTCCAGGTCACCCAGCCGCCAGCGCAGGGTGAGGATGCGTCGTACCGCCCGGTCCACCTCCGCCGCACTGATCAGTCCCTGCCGCAGGGCCTCGGTCAGGCGGGCCTGGGTGGGTTCGCTGTCGGTGTCGTCCTCGGTGAAGCTGTCGATGCCGGCGTGCAGGGCGGCGGCGAAGCCGTTGACGTGGTCGGGCAGGTGGCCCTGCACCCCGGCCAGGTTGCTGACCGCTCCCGCGTCGCCGACGACCAGCACCTCCCCGGGCGCCCACCGGCGCAGCTCGGTCTCGATCAGGGGGCTCAGGTGTGCCGGCACCCCGTCGACCAGGTTGTAGGAGGCCATCGCGGCGACCGCGGCCCCGGCGGCGATGGGGGCGCGGAAGGCCGGTAGTTCGTACTCGTGCAGCACCCGGGGCGGCAGGTCGCTGGAGGTGGTGGCCCGGTCGGTCTCGTTGTTGTAGGCCAGGAAGTGTTTGACCGTGGGGGCGGTGCGTAGCCGCTGCGGGTGGTCACCGCGCAGCCCCTGGGCGTATGCGGTGGCCAGGGTGCCGGTCAGCCACGGATCCTCCGACCAGCCCTCCTCGTTGCGTCCCCAGCGGGGGTCCCGCAGCGGATTGACCACCGGCGCCCAGACGTTGAGGCCGACCCGGTGCGGGTCGGCGTGGTGTTTGGCGCGTACCTCCTCGCCGATGGCGACCCCGACGGCCCGCATCAGCTCGGGGTTCCAGGTGCTGGCCAGGCCGATCACCTGGGGGAAGACGGTGGCCGTTCCCAGCCAGGCGACACCGTGCAGCGCCTCGGTGCCGGTACGGAAGCCGGGCAGGCCGAGCCGGGGCACCGGCGCCTGCCACTGGTGCAGCAGACCGATCTTCTCCGGCAGGGTCAGCTGGGCGACCAGGTCGTCGACGCGTGTCTGGGGGGAGGGCGTGCTGCGGTCGGTCATGGTGGTTCGCCTTCCAGTGCCCGGCACGCCGAGGGTCGAAGCGCTTCGACGACCGTCGGCCGAGCGGCATCGCAGGTCAGGGTGGGATGACGGTCGTCGGCCCGGACGCTGGTGAAGCGCTTCGACAAACCGTGGAAAGCAAGCCGCCCCGGGTGCCCGAGCGGAGCGGCTCGCTTCGAGGTTGGCACCCGGGACGGGTCCGGTCAAGACTCGACCGTGGTGGGGTCAGCGGGCCGGCAGGCGTCCGGCTTCGACCCCGGCCAGGGCGGCGGTGGCGCCACCCAGCGCCGCCGCGGTGTCCAGGGTGGAGGCGTCCAGCCGGCAGCCACCGGCGCCGGGGGCGTGCGCGCGGGCGGCCAGCCCGGACCGGGCCGCCGGCAGCAGCCAGGGGGCCAGGGTGGCTAGGTGGTCACCGACCACCACGGCCTCCGGGTTGAGCAGGTCCACCAGGACGGCCACCCCCCGCCCCAGGTGTCGGCCGATCTCGGCCAGCCCGCTGAGTACGGCGGGATCCTCCTGCCGGGCCAGCGCCACGATCCGCTGCACCTCCGGCAGGTAGTCGGTGACCGGGCCGTCGGCCTCGACGTCGGGCAGCAGTCGGCGTACCACCGCGGGCAGGCCGACCAGGGCGGTCAGGCAGCCCCGGTTGCCGCAGGAACACGGCGGGCCGGCGGGGTCCAGGCACAGATGGCCGATCTCGCCGGCGAAACCCCGCCCGCCGCGCAGCAGCCGGCCGTCGGCGATGATGCCGGCGCCGACGGCGAGGCCGCCGGTCAGGTGCACCAGGTCGGCGGTGCCGGCGTGACCGCCGTGCCGCTGTTCGGCCAGGGCGGCCAGGTTGGCCACGGTGTCGACACCGATGGTGAAGGCCGGTTCCCGCAGGGCGGCGCGCAGGTCGGCCGTGACCGGGACCTCCTGCCAGCCCAGCGCGGTGGCCGCCGGCACCGTGCCGGCCGGGTCGACCAGTCCGGGCACCCCGACGGTGAGGCCCAGCACGGTACGGCCCTGGGCGGAGACCCGCCCGATCGCGCGGCGGGCCAGGGCGGCCAGCGCGCGCAGGGTCTCGGCGGGGGGGACCGTGCCGGGGGTGAAGGCCCGCCGCCAGGTCAGCAGGCGGTTGCCGGCCAGGTCGATGGCGACCGCGACGAGTTCGTCGGCGCCGATCTGCAGGCCCAGGGCGGCGTACGGTTCGCCGTCGAGCACCAGCATGGTCGCGGGGCGGCCGACCCGGTTCTCGGTCAGCCCGATCTCGCGTAGCAGCCGCTGGTCGATCAGTTCGGCGACCAGGCTGGAGACGGTGGCCTTGTTCAGCCCGGTACGCGCGGCGATGTCGGCTCGGGAACAGGGGGCGTGCAGACGGACGTGTCGCAGCACGACCGCCCGGTTGGCGACCCGCACGTCACCGAGGTCGGTCGGCTGCGGCTCGCTGTGGATGCTGATCACGATCTGCCCGCTCTCTGCGCCGGTGTCGCGGCGTGCGTTCATCATCGCGTACCGCCTGGCGGGGCCGGGCACGCCACCGGCCGCGCTGACTCTTGCCTGTCCTGGGACGGATCGTCGTCGATCGGTCTATTCGATTGGAAACCCAACTAATGCTAGTCGTGGCGCCGGTCGCCGCAAACTCCTCGCCGGCCCCGGTGGGCGGCCCCCTGCGGCTCGGCCGGGCGGGGTGCGGGCACTGGTGGCGGGTACGGCATCGGCGGCTCCTCGAACGACAGCTCAGGGGTGTCGACAGTTTCTTTAACTTTCCAACGAACTGTCAACGACATGGCCGGTCCCGGAAGTATCGGTCGTGTTTGACATGGGCAAATCCGCTCCCTAGTTTGGACGGGCCGCAAACTAAGTGGACGGTGGTGGCATGTTCGACGACGGTCGGCTCTGCTTCGGCGGCGACTACAACCCGGAACAGTGGCCGCCGTCGGTGTGGGCCGAGGACATCGCCCTGATGCGCCAGGCCCGGGTCAACCTGGTCACCGTCGGGGTGTTCGCCTGGTCCCGCCTGGAACCGGCCCCCGGCCGGTACACCTTCGACTGGCTGGACCAGGTGCTCGACCTGCTGCACGCCGGCGGCGTCCGGGTAGCGCTGGCCACCCCGACCGCCTCCCCACCGCCCTGGTTCTCCACGGCCCACCCGGGAGCCCTGCCGGTCACCGCCGAGGGGGTACGCCTGCACCACGGCAGCCGGGACACCTACTGCGCCGCCGCACCGGCCTACCGCGCCGCCGCGCTCCGCATCGCCGGCGCCCTGGCCGACCGGTACGCCCACCATCCGGCCCTGGCCCTGTGGCACGTGCACAACGAGTACGGCACCATCTGCCACTGCGAACACACCGCCCAGGCGTTCCGCCGCTGGTTGGCCGACCGCCACGGTGATCTGACCGCCCTCAACGAGGCCTGGTGCACCAGCTTCTGGAGCCAGCACTACAGCGACTGGGCGCAGATCAGCACCCCCCGCGCCACCCAGTACCTGGCCAACCCCGGTCACCTGCTCGACTTCCGCCGCTTCTGGTCGGACACCCTGCTGGCCGCCTACCGGGAGCAGCGGGACCTGCTGCGCGCCGCCAACCCGGCCCTGCCGATCACCACCAACTACGTGCTCGGCGACTGGGTGCCGGTCGACCACGCCCGGTGGGCCGGCGAGGTGGACCTGGTAGCGGTCGACCACTACCCCTCGGCGGTCGACATCGGCGCGGAGGAACAGACCGCCCTGGTCGGTGACCTGGCCCGGGGCTGGGCCCGGCACGGCGGCCGGGCCCCCGCCGGGGCCTGGCTGTTGATGGAGAGCGCCCCCGGTCACATTCAGACCCCCGGGCGGATGCACACCAGAGAACCCGGCCGGATGTTGCGGCACAGCCTGGCCCATGTCGCCCGAGGCTCGCGGGGGGCGATGTTCTTCCAGTGGCGGGCCCCCACCGGCGGCGCGGAACGTTTCCACTCCGCGTTGGTGCCCCATGTCGGCCCGGACAGCCGGGTCTTCCGGGAGGCGAGGGCACTCGGCGCCGCCCTGCAACAACTCGGCGAGGTCGAGGGGAAAGTCGAGGCCAGCGTGGCGCTGGTGGTGGACGCCGCCAGCGGATGGGCGCTGCACCACCCCGGCCTGCCCTCACCCCGGCTCGACCACCAGCAGGAGACCGCCGCCGTGCACCGGGCCCTCTGGCACGCCGGGTACGGCTGCGACATCCTGCCGCCCGGCGACCCCCTGGACGGCTATCGGCTGCTGATCCTGCCCGCCCTGTACCTGGTCGACGACGCCACCGCACAGTGGGTCCGCGAGTATGTCGCCGCCGGGGGGCACCTGCTGGCCACCTACCTCAGCGGGGTAGCCGACGAACACGCCCGGGTGCGCCTCGGCGGCTACCCGGGCGCACTGCGTGACCTGCTCGGGATGTGGGTCGAGGAGTTCCACCCGCTGGCCGAGCAGGACCAGGTACGGCTGCGCGGCGGGGGGAGCGGGCGGATCTGGGCGGAGTCGCTGCGGCTGACCGGCGCGCAGGTGATCGACGCGTACGCCGACGGGGTGCTCGACGGCCGACCGGCCGTCACCCGGCACCGGGCCGAGGCGGGCACCGCCTGGTACCTCTCCACCCGACCGGACGAGGACACCTACCGGCGGCTACTGGACGAGGTGGCCCGGAGCGCCGGTGTCACCCCGGTCTGCCCGGGCGCACCGGCAGGGGTCGAGGCGGTCCGGCGGCGCGGCGAGCACGGAAGTTGGCTGTTCCTGTTCAACCACACCGATCTGCCGCAGCAGGTGCCGGCCCGCGGCACCGACCTGCTCACCGCCACCGGGGTCGACGAGGCGGTGCGGTTGTCACCGGGTGGTGTGGCCGTACTGCGCGAGCACTGACCCCCGGCAGGGTCAGGGGACCGCGACCGCAGCGCGAGAACGGTCGGCGGCGATGCGTACGGCCAACGCCGCCAGCACCGTCCCGGTCAGCAGTCGCTGCACCCGCAGCCACACCGGTCGCCGGGCCAGGAAACCGGCCAGGCCACCGGCGGTGAGCACGATCATCGCGTTCACGGTCAACGCCACCGCGATCTGGGTGGACCCCAGCAGCAGACTCTGCACCGCCACGCTGCCCCGAGCGGGGTCGATGAACTGGGGCAGCAACGACACGTACAGGATGGCGATCTTGGGGTTGAGCAGGTTGGTGACCAGTCCCATGGTGAACAGCCGACGGTTCGGGTCCGCCGGCAGCGGAGCCGGGGTGAAGGGCGAGTGCCCACCCGGACGCATCGCCTGCCACGCCAGCCACAACAGGTAGGCCGCCCCGGCCAGCTTCACCGCCGTGTACAGCGCCGGCACCAGCACGAACACGGTGGCGATGCCGGCCACCGCGGCGGCCAGGTAGACCGCGAACCCGGCGGCCACCCCGAGCAGTGACACCAGCCCGGCGCGTCGCCCCTGGGTCACCGACCGGGACACCAGGTAGACCATGTTCGGTCCCGGGGTGAGCACCAACCCCAGAGCGACGAGTGCGATGCCGATGATCCCCGCGGTGCTCACCATCACCGTTCCCCCGTTCTCAGTCCTCCTCGGAGCCTAGTGCGCCCGCCGCCGGACCCCGGCACCCGTGGTCGGGTGCGCGTTACCGTGGGTGGGGGAGGTGGCGGGGGATGGACGGCTGGCAGGCCTCGGTCGAGGCGCAGATCCGCTCGGCCCAGGAACGGGGCGAGTTCGACAACCTGCCCGGTGCGGGCAAGCCGATCCCCGGGCGGGGTCTGCCCTACGACGAGTCCTGGTGGCTCAAGAGCTTCCTGGAGCGCGAGCAGCTGCCGACCGACCTGCTGCTGCCCACCCCGCTGCTGCTGCGCCGCCGCATCGAACACCTTCCCGACGAGGTGCGTGAGCTGCCCACCGAGCAGTCCGTACGGACCTGTGTCGCCGACCTGAACGCCGAGATCCTGGCGTGGCTGCGCAACCCCACCGGGCCGCGGGTCGTGCTGCGTCCGGTCGACGCCGACGAGGTGGTACGCCGCTGGCAGGTCGATCGGGCCGCCGCCGGGCCCACCCCGGCGGCCACGGCGGCCGCCCAGTCGTCCCGGCGTGGCTGGTGGCGTCGCGGTCGCGCGGGCACGTGAGCGTCCTGCCCTAGGAGTTGAGGGTCGCCACTGCCCGCTCCCGACCGGGGTGGAACTCGGGCTCGGCGCGATCGGGGTCAGGGTCGGCTCGGCGGGTGCGGCGCAGTTGCAGGACGGCGACGCTGGACAGCACCAGGGTGCCACCGAGGAGCTGGACCGGGGTCAGCGACTCACCCAGGATCAGGGTTGCCAGGGCGGCGGTGACCACGGGTTCGAAGGTGGACAGGATCGCCGCGGTCGACGGGCCGGTGCGTTTGAGCCCGGCGAAGAAGGTCAGCATCGCCACGACGGTGGAGAGCACGGCGATGCAGGCCAGCCAGACCCATCCCGACGCACCGAAGTCGAGGTCGACCCCGCCGGTGAGCAGGGCACGCACCCCCAGGGTGCCGGCGGCGCCGGTCATCACCAACACCGACAGCACCACCGGGGCCAGCCGGTGCACCACGGTGTCGGCGACGAGGATGTAGACGGTGTAGGTGATCGCGGAGGCGAAGGCCAGCAGGGCCCCGAGGGGATGGAAGCTCACCCCACCGGCACCGAGCAGGACCAGCAGGGTGCCGACCGTGGCGGCGGCCAGGGCGACACCGCGGGTGGGGGTCAGCCGGTCACGACCGAGGGACACCGCCGCCACGGTCACCATCACCGGGTAGGTGTAGAGGATCAGGGCCAGCAGGGACGCGTCCATCAGTTCCAACGCGGAGAAGAACAGGCTGGCCTGGGTGGCGTACCCGATGGCACCCAGGCCGACGGCGATGGCCAGCACCCGCCCCCGGGTCATCGGCCGGACGGGCTTGTCGCCGCCGCGCAGGTCCGGTCCCCGACGGCGTAGGCCCGGCCGCACCAGCAGCATCATCCCCAGCAGGACGGCGGCCAGGCTGAAGCGCACCAGCAGCAACGCGGCCGGTGGCACCCCGGCGTCGTACGCGAGCTTCCCGAAGATCGCCATCGCGCCGAAGCAGGCCGCGGAGAGAAGACACAGTGCTGCACCCATGGCTGCCAATGATCTTGAGACTGACCCCTCAGGTCCAGTGATGATTCCCGTAGCTGAATCATTAGGATTCCCGCATGATCGAAATGGATCTTCGTCGGCTGCGGTTCCTGCGGGAGTTCGAGGAGCGCGGCACCCTGGCCGCCGTCGCCGCCGCCCTGGGCTACAGCCCCTCCACGGTGTCCCAGCAGCTGACCCTGCTGGAGAAGGAGGTCGGCGCCCGGTTGCTAGCCCGGGCCGGGCGGGGGGTACGGCTCACCGACGCCGGGCGACTGCTGGTGCAGCACGCCCGGGTGCTGCTGTCGGCGGCCGAGGCGGCGGCGGCCGACCTGGCGGCCCTGGGCGACCAGGTCCGGGGCACCGTACGCGCCGGCGGCCTGCAATCGGCGGCCCGGCGCCTGCTGGTGCCTGCCCTGGTACGCCTGCGGGCCGACAATCCGCAGATCCGGGTGGAGATCTTCGAGTTGGAACTGGAACAGTCGCTGCCCGGTCTGCGGCTGGGGGCGGTGGATCTGGTCATCGGGGACGAGTACGACGGTCACCCCCGCCCCCGCCCGGCCGGACTGCGTTTCACCCTCCTGCTGGAGGAACCCCTGAAGATCGTGCTGCCGGCCGACCACCCGCTCGCCCGCCCCGGGGGTCCCGTAGCGGTGGCCGAGCTACGCACCGCCATCTGGACCGCCTCGGCCGAGGGCACCGGTCACCACGCCATGGTCGTCGGCACCTGCCGCGCCCTGGGTGGTTACGAACCCGACCTGCGGCATCGCGCCAGCGACGCCGACGTGCAACTGGAACTTGTCCGTACCGCCGGGGTGGTCTCGCTGATGCCGGCCCTCACCCTGCCCGACGGCGACCCCACCCTGGCCATCCGGGACATCACCGAGACCACCCTGAACCGGCGGCTGGTCGCGGTCACCCGCGACACCCCACCCCCGCCGGCCCTCACTACCCTCCTGGCGGCCGTCATCGACCAGGTGCACCGACTTCAGCCGAGGTGGTCACCGCTGTCGGCCCGGACAGGGCTGCCGCAAGGTCGGTAGCGGCCTCATACGCAGCAGCGGCCCGTACGGTTTCGTCCGCGCTCAGAGCGACACGGTCGACGCGGGCCAGCATCTCGGCCGCCGTGGTCGGATCGTTCAGGACCATCGCCACCTCAGCGCGGTAGACGAGCGCCTCCACCAACGCGACCGGGTCGTCATCCGGCTCGGGATGGGCCAATGCGCTGTCGAGAATCCGGGCCTCCTGTCGGGCGTCTCCTCTGGAGTCGGCCTGCACGACGGCGTTCGCCATCGCCTTGCCCAGCCGCCCGGTCGGCGCCGGCGCGGGGGAGGCCGGGGTGTTCTGGAAGAAGCGGATCCAGTTGCCGCCTGGATCGATGACGCTGAAGCCGCTCAGCCCGTCGGCGTTCTTCCGCGCCCGGGGCCGGGTCATCCGCGGCGTCCCGGAGACCAACACCTTGCCGTACGCGGCGCGCATGCCCGCCGCGAAAGCCCGGTACAGCTGTCCCGTGTCGGAGGTCAGCACGATGCACGAACCGTAGGACTGCGCCGGATCGAACCCCGCGATCTCGAAGAACTGCAGATTCAGATCTTCACGTTGTAACCCCACGGCCGGGTGGGCTTTGCGCTGCTGGTACGTGGTGTGGAAACCGAGCACCGCGTAGAAGGCCCGGCGCTTGGGTAGCTGCCCCAGCCCGCCAAATCTTTGATCTGGATGTCGGGGGCGGGGACGTGGAACGGCCCGAGAGCGAAGTGCTGCTCTCGGGCCGTTCCGGTGTGTTTGTCAGCCGATGGTGTCGCGCTCGTGGAGGTCGAGGGGTTCGAGGTCGTCTTCCTCGTCGTCTTGGTCGTCAGGCTCGGCGGGGGTGTAGAGGTCGGGGTAGCGCAGGGCGTCGGGGCCTTCGTCCCAGTCGAGCCGGTCGGGCCATTCGCGGTGCTCGGCGATGGTGATGGCGCGGGTGGCGGCGCGTTCGTCGACGGAGACGCGTTCCATGGTCCCGTCGTAGATGAGGAAGTGGCCGCGGTAGTCGCGGGCGAGGTTGAGGTCGTCGTGTTCGTCGCCGAGGACGACGTTGACGACCTTGCCGGTGTAACCGTCGTCGCCGAGTTCGACGCAGACCATGATCGGGGCTTCGTACCGTACCCACCTGCGCATGAGGGTCCTTTGTGTCGTCCTCGACGGGTGTCGACGGTCAGGGTATCGACGTGGCGTGTACCCGTGTGTCGGGGTGTTGGTCGTGGTCTGTCAGGGTGTTGCGGTGCGCCGGGAGTCGCAGATCACCGCCAACTACACCGACACCCACGGCGCCTCCGTGGTCGGGTTCGCGTTCACCCACCTGCTCGGCTACCGGCTGCTGCCCCGGCTGAAGAACATCGGTTCGGCGAGGCTCTACCGACCCCACGACGGGGCTACCTACGCCGGCCTGGAGCCGGTGCTCACCCGAGCGATCAACTGGGATCTGATCACCCAGCAGTACGACCAGATGATCAAGTACGCGCGGGCGTTGCAGCTGGGCACCGCCGAGGCCGAGCAGATCCTGCGCCGCTTCAACGGCCGCGGCCCGAAGCACCCCACCCTCGCGGCGATCGAGGAACTCGGCCGCGCTGTCCGCACAGCGTTCATCGCCGACTATTTCGCCGACCCCGCGCTGCGCCGCGAGATCCACGAGGGCTTGCAGGTCGTCGAGCAGTGGAACTCGGCGAACGTCGCCATCCACTACGGCCGCGAAGCCGAACTACCCGGCGCCGACCGCGAGGCCCAGGAGATCTCCATGCTCGCCCTGCACCTACTGCAATCCGCGCTGGTGCTGGTCAACACCCGCCTGGTCGACCGGGTTCTGACCGAACCCGAGTGGGCCGGCCGACTCACCCAACACGACCTACGCGGACTCACCCCGCTGTTCTGGTCAAACGTGGCACTGCACGGCACGTTCCAACTCGACCTCGACACCCGCCTCGACTACGACACCGCACCGTCGACCGCACAAGGCCAATGATCACTTAGCACTTTGTGTCGGTGGCTCTCGGTGACGATTCATTATGTCTACATTGATGTGCGAGGTGAAGGACTGGCAGAGTCTGATGGCGCCGTGGTTGGGTGTCGGATCACCCCGAGCGAGCCGATCCGCGAGTACGTCGAGGCGGCCCTGGCGGCCGCGTCCGGCAGCGAGACCGTCACCGTCCGGCTGGCCGACCTGCACCGGGCCATCGACAACGCCGTCCAGCGCGACGCCGCCCGACCGTTTCTGGAGTTTCCCGAGCCCTCCACGGGGGTGCGCCTGGAGGGCTCTGGCGTTACGGGTGATCGGTTATTCGGCGGCGGGCCCGCGCACGTAGGTTCCCTTGCCCTGGTGCCCCATTGATGAGGCCCTCTCCGCGCATCGTGAGCATCGCTGAGCGGACGACGGTGTCGCTGACCTTGTACTGCCGTTGACCTTGTACTGCCGTTGCAGTGCGGCGGCGGACGGCAACTGGTCGCCCGGCTTCAGGTCGCCGGAGGCGTCCGGGTTGACCTGGGTCTTCTCGTACCAACACCCGAAGCAGTCTGGAAGCAAGCCGCCCGGGGCACGTCACCAGCCAGCTTGCTTCCAGGGAAGCGCAGTCCGGAGGATCGGACCGAACGTCAATCTGACGGGATGATCTGCCGGGTGAGTTCGCTCAGGCAGGCTGTGGCGTCGCCAGCGGTTGCCAGGCGGTAGTGGTATAGGCTCGATTGCCTGGCAGGCTGCTTGATCACCTTCATTTCGGCGTGACCATCCCCTCTGACACTAAGATGGACAGCTACCTGACCGGTTTCGCAAGTGATCGAGGCCACTCGTCCGTCTCGCTCGGATCCGACGGTAAGGCTCCAGCGCACACCGACGTTCTCCCACTCATCTGCCTGCTCGTGAACGGCTGAGGTGAAATGTCTGAGGTTGATTTGCGCCATGACGGCAATCGTATCCAACGGTTGAGCGGCCAACGACTGAGCGAGGAAGTGCAGGCCTGGGCCCACACTTCCTCGCTCAGTTCTGCTGTTCGATCGGCGCTGTTCTCAGCAGGTGAACCTCACGTAGTTCAGCGACTGAACATCTTGCGAATAGGCGCCACCCGCAGCCCAGCCTGTCGTCACGAGGCGATACTCGTGGTTTCCGTCACCATCGCAATAGACGACTATTTAGAAGAACTTCGATGGCAGATGTTGGCTCGGGTCAGTGGGCTGGGCCGCAGCTGCTGCCGGCCGGTGCCGTGACGACCGGGATGACGTTCGAGGGCAGTGCGGACCTCGCCGCCGACGCGGACCTGATCGCCGGTGGGATGCTGGCCGCCCTCAAGGCTCGCCGTTGTGGCCGCCCTCGCCCTCGACGAACATCTCGCACTCGCCCTGGTGGCCGGCGGCGAGTTCGCACGCGGCGACCTTTACACCGGGGTAGCTGCGCTCGTCGGGGTGGTCGGTGTCCAGGTAGACGCCGTACTTGCCGTTGAGGTCTTTGATCGAGATCCGGACGTACGACTCGCACTTGGCGTGAAAGTCCACGTTGGTCAAATCGGCTCCTCGCGATCGACTGCCCGCACGGAGATGCGGCTGCGCGATACGCCAGCGCAATAGCGCCGACGGTCTATTCCCGCCAGGAGGCAGATTTTTGTGACGTGCGAAGAACGGGACCGGGCGGGGTCAGCGGCGACCCGGCCCGGGCTGGACCGTCACGCACCACGGGCAAATGACCAGGGCCGCAGCGGCCGGAACGCTGAACGACTCCTCACACGGCTTGCGCCGGCGCTTGAAGCCGAAGCGTCGGAACCGGCGGCCGGTGCAGACGACCGTGGTGTCGGTGGGTACCTCGTCGTCGACGACCCGGGGTTGGGCGTGGTCGCACGCCTCGCAGACGGTTTCCGGTGGCGAGCCGGTGAACACTCCGTCCCGGATGCTCATGATCTTCTGCACCCGGTTGTGCGGGGTGACCTGGCCGCAGCCGTCGCAGGCGATGTAGAGCACCGGCAGCGGTTGCGGACCGGCGCGCATCTCGCGCCAGAAGGCGACGGCCAGCTCTCGCGCGAGCCGCCAGCCGGTCGGCTCGACCTCACCCGGTTCGGTGGTCACGACGCGGCCGGCGTGCCGCTGAGCAGGGCGTCGTACTGGTGGATCGTCGGCGGCCCAGGGCGGACGTCGGCGGGCAGGGCGGCGATCTGCGCCGCCAGGCGTTCCCGGGCGAGCTGCGGTGGCACGAGTTCGGGCAGGGCCTTGTAGAGGGTGCTGCGGGAGATACCGAGCAGTTTGGCGATCGACGACATCGACCGGTCCGGCTCGGCGAGGAGCTGGAGCGCGTAGGCGACCTTCTCCGGGGTCATCGCCGGTGGGCGGCCGAGGCGTTGTCCTCGGGCGCGGGCGGCGGCCAGGCCCTCGTTGGTGTTGGCCACGATGATGGTGCGGATGAACTCGGCCAGGGCGGCGAAGACGTGGAAGACGAACATCCCCCCGGCGGTGGTGGTGGTGTCCAGCTTCTCGTGCAGGGACTGGAACCCGACCCCGCGACGCTTGAGCCTGCCGAGGAGCGGCCGAGCCGGTCCAGGGACACTACGGTGAGCGCGTCGCCGGGGCGTAGGTACTCGAACGCGTCGTGCAGGCCGGGCCGGTCGGCGTTCTTTCCGCTGGCCCTGTCGAAGAAGCACTTGCCGCAGCCGGCCGCGGTGAGCGCGGCCTGCTGGCGGGCGAGGTTCTGCTCCCGGGTGGAGACCCGGCCGTAGCCGACGAGCACGCCGGCGAGCGGGGTGGGCGCGAGCAAGTCGCCGTCGGCGGGCGGGGGGATGATGCTCATGCTCCAGTGGCCTGCCGGGCCAGTTCGTCCGCCACGGTCTGGCACCACTGCTCGGTGAGCGGCCCGTCGCCCCACCGCGCGACGATGTCGACCCGGGAGGCGATGACGGTCATGCCGGCCTCGGTGGCGAAGTCGGCTGGGACCGCCTGCCTCTGCCCGATCCGCTGGCGGCACCTCTACACCCTGATCGAAGACACCCGCTACGAGGTGACACCGAGTCCCGTCGACACCGCGACCAGCCTGCTGTTTCGAGCCTGGTGCACCGGCTGCAGCGCCGAGTACACCCACCCGTTCCGCATCAGCGCCGCGCGTGACCAGGCAGCCTGAACGGGCCGCCTGTCAAGATCAAAGATTTGGCGGGCTGGGACAGCTACCCAAGCGCCGGGCCTAGAAGGCGACGACGTCGTCGATCGACGCGCAGGGCAGCAGGGGAATGGTCACCTCGTTGGTCATGCCTACTTCGTAGCCGTGATGAAGGGACACGCGCACATGGATATAGCCGATCGTCAGCGACGGACGACCGACTTCCCGGCCCATGCGGCCCGGACGCACCCTTCACCAGCCGCGTCACTCCGGCTGATCCACGAGCATCACCGTCGACGCCCGGGCGCTGACGCCGCGTCCCCCACGTGACCGAGATCCAGGAACGACCGAGCGACTGCCGGTCACTCCACCCGTCTGAATTACTGGATTACTTTGCTCATCAATCCAGTAATTCACCGCCACAAAGTGGGTATATCGGGCACGCATCATAATGACTGTTATTGTGCGTAATCAGTTGCGATGGTGTATGCGTGCTGCTGTCCCAAGGCGTCGTCTTCGTCGGGTCACGGCTGTGGCCTGACGAGACCGCGGCAACTCGCCTGGGCAATCAGGACGGCTGGCGTCCGTACGTGGCGCGGGCGTCGGCGACCGTTGCGGCTTGGCGCTCGCGCCACCGCTGCTGGGCCTGTCGGTTGCAGGCTCGACAGGCCCGCCGCAGTCTGCCCGTCACGGGATCGGTTTCCCGGTCGTGGCCGTTGCGGCACTGCGGACGTTGGGTACGTTCCCGGCAGTTGTCCGCGTGGCTGAGCTGACGCAGATGGCTGGGCTCGATGCAGTCCGGGGTACCGCAGTCGTGGTGGACCTCAAAGGTAGGGTCGTAGCCACCGACGAAGACCACGTATGCGGCGATGTGCGCCCAGGCCCGACCGGCCAGTTTCTGATACACGCCGCGCTGAGGGCCATAGCCACGCACGACGAGGCATCCGTTGTCGGCACGCGTGGAGCGGCTCAGCAGGTAGGCCCGCAGGGTCTCCTCAGTGAAATGTCGCGACAGTCCGTTGATCTGGGACAGCATCGGCTCATGCTATGGCCCGACACCGACAGGGTGCCGTCGTAGCAGCCGCCGAACCAGCCCGACCCGGCCTCCAGCCAGCTCGGCTGGTCACGGGCGGCATTTCGTCGTCCCCGCCCAGGTCGACCGCCGCCGGGCAGCTACGGTTGGTCGCCGGGGACGCAGTAGACGTCGCCGGAGTTGGTCTCGTGCGGCAGGGTGAGCAGGTGGGTGGCCATCTCGGTGGCGTCGACCCAGCCACCGAGGGTCAGGGTCTTGGTGTCACCGAGGGCCAGGTCGAAGCCGCCGAAGCCAAGGGCGGTCAGCCGGTTTAGGCAGCGCAGCGCCACCGGCCGGCCGATCGTGATGAACTCGAACATCTGGAGGTCGTCGACGGGCGGCTTCGTCGCTACTACCGGCTCACGGACGCGGGTGCCGGCAGGCTTGCCGAGCAGGCCCGCCGCCTGCGCAAGCACGCGGAGGCGGCGGAAAACCGACTACAGGCGCGACCGAACGTGGCGTTCGGATTCACGGCCGCCCCGTTCGGGGCTCGCCCATGACCGCCTCGGGGGAGGTCATGGGGGAACCGTCGGCGCACGTTCGGCTGGAACGCTGGTACCGGCGGCTGCTGTGGGCATATCCGATCGGGTACCGCCGCGCCCACGGCGAGGAGTTCCTCACCATGTTGATGGACTCCGCCGAGCCGGACCGTCGGATGCCCGCCCGCGCCGACGTGGTGGATTTGCTGCGCGGGGCCGTGCGGCAGTGGTTCCGGCTGCCGATCGGCCGTATGGCGGTGGTGGCGGCCGTGCTATCGGCCGTGATCCTCGGAGCCGTAGGAGCAGGCGTGGGCTCGTGGCTGGCCTGGCAGGCGGTCGCGCTGCCGTCCGACGCATCGGCCATCCAGACTGCCGAAGCGGTTCGGGGTGTCCCATTGCGGGCACCTGAACTCAGTCGTGATGACTGGATGGGAAATCCCCAAAGCAATGGTGTCATCGTCGCCGACGAGCAGTCATCAGATTGGACGCTCGAAGCAGCAAAGGCCCGCCTGCAGGCCGAGGGCTGGACCCCCGGCGGCAGGGAGATGTATTCCGGAGCCCCGGTCGACCGAGATGGCAGGCATCTGGAGGCAGCCTCTGAAGAGTTCTACGCGACCAAGGATGGTGCCGTCGTCACCGTATCCGCCGTCACTATTCTGACGCCCGATGCGGCGGGTACGAGTCTGGCGACTCACCTTGGGGTCACCGGGCCGCGCTGGGAACCGGCCCTTGAGGACCAACGCTCGGAGAAGTCCCGTTAGGCAAGATCAATTAGCGGGCACTCGAGTTGGGGTCTGGCGGAGGGACGCCCCCTTATTGACGGCCGGCCTTGGTGGTGCTATCGCAGAAAGCTACTGGTTTTCTGCGATAGAGTGCCGGATCGGGAGCGGTGACCTGGATCCGAAGGCAACCGATGCGGTGCCGACTGGCCGTGCTTTTCTGCGATAGGGCGGGAGGTGGTTCGGGTGGGTACGGTGCGTCGGCTGCGCCCGGTGGCGGGGCCGTCGGTGGTCGAGGCGATCGACGGCTTCCTGGCGACCCTCGATCATCCGGAGACCACCGGTACCCGTCGGGTCTACGCCTCGACGCTGCGGCAGGTGCGCGAGCACCTGGGCCCGGCCACCCCCCTCGCAACGCTCGACACCCCGGCCGCCGCAACGGAACTGGTTGCCTGGTTCACGGGCCGGTGGGGTGAGCGGGCGCCGGCCACGTTCAACCGCAACCTGGACACCCTGCGCTCGGCGATCGGCTACTGGCGGGAACAGGACTGGCTGGCCGGCGATCCGAGCCGGGCGTTGCGCCGGCGCGGCCGGGCGCCGGACCGGACCCGGGCGCTGGGCCGGGAGGAGATCAGCGCGCTGCTGGGCCGGGAGGACCTGCCGCTGCGGGAGCGGACGCTGTGGCGGCTGCTGTACGAGAGCGCTGCCCGCGCCGGCGAGGTCCTTGCGCTCGACGTGGAGGACCTCGACCTGCGCAACCGGTGTGCGAAGGTGCGCCGCAAGGGCAACGCGGTCGACGTGATCGTGTGGCAGACCGGCACCGCCCGGCTGCTGCCTCGCCTGCTCCAAGGGCGGGCCGGCGGTCCGGTGTTCCTCACCGACCGCCGCGCCCGGGTGCCCCTGGCCCCGGCCGACGTCTACGAGCCGACCGGGCAGGCCCGCCTGTCCTATCGCCGCGCAGCCGAACGCTTCACCGAGATCACCGGCGGGGCCACCCTGCACCAGCTGCGGCACTCCGCGCTGACCCACGCCGCGGAGGACGGGGCGAACACCTCCACCCTGCTGTCGTTCTCCGGGCACACCTCGGTGGCGTCCCTGGCCCGCTACGCCCGGGTGTCACCGGAGGCGCTGCGCCGCTGGCAGCAGCACCGCGACCCGACCACCCGCCGCCGGTAGGCGTCAGCACGACCAGGCCGGCGGCCGGCCAAGCAGCGATTCCCAAGCCAGCTGCTCGTCGGGCTTGGCCATCAGCGCCTCGACACGTCGTCGGCCTCAGGGGTTTGCGAGCCAGCGAAGCACGTCGTCGGTGAGGTTCACGTCGTATGGAAGACCGCGCAGGTCTTCCGCAGAGACCTTCAGGCCGCGAGCCCGAGCCAGGTCGGCCAACTCCGCCCACGGGTGTGCCTCGGGGTTCTCGTCGTCGTCAGGAAGAACGGCGTTCAACGTCGCGCGGACGATGCTGTCCCGGGCCACGTGGTCCGGAACAGCATCGTCGCGTGTGCTACCGGACGTCTGACTGATTGTGAAGCCACGAGCATTATGCAAGATCACGCGGCGGCCGTCATCGAGCGCGGCGAACTCGCTGACCGAGAAGCTCTGGGCGTCCGGATCGTCAAGGCGTTCCGGTCGGATGTCGCAGATCGCACCCAGCCCTACGACTCGTCCTGGGTTGACCGGGCGAAGATCGGTGTGATCGTCAGCGGCGTCTGGGTGCGCATGCCAACCGCTCTTCACGTCGCTCACTTCCTCGGTGGTCCCGCGTTGTCGCCTCGGTGCTCATCGCGGGTAGACCGTTCAACCCCGATCAGCTACTGCGACGCACTCCGACGCTGGTGCGGCTGGAGCCCGCCCTATTGAAACAAGCCTTGCCGTCCACGGGGTCCGAATTGGCGCAGAGGCGGGTCAGGGGCTGCACGCGAGGTTCTGAACGGTCCCCGTAGTGGTGCCGGACGGGTCGATAATCCCGGGTAGGTCCACGTCCACGACGCCGCGCCAGCCGACCGTCGAGGAGTTCGAGCACGTCTTTCTCCCAGTGGCGCGGCTACCGGAGCCACCCCCGGGGGCGTATCTGCCGCTGCCCGACCCGACCGTCACCCAGTAGCACGAGAAGGAGTCACAGAAGTAGGCCTGCAGATCCACCGACACGTCTGATTTATCGGGGCAACTGCCGGAGACCTTGATCCACCAGCCGTGAACGGAGGTTTCCCCGCTGGACGGGTGCGGGTCATCAACGGCCTGCCGGTACGTGCAGCCGCCGGCTGTGATGTTCGACGACTCCGTCTGAGGGCTGACCCCACCCGGGTAGGGCGCGAAGTGACCCGCCCGCGAGGGCGATGACGGCTGCGACGCCACCGATGCTGCTGGTGATGCCACCGCGGCGGTGGGCATCGCGCCGAGGAACACCGCAGCGGCACAGCACGCAGCGACGGATGCGCGGCGCAGGGTTTTAAGCCTATGGGCTCTGGTCACAACAACCACCTCCACGAGTATCGATGTAACTCGTGGTACACCTCATGGGTGCAGCCTGTCAACAAGCGGGAGGGGCCTGCGTGTTGCCGAGGGCCCGGCCCCGTCTCCGGCATTCGCTGCGGACGCGGCCCGGACCTAGCGTGACTTCCGTTTCGATGCTCCCCAGCGGCCTTACCGCTGGTCGGGGTTGCGCAGTGGGCGCCGCCCGCCGGCGAGGTCGGGAAGCACGAACGAGTAGTGGCCGTGGACGTTGAGGTGCGCGTGCTGGTAGACCGACAGGCGGGCCGCGTCGGCGTCGCGCACCGGGTAGCCCTGGGTTCGCAGGGTGTCCAGGGCGTGATCGAGGTAGAGGGTGTTCCACAGGGTCACGCAGTTGAGGACCAGGCCGAGGGCGCCGAGTTGGTCTTCCATGCCGTCGTGGTACGCCCGGTACACCTCACCCTTACGGCCGTGGAACACCTTGCGGCCCAGGCCGTGGCGCTGCTCCTGCAGGTTGCGCATCCGCTTCATCTCCCGCCGGTATGCGGGGTCCTCGACCAGGGTCAACACGTGCAGGGTCTTGAAGATCCTGCCGTAGTGGGCGATCGCCTCGCCGAGGGCGTTGAGCCGGCCGTCGCGTTGCAGCACCCGGATCGCGTCGTGGGCGGATATCTCCCGGGTGTGGATGGAAGCGACCACCCGCAAGATGTCCGGCCAGTGCCGGGCGATCTTGCCCAGATCGCTGCGGCCCCGGGCGGTGCGGTCCAGGTAGCCGTAGTCCGCGGCGGCGTCGATGCGCCACTACTTGGTGTCGGGCAGGTCGGCCAGCACCGGCCGGTAGTCGAAGCCGAGCAGGGTGACGATGCCGAAGACCAGGTCCGAGTATGAGCCGGCGTCGGTGATCAGGACCTCGGGGCGGGGCCCGCCGTGCGGGTCGTAGACGAGGTCGACGAAGTGCAGGGTGTCGCGGGGGGTGCCCGACAGCACCCGCCCGGTCAGGCCGATGGCCTGATCCGAGATCATGTTGAGCCAGGTCACGCCGCGTTTGCGGGCGAAGTACTTCGGGTTCGGCCGGGCGTCGATGCTGCGCACCGGGACCACGAAACGCATCCCGTCGACCGCGGCGACGACACCGCCGCCGAACAGCTGCGCCAGGCCGAGCTCGGCCTGGGCGTCGATGAACACGGCGTTGGCGCCGCGGTAGCAGTCCGGGCGCAGGTAGTACTGGTCGACGTGGGCCAGCCGGTCGCGGGTGAGCGCGTCCGCGCCGGCGGTCACCGGGCCGAAGCCGACGTTGAGCGCATGCGCGGCCAACAGCGCCGCGACCGAGACGTGCAGGTCGGCCAGCCGCGACGTGCTACCGGAGATCGAGGTGAACGCCGCCGGGAACCCTGGGTACAGCGCCATCAGTTCCAGGATCATCTCGGGCAGGTCGACCTCGGGCAGCATCGCGGAGGTGCGCGCCCGCAGGTCGACCAGGCTGGGCGGCTCGTCCAGGGCGTCGTCCTTGGCCAGGTGCAGCCGGCCGTCGGCGTCGACGGTAACCGGCCCGTCCGGCACGATCCCACCGGCGGCGGCCCGCCACGCGGCGTCGACGGTGCCGGTCAGCTCGTCGAGCAGCTCATCGGGACGTTCGGGAAGCTGGAGCGCCGACAGCGCCGGCCCCCGGGTCTGCTGCCAGCGGGCGCCGGTCAGCAGCTTGGCTCGCGGATCGGCCCACCGGTCGGAGACGACCGCGTATATGTCGCGGTGCTTGAGCGCGGTGTGAAACAGCTCCAGCACGCAGAACACGTACGCGTTGCGGTCCACGGTGCCGGCCGGGCGGTCCTTGGCGAAGACCAGCTGCTGCCACCAGCCCTTGGGCACCAGGTCGACGTTGACCTTCCGCGCGTCCAGATACCCCTTCGGCACCCGCTCGCTCGGGCGCGTCTCCAGCAGGTGCGCCAGATCGCGCATCGCGGCCAGCACCGGGGCGGCGTCCACCGTCGCCCCGAACTCGATCACCTCGCACAGCAGCCGCACGAACGGGCGCACCGTGGCGAAGCGTTCCACCACCTGCGCCCGCCACTGCCCGTGCACATCCGCCGCCGGCGGCGGAATCATCTCCTGCACTCCGGCCACCGCGGCGGCCAGCCGGGCACGCGACCCGACCGCGGTGTCGATCGCCTCCCACACCAGATCCAGAGGCACCGCCTCGCCCCAACCATCGGCCTCGAACAACACCTGCACCGCCCGGGCCAGCACCGCGACGTGCCGTGACTGCCCCGGCAAGCGGCTCAGCTTCTGCTTGTCCGCGTACTTACCCGCCCGGCCGATCAACTCGTTGGTCATGAACACGTCGAACAGCTCAAGGGCGTCGTCGGTGGCCTGCACCTCCAGCCACCGCACCGTGGCCAGCAACGTCGCCAACCTGCGCTCGTACGGGTGCCCGGCCAACTTCGGCGCCTTGGCCGCCATCCCATAGCGGGCCAAGCCGATCACCCGACGTGCCGGCACCGCCGGCACGTCGACCGTCCGCATCCCCAACCCGGCGATCTCCATTACCCGGTGCAGCGCCGCGCTCATCCCCTTACCCGTCGTGCTGCGCTCGGCGTGACGCCACAGGTCAAGCTGCGAGCGGCGCCGGCCCTCCGGCACCCGCAGAATCCGTTCCAGCTCCACCGCCTGCTGCGCGCTGACCGCCTGCGCCAACATCGTGTACAGCCGCTGTTGGGCCGCGTTGCGCACACTGGCGACGACCTCCGCCAGGGTGCTGACCCCCGGCAGCAAGACCCGCTGCAGGCGCAGCCACGCCACCGCGGCGTAGAACAACGCCTTCGGCCCGTCACCGGTGATCCACGCCTGATCATCCAGCCACCGCAGGAACTCGCCCTCGGCCGCAGCGAAGTCCCGATATCCGTACACCTGGGCGATCTCTGCCTGGTGCTCATACCGGGTGTTCCGCCGCTCCAAGTACCGCTTTACAGACGACGGATCGTCGATCTGTAGCTGCACCGCCAAGTAATCCACCACCGGCGTCGGCACGTCCAACGGGTCCGCCAAAAACCGGCCGACGTGACGAACCGTCACCAATTGCAGGGCGAACCCCAACCGTGAGTGCGTCCCACGATGCTCCGCGACCAGGTCACGATCCGCGTCATCAAGGAAGAAGAACCGCTCCAGCGTCTCCCGGCCCGGCGGCGTCTCGGCGTACCGGCCAAACCCGTCCATCTCCGCTTGCGACAAGAAGCTCACCGATGACGACACAAGCGATCACCGTACGCGGCACCCTTTCACGTCACTAGACCTGATCTTGCCTAACGGGACTTTTCCGAGCGTTGGTCCTCAAGGGCCGAACCGGTGGCGATCATGCTGGGCGGACTCGTCGGCGCCGTCATCGGCTGGCTCCTCACCGGCTGGGCAGGGTATCGCCTGCGACGCCGAACATTGCCTCGCCGGCTGACCGTCGTCGCTCTCGGCCTCACCGCGCTGTGGCTCGCCGCCGAACCCACCACCGGCCTGTAC